>CAZGQL010000030.1:0-22397 GCA_964527905.1 uncultured Syntrophobacteraceae bacterium
CCGCTCCATCAAACGCCGGATGATGTCGATCATGTCCGGAATGTTGTCCGTAGCAAGGGGCTCGTACGTTGGACGAAGCACCCCGAGGGCGTCCATGTCTTCGTAGAATTCCCCGATGTATCGGTCGGCGACGGTGCGGTAATCCGTCCCCAACTCGTTGGCCCGGTTGATGATCTTGTCGTCAATGTCCGTGAAGTTGCGGACGTAGGTCACGTCGTAGCCGCAATGCAGAAAATAACGGTAGATCACGTCGAAGACGATTGCGGATCTCGCATGACCGATATGGCACCTGTCGTAGACGGTGACACCGCAAACATAGATCCGGATCTTGCCGGGCTCGGCCGGGATAAACTCTTCCTTGGATTTCGTGAGCGTGTTGTAAACCTGAAGCGTCATAGTCCTGGCTCTCCTGGGCGATGCGGGCGGGACCGCCGGCGGCTCACCCCGTCGAATCACATGAGGAGGTGCGGTCGCATCACTCCCGGGTTTCTTCCAACAGGACAACGGCATAGGCGGCGATGCCCTCCTCCCGACCCGTGAAGCCCAGTTTCTCCGTCGTGGTGGCCTTGACGCTCACGCACGATTCGGGAACGTTCATGGCCCGGCTGATGGCCAGGGTCATCCTGGGGACGAAGGGGGCCAGCCGCGGTTTCTGCAAGACCAGGGTGCTGTCGAGGTTCGCCACGGTATAACCGGCGCTTTGAACGAGCCGCGCCGCGTGCTCGAGAAGCAGAAGGCTCGAGATCCCCTTGTAGGCGGGATCCGAATCCGGGAAATGACGCCCGATGTCGCCGAGGGCTGCGGCCCCCAGCAGGGCGTCGCTGATGGCATGGAGCAACACGTCGGCATCCGAATGCCCCAGAAGCCCGTGCGTGTGGGGGATGGTCACTCCGCCCAGCACGAGCGGGCGGCCCTCGACAAAGGCGTGCACGTCGTAGCCGAAACCGATCCGCATGATGTCGTCTTCCTCCGGCTCATGCCGGCCCGCGCGTTCGTCGCAGGAAATGTTCCCCCCAGTCGAGGTCGTCCGGGGTGGTCACCTTGATGTTGGTCCGCTCCCCCAAGGCCACCGCAACGCGGATGGATAACCGCTCCACCAAGGAGGCGTCATCCGTCCCAACCCATCCGTTTTCACGCGCGGATTCGTAGGCCCTCATCAGGATGTCCCTGCGAAAGATCTGCGGGGTCTGCACAAGCCAAATCGACTCGCGACGCAGAGTCTCCGTGACGTGGCCGTCATCCACCCGCTTGACCGTGTCCGTTGAGGGGACCGCCGCGATGGCCGCTCCGGATTCCCTCGCCGCAGCCCACGTTCGCTCGAAAAGCTCCACACTGGCGAAAGGACGGACACCATCATGGATCATCACCCAGTCGCATTCGCCTGGCAGCCGCCTCAATCCGTTGTAAACACTGTCCTGGCGCTCGTTCCCTCCGGGGGCGACTATGAAGGCGAGGCTCCCCGGACGACGCGGTGCCGCAGTCCCTGCCGGGCCACCCTGCTCCACCCAGTCACGAACCGGTCCGATGAATTCCTCGGGCACGACCAACAGGATCCCCGAGAGGAACGGGACCCGAGCCAGGGCTTCCAGGGTGTGATCCAAGATGGGTCGGCCGTGGAGCTCGAGAAACTGTTTGGGCCGGTCTCCGCCCATTCTGAGACCTCGCCCCGCGGCGGGCACGACGGCATAGACGACGGCCATGGGTTCCACTCGCTGCATTGGCGGAAAGAAAAGGTATCTGGAGCCGGTCATAAGCCGGGTTCTGTGTCCCCACGTCGCCTGGGAGCGGAGCGGGGTGACGGTCATTCCTCTGGGCCCCACGTTACCGTGGGGCTCTAGCAACCTACCCGAGAGCTTCGGACGGGCAGCCCTCAAACGCTCTCCTATTTGGTCTTGCTCCGGATGGGGTTTGCCTAGCTCCCGGTGTCGCCACCGAGACTGGTGAGCTCTTACCTCACCGTTTCACCCTTACCCCGCCGAAGCGGGGCGGTCTGCTTTCTGTTGCACTTTCCTCCTCGTCGCCGAGACTGGGCGTTACCCAGCATCCTGCCCTGTGGAGCCCGGACTTTCCTCCCGGGATCCTCGCGGAACCCGAGCGACCGTCTGTCCTGCTCCAGATACCGGCTGTATTAATACCGACAAGCCGGAAAAAAATAAAGATGCAGGAATCCTGACCGTCCCCATCAGCGCGATGGCTGATGGTGCAAGATGGTGCTGTTGGAACCGACGGCGAAAACCTTTTTCCCCATCCCTCCCCAAATCGCGTAAAGATCTGCCTCCGTACCGGTCGCAACAGGCTCCCATCGGCTTTCCCTCTTCTGGAGCACGGTTCCTTTGGCACCGACGGCAAAGAAATTACCGGTTGAGTCCCCCCAAACAGACCACAGATCCGTCAGTGTCGAGTGGATTACCCGGGCCCACTCCTTACCGTCGAAATGGAGCACCATCCCCTTGGCGCCGACAGCATAGACATCCGATGAGGAAACACCATAAACACTGAGGATCTGGGATTCGGTGCCGCTGCTCATCGGAAGCCAGCCCCTCCCGTTATAATGCAGGATCGTTCCACCGTCCCCCACGGTGAATACATCCTGCGGGGAACTGCCCCACACGCTCCAAAGGCTCCAGGTCACCCCAGAGCTCATTCGGTTCCACTGCTTTCCATCGTAGTGGAAAATGACTCCGCCTGCCCCGACGGCGAAGACATCCTTTGGGCCGGAACCCCAGATTCCAAGGAAATAATGACCCCTTTCGAGCTCAACCCGAGTCCAGCTTCGACCGTCGTAGTGCAAGATCGTGCTGTCCGACCCGACGGCATAGACGTCATCGACGGCGCTGCCCCAAATGCCCCAAAGGTCGTGCGGGCAGCCACTCGGCATGTTTCTCCACGAAACGCCGTCATAGATCATGATCACGCCACCTCGGCCAACGGCGAACACCCGATCGGTCGAATTGCCCCAGACGGCCATCAGATCCGGGTAATGCGGGCGTTGAAGCTTCCATTCGCCCGTTTCGGCCCTTGCGGAAGAAAACAAGGCCATCTGAGCGCAACAAAGCATGATCCAGCATGCGGGGCAGACCAAACGCTTCACGCTCGACTCCTACGAGGGCTCAGGCCCTCATGTTGGTTCCTGGCACACGGTTTCTCAGGAACTCGCCAACCCGAGCGCTTCCTCGCACTGCCGTGTGAGCGAGAGAAGGCTTTGCTCAAGCTCCCTCCGGATCGCTTCCAGATCTTCGGACGACGCTTCACGCGGCACCCAGATGGGGGGCCCAAAAGCCATCACAATGCGGGAAAACGGCTTGGGGATGAGGGTCCGGTCCCACGTCTTCAAGCGCCAGCATGCATCGCATGCGAGACTCAGCGGAACCAGCGGCGCATCGGCGTGCCGGGCCAAAATCAAAATCCCTTTCTGGGCCTCGAGTGCCGGCCCCTGGGATCCGTCCGCGATGAGCCCCACCGGCTTGCCGGACCGAATGTGCGCGATCATCTGGCGCAAGGCGACCCCACCCCCCTTGCCGGGAGACCCCCGGGCGCATTCATAGCCCAGATGTTTGAGGATGCGGGCCATCCACTCCCCATCACGGCTGCGGCTCACCATGAGCATTCCGTTCCGATTCCGAAAGTGGTACACCACCGTCGGATACGTAAAATGCCAACAGGTACGCAGCATCGATCTTCCGTGGCCCAGGGCTTCACGTTCGTACTCCTCGCCCATCACCCTCAGATCGCAGGTCTGGTGTAAGAGCCGGAGCAACCCGGCAAGCAGGGGTGGAAGGAAGGCGAACCGATCGGGATGAAGCCTTTTCTTGGGTTTCCGGTCTGCTTTGTGCGTGCGATGGGAGATCGAGTCCATGCGCTGCCCCTGTTCTGCGGATGCGAGTCGGACCTCCAGTTCGGAAACGTGTTTCATGAAACGGGACAGGATAGCTTTAGTGGGTTTTCGGGCAACTGGCAAGAGTCTCATCGGAGAGCAACTGGCTCGATCCCTGGGCTGGACCTTCCTCGATATGGACGATGCATTGGTGACAACCTTCGGTCAGCCCATTCGGGAATGGGTAGACCGATTCGGCTGGGATGCCTTTCGAGAGGAAGAGTCGGCCCTCCTGGCGCGACTGGGGGAGCGAGAACACCTCGTGGTGGCAACGGGAGGCGGCGTCGTCCTGCGCGCATCGAATCGAGAGATCCTCCGAGGCCGGTTCACCGTGGTCTGGCTGCGTGCAGGTCTGGAGACGATCCTGAAGCGTCTGGCAGCGGACCCCAAGACGGCCCTGTATCGCCCACCCCTGACCGGCCTGGCTCCAGAAGTCGAAGTGCAAACGCTCCTCACTGAGCGCTCCCCTTTGTACGAGACAGCTGCCGACCTCTTTGTCGACACGGACGACGTACCGCCTGAGGGGGTCGTGTCGCGCATCCTGGCACGTCTTGAGGGCCGAGGGTGAGAACATGGACCGTGCGATTCCTGAAAGGGCGGCGGGTCCCATTCCCCCAAGCTTGGGAGCGGCTCATTTTCTTGTACGCGCCATGCGCCCATCTGCGGTATAGTCCCCTCCACGGAGCAGGCATTCCAAGCGACCTTGACCAGCCTCCCTCCCTCACAGCGGGCTCCGGACAAACGGTTTACCCTGATCGCCTCGATCGCGCACCGCTTCACCGAAGTGCTTTAAACCGGCACCGGCAGTCTCGGAGGAAAGCGATCCTGCAGCGCCTCTGTTCGGCCTTCCGACGAAATCCGCCGGCGCTCGTGGCAACGGATGGCACTACCAACCAACAGGGAGGGGTTTATGCACAAGAAATGGTGTGTTTTTCCAGCTTTGTTCGTTTGCCTTCTCGCCGCTTTCGCTCAGGCAGCCGAGCCTAAACGGGGCGGCACCCTCATTTTCGGAGCCGGGGGAGACGCCGTGGGGCTCGACCCGGCCTACCAGACGGACGGCATGTCCTTCCAAATCTGCGACAACGTTTACGAAAGTCTCGTCACATACAAGGACCAGACGACCGAAATCGAGCCCCAGCTGGCCGAATCCTGGGAGATTTCCCCCGATGGAAAGACTTACACGTTCCACCTGCGCAAGGGGGTCAAGTTCCATGACGGTTCCCCGTTCAACGCCGATGCCGTCGTATTCTCGATCGGGCGGCTCATGAAGGAGCGCAACGTCAAGTTCTTCAACAAGGGTTTGGAGATCCCCCCGGCCGAGCGCCCTTCGGAATACTGGGGGAACATGGACATGGAAAACACCGTGGAGTCCATCGAAGCCAAAGACGACCACACGGTCGTCTTCAAGCTCAAAAAGGTCAACGCGCCGTTCCTAGCCAACCTGGGGATGGACTTTTTGGACATCATCAGTCCAACGGCCTATCTGAAGAACCCCAAGGAATTCATCCGCAACCCGGTGGGGACCGGCCCATTCAAGTTTGTCAAATGGGTCAAGGATGACCAGATCCTTCTGGAAAAAAACCCGGATTACTGGGACAAATCTGCGGGCCCCTACCTCGACAAGATCGTTTTCCGAATCATCCCGGATAGTTCAGTCCGATTCCTGGAGCTGAAGTCGGGCAGCATTCACATCTGCCAGTTCCCGAATCCTGCGGATATAGCCATCGCCAAGAAGGACAGCAGCCTCGAGCTCGTCAGCCAACCGGGAATGAACATCGGATATCTGAGTTTCAACCACACCAAGCCCCTGTGGCAGAACGTCCACATGCGCAAAGCGCTCGCCTACGGGATCAACCGCAAGGCGATCGTCGACAACATCTATCAGGGCATGGGACAGGTCGCGAAAAACCCTATTCCTCCGATCGTGTGGAGTTACAACGACGCAGTCGAGGACATCCCCTACGATGTAGAATTGGCTAAGAAGGAGCTGGAAGCGGCCGGTTACCCGGACGGCAAGGGTCTTCCCGAACTGACGCTATGGTCCATGCCCGTCGCCCGGCCCTACAATCCCGAGGGACTCAAGGTCGGCGTGGCCATGATCTCCGATCTGGCCAAGATCGGCATCAAGGCCCGCATCGTGAGTTTCGACTGGGGAACTTACCTCAAGCGACAGATCGAACAGCCCGAGGACATGGACCTGTTCCAGTTGGGCTGGACGGGCGACAACGGGGATCCGGACAACTTTCTGGCGGTTCTCCTGGACGGTCTTGCCGGAACATCGGTTCGAACCCAGTGGAAGAACGAAGCGTATCACAAGCTGATGCTGGAAGGGCGCGAGACGACAGACCAGGCCAAGCGCACGGAGATTTACAAACAGGCCCAGAAGATGGTTCGCGACGAGATGCCTTTCATATGCATCGCCCATTCCACGGTGATCTGGCCGCAAAGCATCAAGGTGAAAAATTTCAAGCTCCACCCGACCTCTTCGGTTCGCCTGAAGAACGTGTGGCTGGAACCTTAGTCTCCGGGAAACCAGTAGACACCTGGCGGCCTGGGCGCTTCGGCCGCGAAGCACTCCGGCCACCCACCCTTGCCGGGTGGAACAACCGCTGCCGAAGGTTGTCAAGACTCGGAGAACCGGACACGGGACAGGGGCCTGCCGGGCCCTGTCCCGACACCGGTTTCGGCTGGACGCAAAACCCGGTTGGACCCCGAGGATAGGCCCGTCATGCTGGCGACCATCATCCGCCGATTTCTGATTCTCATTCCCACGCTCTGGGGCGTTACGATCATTGTATTCCTGATGCTCCATATCACTCCGGGGGATCCGGCCGAACTGTTGGTCGGCGAGCGGGCCAACCCGGAGACCATTCACGCCATACGGGAATATTTGGGCCTGAACGAACCGCTTCACGTCCAATACGGTATGTTTCTAAAACGCCTGGCCCAGGGAGACCTCGGGGAGACCATCCGGACCAGGCAGAAAGTATGGTACGAGGTCAAGCAGCGTTTTCCGGCGACCATCGAACTGGCGGTTGCCGCAACGTTGCTCAGCTGTCTGTTCGGAATGGTTTTCGGCATCATTTCCGCGACGAGGCAGTATTCGATCTTCGATTACCTCAGCATGGTCGCAGCCCTGGTCGGGGTCAGCATGCCCGTTTTCTGGCTGGGGCTGGTCTTGATGCTGGTCTTTTCCATGCAGCTGGGGTGGCTGCCCATTTCGGGCAGGCTGAGCGTCGGGATCGAGTTGGAGACGATCACGAACTTCTACATCCTGGATGCATTGCTGACCCGGAATTGGGTGGCGTTCAAGGATGCCCTCTGGCACCTTGTCCTGCCGGCCGTGACGCTGAGCACCATTCCGCTGGCGATCGTGGCCCGCATGACACGTTCGAGCATGTTGGAAGTGCTGCGGCAGGACTACATCAAGACCGCCCGAGCCAAGGGACTCTCGCAGGGGATGGTGATTTTCAAGCATGCGCTGCGCAACGCCCTGATTCCAGTGGTGACCACCATCGGCCTGCAGTTCGGTATTCTGCTCGGGGGGGCCATCCTGACGGAGACCATTTTTGCCTGGCCGGGTGTGGGCAAGTGGATGTACGACGCCGTGAGTCAGCGTGATTACATGGTCATCCAGGGAGGGACGCTGTTCATCGCAACGATCTTTGTAGTGATCAACCTGGCCGTCGACATTCTCTATGCGGTCATCAACCCGCGCATCAGCGTCAAATAGGCTGCACCTGTGCATTTCCGAGGAAGCTGACGGCTTATGAGCGGGTTCGAGGCAGGGCGGGCTTTGGGGGTGTTGACGTGCAATCCCGGTGAGAAATGAGGGCATTGGACCGTTCCAACCATCCGGAAGACCGGCATCCCGTTTTCGACCAGTTGGACCTGCTGCTCCGGAACCGCACGGCTGTCGCCGGGTTTCTCATCGTGGCGGGTTTCATCGCGACCGCCATCCTCGCCCCGGTCTTGAGCCCCCACGACCCATTGGACGCCTCCCTTTACGACCAGTTGAAGCCGCCCGTGTGGTATGAATCGGGCACTTGGAGCCACATACTTGGAACCGATGATCTGGGCCGTGACATCTTGTCGCGCATCCTCTACGGTGCGCGGGTCTCCCTTGCCGTGGGCGTCGTGAGCGTCGGGATCGGACTCCTGTTCGGATCTGGATTGGGAGCTGTCGCGGGCTACTACCGGGGGTGGCGGGACAGCCTGGTCATGCGCGCCATGGACATGGTGCTGGCCTTCCCACACGTGTTGCTGGCCATCATCATGGTGGCCTACCTTGGGCCCAGCCTGCGAAATGCCATGATTGCCATCGGCATCATCTACATCCCACGCTACGCCCGGATCGTGCGGGCTTCGGTCATGGAGGAGAGTGAAAAGGACTACGTGGCGGCGGCCCGATCCATCGGTTGCGGAACCTTTTCTTGGAAATTTTCCCCAATTGCCTCGGGCCTCTGATCGTCCAGGCGACGTTGGGGTTCGCGGCGGCGATCCTGGACGCGGCGGCGCTGAGTTTCCTCGGGCTGGGGGCTCAGCCGCCCACGCCCGAATGGGGGGCCATGATCGCCATGGGGCGTTCGATGATCTTACGGGCCTGGTGGGTCATGACCATTCCAGGACTGGCCATTCTGCTGGCGGTCCTCGGGTTCAATCTCTTCGGCGACGGCCTCCGCGATGCCTTAGACCCGCGGTTACGCGACTGATCAGGGTGGACCGAGCATGAACGATCTGCAACCCCTCATCGAGGTCCAGAACCTGTGCACGAGCTTCGCGGTGCGCGGCCGCGTGGCCCGGGCCGTTGACGACGTGAGCCTGACCATTCACCGTGGGCTCACCCTCGGACTCGTGGGGGAATCCGGTTGCGGCAAGAGTGTGACCGCCCACTCGATCATCCGACTCATCCCCCAGCCTCCCGGGCGGATCACGGGAGGCCGGGTGCTCTTCAAGGGAAACGATCTCCTGCGGCTATCCGAGGCGGAGATGCGCAGGATCCGCGGCAACCGGATTTCGATGGTCTTTCAGGAGCCCATGACGTCCCTCAACCCCGTATACACGGTGGGCGAACAAGTGGGGGAAGTCATCCGACTCCACCAGAGACTCCCCCGCAAGACGACCCGGGACCGGGTGATTGAGCTGTTTCGGCAGGTGGGGATTCCCGCCGCGGAACAGAGGGTCGGCAATTATCCGCACCAGATGAGCGGCGGGATGCGCCAGCGCGTGGTGATCGCGATGGCCCTCGCTTGCAATCCGGCGCTGATGATCGCTGATGAGCCCACCACGGCTCTGGACGTGACGATCCAGGCCCAGATCCTGGAGCTGATGAACGACCTGAAGGCAAAGACCGGAGCGGCGATCCTGTTCATCACCCACGATCTTGGTGTCATCGCGGAGATGGCTCAGCACGTCGCCGTGATGTACGCGGGGCAGGTCGTGGAGTACACGGATGTCCAACGACTGTTTGCGAGCCCCAAGCATCCCTACACGGTGGGCCTGCTCCAATCGATCCCGGTGATCGGGAGGAAAACGGCCCGAGATCGACTTCCGACCATTTCTGGAGTCGTGCCTTCTCTCCTGAGTCTTCCCACCGGTTGCCGGTTCAGCGATCGGTGCCCGGACGTGTTCGCGGAATGCCATGAAGTCGAGCCCCAGATGGTGGAAGTGACCCCCAACCATTCGGCAAGGTGTCTGAAGTATGCCTGATCCGGAGCACCCCAGGGTGTTGCTGCGCGTCGAGAACCTGGTGAAGCGTTATCCCATCCGCGGGGGCGTGCTGCTGAAGGAGATCGCCTCCGTCCGGGCCCTGGATGGCGTGTCCCTGGAGTTGCGCGAAGGGGAAACCCTCGGGCTCGTGGGGGAATCCGGATGCGGGAAAACCACGTTGGGAAAGGTCATCGTCCGACTGGAAGAGCCCACGTCCGGGACGGTCCTGTTCGAGGGGGAAGACATTCTCGCCTACAACGCCCAGCAAATGCGAGCTGTACGGGCCAGGATGCAGATGATCTTCCAGGATCCCTTTTCGTCGCTCAATCCCCGGAAAACGGTTGCGCAAATCGTCGGCTCTCCGCTTCGAGTCCACGGGGTGAAGGGCCGGGCAGAGCGCCAACGCCGTGTGCAGGAGCTCATCGAGGTGGTCGGACTCCGCAGGGAACACCTGGGGCGCTACCCCCATCAGTTTTCGGGCGGTCAGCGCCAGCGCATCGGAGTGGCCCGCGCCCTGGCTTTGAAACCCAAGCTCATCGTGTGCGACGAGGCCGTATCCGCCCTGGATGTTTCCATCCAGGCTCAGGTCATCAATCTGCTCAAAGATTTGCAGCAGGAATTCGGCCTGACCTATCTTTTCATTTCACACGACCTGAGTGTGGTCTGGCACGTGAGCGACCGTCTGGCCGTCATGTATCTGGGCAAGATGGTGGAACTCGCCCCTAGCAGGACCCTTTACGAACAGCCCCTTCATCCTTACACTCAGGCGCTGTTGTCGGCCTGCCCGGTTCCTGACCCAGAGGTGAGACGGGTCCGGATCATTCTCAAAGGCGATGTCCCCAACCCGATCGCCCCGCCCAGCGGGTGCCGGTTTCACACGCGCTGCCCCCATGCACAGGACGTCTG
This sequence comes from uncultured Syntrophobacteraceae bacterium, assembly GCA_964527905.1. Taxonomy (GTDB): domain Bacteria; phylum Desulfobacterota; class Syntrophobacteria; order Syntrophobacterales; family Syntrophobacteraceae; genus CALBZH01. The sequence goes on from CAZGQL010000030.1 coordinate 10,490, forward strand.
CACGCAGGTGGAGCCCCCGCTTCGCGAGATCCGTCCCGACCATCAGGCAGCCTGCCATTTCGCGGGCACTGTGGGGCTCGCCTTGTAGGGACGAGCCGACGATGCTATTCCCTACACCAGGCGTGTGCTCAAGACCTTTTGACGGGATGAGCTCCTTCGGAGGAACAACAGAATGCACATGATTTTTCGGATCGTTCTCGCCGGACTCGTCATCGTGGTGGATCTCCTGGTCTTCTTTGTGCCGCTTACGGCGATTTTTCTGGCGTATGTCCTGATCTTCAATCCATCCTGGTTCAGAGACTTTCTGAATCGTTCGGTCGACGTCTCCGCGCGGTAGGCGATACGGAGCAAACGAGCGCGGGTTTCAGGCAAAGGCCCTTGCTTTCTCAGAAGACCCGAACGCCCCTGGACCGGGCCAAATGCTGACGCTGCCCCTGAAGCCTTGCCTGAATTCATGTCGGTAGCTTCGGCGTCTCTTGACATCATCAGTAAGGCGGTTACAATGCCTTGGAAAGTAGAGATTTACCAGATGGGGGCGAAACGGGTTCGACGGGAGTAAAGAAGCTTACGTTGCATGCCGAGGTTCCGACTCCTCGTAAAACAGTTGGGCCTAAACACAAACGCAGACGACTATGCGTACGCCGTAGCCGCCTAGGCGGCTACCGTTCCCCCGGTCATCTCCCGCGTGACCGGACGGAGCGTCGACTCAGCGGGATGGTTCCGGGTAGCTCGCCTGCGCTTTCCGGGACGAGACCCAGCAGGCTGGCTGGCGAGAAACCCTGCCCGCAGGGGGTTCGAGCCGGCGAGACAACCAAAACGCGGGCTAAGCATGTAGAGACCTAAGTGGAATGCTTTCGGACGCGGGTTCAACTCCCGCCGCCTCCACCAGATTTTAGGGAATGTATTCAGCAAGTTAGGTGGTCTGAGCCTTCAACTTTCACTGTGACTATCCCTAGTTTTTGTGGCGAAAGCGGAGGCCTTCGTTCTCACAACCTATTGAAGTCACTGCCAAAATACCCCAAATTCTAGTCCGCGTCTTTTTCAAGACCTTCATCATATGCTCTGGAGAGGATTTCCTCGTCGCCAGGGTCTTCGTCCCATTCTCCTGCTCACAAAACGTCATGACCAGCGGATCGAATATCCCCCGTGGCACCACCCCACACGCAAGTATCCAAAAGGACTCTCACGTGCCAGTCTCCATCAGGAGGGGTTCAACCCGTTCATGTCCAACAAGCCTGCGTGCATATAGAAGACAGGCTTGAACGTCCTCGGGCTCCAACCAGGGGTAGCCTTCTAGGATGGTTTCAATGCTGTCGCCAGCCGCAAGCATGCCGAGAACATGCTCAACCGCCAGTCGCCTCCCCCTGATGATCGGCTTCCCACCGAATATCTTGGGGTTGACCGTGATCCGATCCAATAGTTTGTCTTCGTCCATCATCTCATCTCGCTGAGCACCGATTCCCTCAAACAGACGATCAAGCCAACTCTCCGAAAGGGACATTCCGTACCATCTCATGGTACATGATTTCTGAATGGCTTCCATCCCTTTTCTCAAACCAAATATCAGGACTCCACACTCTGACCTGCAAGGAAGGTCAGGGGAAGGTAAGGCGATGAAGTGAATTCCAACGAACATGCCGCTTTGCCTACCTGAAATCCTCCCCCGACCACTTTCCCTAAGCCTTCCCCAAACGAGACAAATTCGAATGACTTTCACCGAATTTTTGCGAACTTTGACCGGACAGAAAGTGAGGTCATGTTGTTATAAGTCGTTAATATTTTTGACGCTTATCGCTGCCGCAAGGATTCAGTGACGAATTCAACTCGCGCCGCCTCCACCAGCATTTTGGCGACGAAGGAGAGAGTCGCCGAATGCAAGGTAGCGTATTTATTTCAGAGCTTCGCTTGTATGACGGCGACGGAAGCCGGGATTCGTGATCGGCCAAGACGCCGGGAAACCGTCCACGCTTCCAAGTCAACTTGTCCCATCATCGTAACCACCTCGCCTTCTTGGATTCCTACTCCTGAACGCACGCCCTTTGGTACACTTCATTCTGTTCCCATTCCCTTCCTGACACCTGACGGTACAACGGGCGTCCGGGCACATCGGTGGAAGCCGAATTGGAAGCCAGACACGGCGCTCGAACTTGATGTGGATGGATCAGCCGCGGTTCGAGATGGGGAGGAAGACCGCCCCCCGTCCGTCGTTCCTTGCCCAGTGAAGGAGGCCACGATAAGAGCGGAGCTGATACTCCTATGGTGAAGCATGAAGGACGTCACCTGGGCGGAATTTCCCCCGACCGAATTGACACGCACGATCCCCTTTGTTAGCCTCGATCCCCGGCGGATGCCTCGACCGGTCGGAAGGTGGTCGGAGCGCGGCACTCCAGGTGAGTCCGAGGGAGCTTTCGAGGTGCTTGGCAAGAGACGATTCCACGTGGCGATACTGGGGGCCATCCCCCTTGAGATCGAATCATTGGTTCGGGACATGGATTCTCCGGAGGTCTCGATTCTCGCCGGCCAGGAGTGCTTCATGGACCGTATCGGCGCCGTTTCGGTGCTCGTGGGCACTACCGGCCTCGGAAAGGTGAACGCGGCCATCACGACGGCGACGCTGCTTGAGCGGTTTCAGGTCGACGTGGTTTGGAGTGTCGGATGTGCGGGAGCTTTTGGATCCGGTCCTCTTTGCATCGGGGACGTTCTGGTGGCCGATTCGGTTCTGTGCGGCGATGAGGGCGTTCTGACCGAGAGGGACATCGAATCATGTCGGTGCATTGGCATCCCTTTGGTCTCACGGAACGGGGTCGATCATTATGACGCGTTTCCCCTGAGCGGTTCCCGCGTATTTGAGATGGTGCGTGCCATCACACCGGCGGGGAGGTACCGAATCACCGAAAGCGGACTCGAGGCCTTACCCCCGGAGATGAGCTGGGAAGGGGACTGTTTTGGGTCGCTCGCCGAGGGCCCCTTTTTTCAGATCGCTTATGGGCCGAGCCTCACCGTTGGGATGGTCAGCGGCTCCCCCGGGACGGCGCGCAAACGCTTCGAACGTTACAGGGCCTTAGCGGAAAACATGGAGGGCAGTGCGGTCGCCCAGACCTGTCTGCGCTTCGGGGTCCCAATGCTGGAATGTCGAGGGATGAGCAATGTCGCGGGGGTGCGAGACAAGAGTCACTGGCGGCTGGAGCCCGCCCTGGATAACTGCCACGGCGTCTTGAAGACCTGGTTGGCGCGGATCGACGAACCGCGTGACGGTCGCTGACCGGCTCGGCTGCACTCGGCCCCGGCCTTGGCTCCGTAACAGTGGGAAAGGCCTCGTATGGAGACCATCACGATCGGGTTTTCGCCCTGCCCCAACGACACGTACATTTTTCATGCCCTGGCCGCGGGCCGTCTCGAGACCGATCCCTACCGGTTCGAAGCGACGCTGGCCGATGTGGAGGTCTTGAATCATCGGGCGCGTCAGGGGCTTCTGGACGTTTGCAAAGTCTCGATTCAGGCCGTGTTGCACCTGATGGATCGCTACTGGCTCTTGAACGCGGGCGGGGCGATCGGGCGGGGCTGCGGACCCCTGATCGTCTCCAAGGACCCACTGAGGCCGGAGGACCTGCGCGACAAAGTGATCGCCATTCCAGGTCGCATGACCACGGCGAATCTTCTGCTACGTCTCACGAAGCTGCACGAGGGACGAACCGTCGAAATGGTTTTCGATCAAATCATGCCGGCCATTGCGGCTGGTCACGTCCATGCGGGAGTGATCATCCACGAGGGCCGTTTCACCTATCCCGACCACGGTCTCCGCCTGGTTTTGGATCTCGGCGAGTGGTGGGAGCGAGTCACTGGCCTACCGCTACCCCTCGGGGGGATCGTCATGCGACGGGAGCTCGGCCGGGACCTCGCCCGGTTTGTGGAGGCGAAGATCCGCGAGAGTCTCCTCCACGCCCGAGCACACCCGGAAGACGCCTGGCCCTACATCGTGGGCCACGCCCAGGAAATGGAGCCGCAAGTCATCCATCGGCACATCGACACGTTCGTGAACGACTACAGCCTGGATGTGGGACCGGCAGGCCGGAAGTCGATTCGTCATCTGCTGACTTCCGCATCACGCCTAGACCAAGTCCAGGTGCCCCTAGGCCGGCTCTTTTGGAGTGATGAACCATGATCCCCCAGAAACAGGAGCACCCCATGGCCCATGATGCCGTGCGTTACCTGCTTTTTCCTCACATGACCCTCTCCGAGGGATCGTTCAGGACCCTTTCGCTCCTCATGCCCCAACTCACCCTCCTGCATCTCCTCCGCGAACCGGACCTCCCCTGGTGGTCGCGGGACAGAATCGTGCGCTTGACGCCGCCCCTGCCTGAAGCACACCGAGAGCAACTGCGCCATAGCCTCAAGGGCTTTCAGGAATTCGCGAGCCTCCACGAGGAACACGTGCTCATGGCCTCCCTGTCCCGGGAAAGCCTCCTTCAGGAAAACGAAGAGAGCCGTTTCTCCATCCAAAGCACGCTTCGGGGCGGGGACTCCAGGTCAACCGAAACGGGAGAAAGGCTGACCCTGGAGGCGGCCCTATTTCTGGAAATGGCTCTGGACCTGGACGAGAAGGAAAAGGACCTAGAAAGCGACCTGGCCCATGCCGAGGGGCTGGAATCGGAATTCCGCAGCATCCTCGGAATCACGTCCGAAGAGGACCTGGAGGAAGACCTGGAACCCCTGAGTTCCCCGCTGCTGCCGGACCGGGGACACCTGGCCTTCATGCTGGGCCAACGCATGGCGTCTTGGCTGCGCCTGTATCCCGGCTGCCAGGACGCAGGAAGCCGGTCCGTTTTCGTGTCGGTCCTGTCCGACGTGCTCGATACCCTCGTGGACCGACTGCTCGCCCAACGGGAGCGGGCGGGACGCGCCCTGCCCGTCGAAGCCCTTGCCCTGGGTGGACTCCCCGACCTATCACGTGCGTCAGTCGAGATGTGGAAATCCATCCACACGCACATCCAGAACGAGGGGCTGCTCACCGAGCTTTGGTCCCGTCTCCATGAACTGGTGCTCGACCCGGGCGATGGAGCGCGTGTTGCCGCCTGCCGGGAGGAGATCGAAGTCGTTGCGGGACTCCTGCGCGGGCACATGGGGGACGCCCATGGATCAATCGGGGAGCTCCTGCAGATCACGTTGACCCACCTTCCGGACGTGACCGGCTCCGAGCTTTGGCAGTGCCTGGACCCGAGCGGCCATGCGGCGCTGAGCGGAATCTCCCCACCGCTGGATGCGAGCTGTTTTTTTCTGGGTGTTTATTGAGGGCGAATCGACCCGCAACCGTGTTAGAGCCTGCCTGAACGAAAAATGGAGAGGATAAGCCAGATCCCGAGGACGGTCGCGATCACGTAACCCGACAGCCCGAGGACGGCCGTGAGCGAAACGGTCTGCCGGCCCCACCAGTCGAAGGTGAATTCCAGGACCTTCTGGGAGGAATTGAGAACCATGGCGGCTGCAAGGATGGAAGCCGCGATGATGATCCCCACGGTGAGCCGATTGACCCCCTTTTCCACTTGACGGTCCAGCGGGTTGAATCCCGAATGCTGCAATTCCAGCCGCAGCCTTCCGGCCGCGGTCTGTCTGAGAATGTCGGCCGCGTGGCGCGGCATCGTCTTGAGATACCCTCCCATCGTGCGCGCATCCCGACCCAGATTCCTCATGAGGCTGCGGGCGTCGTAACCCCGCTGGAGCAGGGCCTTTGCGTAGGGCTTGGTGACTTCGAGGATGCTCGCATCACTGCCCAGGATCTTGCCAAGGGCCTCGGTCTGAATGAAGGTCTTCAAGAGAAGCAACAGGTTGCGGGGGAGCACGACGCGGTACTTGAGCACCAGAACCATCAGCTGGTCGTAGACATCGCGAACGGAAATATTCTGCAGCGACCGTCCGTAGAAGGGCTCGCTCATGTCCTTGAGATCGATACGGAACGAATCCAGATCCATGGTTTCCGGGTCGATCAGTCCGGCATCCGTCAGGGCGTCCATCACCAGATCGTAATCATGCTCGGCGTACCCGAGGAAGAGGTTGGCGATCTGCCGCATCGTCTCGTCGTCGAGGTAGCCCGTGATGCCGAAATCGACGAGACTCACCCGCCCGTCGTACATGACGATGGTGTTTCCGGGATGGGGGTCCGCGTGGAAAAAACCGTACTTCATGAGCTGCTTGGAAAATGAGCGCAGGCCGATCATGGCGATTTCCTTGGGATCGATCCCGTGGGCCCGGATGGTTTCCACCTGGTCCATCTTGATCCCCTCGATGTGCTCCATCACCAGTACCGACCGGGTCGTCAAATCCCAGTAAACCTTGGGGATGTAGATCTCGGGGTCCTCCTTGAAGTTTGAGGCGAACTTTTCGATGTTTCCCGCCTCGATCAGCATGTCGAGCTCCCGGAAGATGATGCGCTCGAATTCCTTGACCAGGTTGGTGATGTTTAGGACTCGCCCCAGCTCAAAGGTCTGCTCGAGTTTTTCCGCCAGGTAGTACATGAGCCGGATGTCCTCGCGGATCTGCTTGTCGATCCCGGGGCGAATGACCTTCACCGCCACTCGCTCCCCCGTATGGAGCGTCGCCCGGTGCACCTGTCCGACCGAGGCCGCCGCCAACGAATCCGGCACGAAATCCGCGAACAGGGCGTGGAGCGATCGTTTGAGCTCCCGCTCGATGATCCGTTTCACGTCCGAAAAGGGGATCGGCGGCACGCGGTCCTGCAGCTTGCTCAGCTCTTCGATGTATTCGGCGGGAAACAAGTCCGCCCGGGTGCTCATGAGCTGGCCCAACTTGATGAAGCTCGGCCCGAGCTCCTCGAGAACCAGGCGGATGCGGCGCGGGGACGGAAAGCCGGTGCTCAACAGCAAGTCTTCGTCCTTCTCGTGCTTGGCCTTGACAGGGCCGCCCCCGAACAGGCGTTCCGCCACATCCCCAAACCCGTGCTTGAGCAGGACCTTCGAGATGGCACTGAAGCGCAGGAAGCCCCTCACACCGCGCAAACCTTTGCGAATTCTCATTCGCTCACCCCTCGTCCACATGACTTTGGTTCGGTTTCCGCTCCCTCCGAGCCCAATTCGTCGAGAATCGTCGGACCCTTCGAAGCGGGTCCGGAATGCCGCAGCACCTTTCGAAGGAGGATCTCGTCGAAATTCGGCTGGATCAAGCCGTCGAGACGGGCCACCGGTTCGAACCCATGCCGGCGGTAAAACCGCTGCGCTTCCGTGTTGAACGATGAGACGGTTGTCCAAAGGTTTGGGGCCACGGACTGCGCTTTGTCCTCCAACCACGCCAGAAGGTGGGCACCCGTCCCTCTCCCCTTGAAAAGGGGGAGCACGGCGAGAAGCTCAAGAAAGGGCCCGTGGAGCCAGGGATATCGCACACAAAGGACTCCCGCCAACGCGTCGTCCACGACGACGGCTCGTCGGTAGAGCCCCGGGTCCGGCCGCGTCAGATAGCCGAAAAGACCGGTGGATCGATAACCCAGGGTGCGCCAGGGATCCATCGCCACGAGGACCCTGGAAAGGGTTTCGGCCGACCCGTCCGTGATCGGGACCAAGCGACAGCTAGCCAGGATCTGCGGCTGTTCCGATACGTTGAACACGGCAATGCCTCAATCGGATCCTGTTCATTCGCTGCCCAGGGCCTCCCTCAGGGTCACGAAGCGATACCCGCGTCCCCGGAGCCCCTCGACGATGCGCGGCAGGGCTTCCCCCGTGTGGTAGCCGCGACCGTTGACATGAAAGATGAGGATGCTGCCCGGTCGTGTGCGATCGAGCACCCACCGGCTGAGGCGCTCCACCCCGATACGTCGGTCGGGATCCCCACTTGGGAAGGTCCAGTGCACGACCCGATATCCCATCGACTCGACGGCCCGCAGCGCCGCGGCGTTGTAGTTGCCTGCGGGGAAACGGAAAAAGACCGGCTTGATTCCCGTCATTTCCCATAAGATGGCCTCGCTTTCCAGCACCTCCCGTCTGAAAGCCTCCTCACTCAGCCGTTCCATGTGCTGCACGTGACTCAGGGAATGGTTCTCCACCTCGAAGATCTCCCATCGTCGCAGATCTTCGAGAACCTCCCGGTTTCGGCTCGCGAATCGACCGCTCACAAAGAAGGTGGCCGGGACCCGCTGTCGCTTCAGGAAATCCAGGATGACCGGATCGAAAAAAGACGGCGTCCGGGTCTCGCAGGCATCGAAGGTGAAGGCCACCACTTTCTCCGAGGTGGGCAAGCGCGTGATCACCTCCGAGTGGAGAGCGGCCGGCCACCCCATCAGAAGCAAAGCGACGAGCAGCGCTGGAAGATTCGACATCGGCTCTTCGACGCTCCGAGGAAGAACGGGAATCATTCGGACCGAATGGATCGGCATCATTCCTTGGCCTGATTCACGCACAGGAACGCAAGCACGAACAACGTGGCCCCCATCCCGGCGAGGAGTCCGTAAGAACCAAGCTCAACCGGGTGTCCGAAGGCCGAACTCCGAATGGCTTTGGCCGCATGGGTCAAGGGAAGGAAATGCAGCAGACGCTGGGCCCACTCAGGCATACGGTCCACCGGAAAAAAAGTGCCCCCCAGAAACGCCATTGGCGTGATGACGAAATTGGTGAGGAGCGCCTGGTCGGCATGGGAGCGGACGAGCATTGCCAGGCAGACGGCGAGCGAGGAAAAGAGAAACCCATTGAGCACCACGGCAAGCCAGAACCAGTGATGATAAACCAGCACAATTCCGCTCAGCGAACCGATGGCGATCACGACCATGCTGGAGAGCACCGCACGGGTCAGTCCCGCCAGGACCTCTCCGGCCACATAGGCGATGTTTCGGATGGGAGCCGCCTGAAATTCTTCGAAAATCCGCCAGTAAAAGCGCGCGATGTTGATCTCGCTCGCGATGGCATACGCCTGTGTCATGCTGTTCATGGCGACCAGCCCGGGAATGAGGAACTCAATATAGAGACGACCCTGTACTTGGACATCCCGGCCCATGCCGAACCCGAAGGCTACCATGTAGAGCACCGGCCCGACGGACATGGAGGCCAGCTGCTTGAACAGCTTCTTGCGCAGGATGAGGATCTCGCGGTAGTAGATGGCCAGACAGCCCCTCAGCAGCATGGGCGTTTCCTCGGGAATTGAGGGCACCACTCGGTTCGTACGACCGGATGCTTCTGGTCCAACGGTTTTCCTGCGCTCAGCCGATGGGGTAGCCGGCACGGCCCCTTTGGCACAGCTTCGGGAGAGGATAGCGGTGACCTCATCAGAGCACCCGTTTCCCGGCAACAGCGATGAACACATCCTCGAGATTGACCCGGCGCAGCGAAAAACTCCCTTGGTGCTTCACGATGTGGGCATTGGCTTCCTCGCGGCTTTTGAAATAAGCCGTCTGCATGTCGCCGTTCATGACCGTGTCCAAAGCCCAAGCCCCCAGTCGAGTCATCAGGTTCTGGGGCGAATCCAGGGCGACGATCTTTCCCTCGTCCAGGAACGCGACCCGCTCGGCCAGGAATTCCGCCTCCTCGATGTAGTGGGTTGTCAAGAAGATGGTCGTTCCCGCCTGCTGGATCCGCTTGATCAGAGACCATATCCGCCGTCGAATGGCTGGGTCCAGCCCGACCGTCGGCTCGTCCAGGAACAGGATGTGCGGCGAGTGCATGAGGGCCCGCGCCACCATCACCCGCCGTTTGAGCCCTCCCGAAAGTTCCTTGACGGGGCTGTCTCTGCGGTCCCTGATTTCGACGTATTCCAGAAGCTCTTCGATGCGGGCCGTCCGCTCTCCACGGCTCATTTGAAACAGGCGTCCGTGCAGATCCATGTTCTCGAACACCGTGAGCTCATGATCCAGATTGATCGTTTGCGGCACCAGGCCACACTGACGTTTCGCCTGCATGGAATCCCGTTCGATGTGGAACCCCCCGAGAAAGGCTTCTCCCGAGGTTGGCCTGGCGAGACCCGTGAGGATCTTGATGGTGGTCGTCTTGCCGGAGCCGTTTGGCCCCAGATAGGCGAATAGTTCTCCCGCGCCCACCTCGAGGTCGACCCCCTTGAGCGCCTCAACGTTTTTGTATTGCTTGATGAGCTTCTCGATGCGAATCATGGTCCTCGACCACCTGTTTGCGTTCCGGGCAATTTCTCCTCAAGATACCGGGATGTCAAGGAGCTTCTCCACGCAGCGGAGCGCACGCGGCCCACGGTGCACGGACTTGACGTCCGACGAACGATCCCATACGATGGAGGGCACAACCCTACCACGCGCGGGACGGGCGGACCCGCTCCGCCGCCGACAGGGCTCCTTCTCCCGGTACGATGGAGCTTCGTGCATCTGCAACGGTTTCACGAGACGTGAGTGAGCGCTGATGAGTTATCTGCTTGTGGTGATTCTGCTAGGAGCCGTCATTCTGCTCCACGAAATGGGTCATCTCGTAGCCGCCAAATGGGTCAAGATCCCCATTGACCGCTTTTCCGTGGGGTTCGGTCCGCGGCTGTTCGGGTTCAAGCGACGCGAGACGGAATACCGTCTGAGCGTGATCCCCCTCGGGGGTTACGTGCTGCCCCAAATGGAAGACCCGAATGATTTCGGGAGATATCCCTTGTGGCATCGGATCGTTTTCTCATTGGGTGGGAGCATGTTCAACCTCCTCGGAGCCTTTGCCTGCCTGCTGCTCATAAGGCTGTTGGCCACGGACCTACCGTGGCCGGCAGTGGTGATGCAATCGCTGTCAGAGGTCACGATGCAGGTACGGCAGGTGCTCTCGGGCCTGTTGGAGGTCTTCCGGCACCCGGAACGACTGTCCGGCGTCGTGGGAATCGTGGCGGAGGGGGGGCGGAATGCGCAGGGCGGTTCGGTCTGGCTGGCGGGGTTCTGGGTCCTGCTGAACGTGAATCTTGCCGTGTTCAATCTCCTTCCCATTCCTCCGCTGGATGGAGGGAAAATCCTCTTTTTTCTCCTCGAGGGTTTGTGGAAGCCGCTGAAGCGTTTTCAAGCTCCGGTCGCACTTGCCGGATGGCTTCTGTTGCTGGCTTCCATGCTCGCCGTGACGGTCCAAGACATCGGTCGGCTGGTTCTTTCTTCATGATGCCGATCGGCCCGGTGAGAGCCCGGATTCCGCCATCTTTTCGCTTCTCATCGGGCAGGCTTTGTCTTACATTCTTCGAAAATGAGTCCTCATCGCAAGGAAGCGTTCTATGGTTTACGATATCGGGATCGATGTCGGGTCGGTGAGCATCAACTGCGTGGTGCTCGATTCCAACCGGCAGATCGTCCTCGAAACGCCGTATCTCCGCCATTTCGGCCTTGCCATTGAAGAAACGTGCCGGCTGTTGCGTGGCCTTCTCGGGGGACACTTGATTCGCGAGAAGGGAGCCGTCCGATCCGTTTCGTTTACGGGGGTCCACGGCCAGCTCATTGCCGAGACCCTGGGGGCGCCCTACGAGGTTGAGACCATCGCCCAGGTGCTTGGGGTGGTCCACGTGAGTCCAGGCGTCCGGACGATCATCAGCATTGGAGGTCAGGACGCTGCGTTGTTTCAGCTGGCACACCACAACGGACGCTGGCAGCTCGAATCCTTCAACATGAACGGTCCCTGTGCGTCCGGCACCGGCTCATTCATCGATCAACAGGCCGAACGGCTGGCCCATTCCCTGTACGGCCCCGATTTCCACATGAATCAGGACAAGCTGCAGCAGACCCTCGAAGATTTCATCGCCCTCGGTCTCCAGAGCAGCTATCCCGCCCCGGTGGCCTGCCGCTGCACGGTGTTCACCAAGTCGGACATGATCCATCTGCAAAACAAGGGGGAAACGCTTCCGAACATCATCGCGGGGCTCCACCACGGCAATGCAGCGAACTATGTAAGCACCATCGTGGCCAGTCGGGAACTGGCGGAGCCCGTCGTATTCGCCGGGGGGT
>CAZGQL010000030.1:22475-32069 GCA_964527905.1 uncultured Syntrophobacteraceae bacterium
CCTTGGGTGCGGCCATCCAGGCCCAGGAAATGGGATGGCACAACACGGTGGACCCTTCGCGGCTCGAACGGCTGAGCGTGCCGGGTCAGTCCGGCTTTCCCCTGGCGGATCCCCTTGAACTGCGGGCGACGCATTTCGATGAGGACAACAGCCTTTCTTGCTGGGGAATTCGGCACCGGCAGCCCATCCAGGCCTATCTCGGCGTGGACGTTGGCTCCACCTCGACCAAGTATGCCCTGATCGATGATGAGGGACGGATCATCCACAAATGTTACCTGCCCACGCAGGGCAAGCCCATTGAGGTGACGCAGCGGCTCTTGCGGACCCTTGCCGAAGAGACCGGACAGGGGATTCGGCTCGTGGCGATTGCGACGACAGGTTCCGGTCGGAACGTCGTGGGCGATTTCCTCCAGGCAGACCTCGTGATCGACGAGATCACCGCCCACGCCCGGGGCGCCGTCGCCGTGGATCCGACCATCGATACGATCTTCGAGATCGGAGGACAGGATTCAAAATACATCCGCATCGAGAACACCCACCCGCTCGACTTCGACATGAACAAAGTCTGCGCGGCGGGAACGGGAAGCTTCCTCCACGAGCTCGCCGGTAAACTCAAGATCAACATTGTCGGCGAGTTTCAGGACATCGCCCTCAGATCCTCCGCACCGATCCATTTGGCCGAGCGCTGCACAGTTTTCATGGAATCGGACTTGGTGGCCTATGCCCAGAAAGGAGCCGCGCGACAGGATCTCATCGCGGGCCTGTGTTACGCCATCGTGCACAACTACCTCAACCGCGTGGTCGAGAAACGGCCGGTCGGGAGGCGGGTCATGTTTCTGGGTGGCCCCTCTCTGAACAAGGGCATCGTCGCAGCCTTCGAAAAAGTCCTGGGACGGGGCATTCTGGTTCCCAAGCACCGTGAGGTGATGGGCGCCTTCGGGGCGGCTCTGGCCGTCCGGGAGCAGCTTCTCGGCGGTTCCATCGACCCCCGCCCACGGGACTTGGAACAGCTTGCCCGGATGGAGGTCGAATTTCAGGAAACCCTGTGCCGCGCGGATCAGAAATGCCACAACGAGTGCAAGCTCAAGGTCTACCGGTTTGGGGACAGCAAGAGCATCTGGGGGGGGGACTGCGGGCGCTATGAAATCACGCGTCATGACGGACCGCGGGAGCCGAATTTTTTCAAGGAGCGGGAACAGCTTTTCAGGGAAGCTCTGGAAGAGGCCGGGGCCGTGACCTTGGGACAATCGGATCCGGCTGGGGGTGGGCGTCCGGTTGTCGGAATCCCCATGGCCCTGCACAGCCTGGAGTGGGGAATCTTCTGGGTTCACTTCCTGAGCGGATTGGGACTCTCGGTCACTCTGAGTCCGGCCACGAACAGTCGCATCGTTTTGAGCGGCGTGGAGAGCATGACCGCGGAGACATGCTTCCCCGTCAAGGTCTTCCATGGTCATGTACAGCTGCTCCGGGATGCGGTGGATTACTTGTTCCTTCCCACCGTCGTCAACATGCCGACCCCCGCCGACGAGGAGAGCGGGTTGTTCTGCCCTCTGGTGCAGGGCTCTCAGTATATGGTGCGCGCCGCCCTCAGGCTGCCCGACCGGCAACTCATCCGACCGGCCTTGTTCCTCAAAGAGGGAGTGGAATCGGTGGCCGAGAGTCTTTATGAAAGCCTTCCCCCACCCTTGAGACCTTCAAGAGCGAAAGTCCTGGAGCTGGCGACGCAGGCATGGAACCGTCGGGAAAGATTCCGGCAAGACCTGTTTGCCCGGGGACGGGAAATCGTGGGGGAGACTTCGGACGGCCAGCCCCTTTGGTTGGTCACTGGACGTCCCTACAACCTCTACGACGAGCGGCTGAATCTTCAGCTCGGACGCCATCTGGCGAAATTGGGCATCCGAGCCCTTCCCATGGACTTCATTGAGCTCGACGAAACCGACTTGAGCGACTTTCCCCGGATGTACTGGGGACTGGGAGCGCGCATTCTCCGCGCTGCCAAACGGATTGCGGAAACACCCAATTGGTTTGGGGTCCATTTGACCAATTTCAGCTGCGGCGCCGATTCGTTCATCGAGCACTTCTATCGACATATCCTGCGTGACAAGCCGTCTCTGATCCTCGAACTCGATGAACACAGCGCCGTTGCCGGTCTCCTCACGCGGATCGAAGCCTATCGGAACGTCGTGAGGAACACGCAACGGATGGATGCCCGGCCCGAAGCCATGGAGTGGAGCCTGGCCGAAGCATCGGGCCCCTGACTGCGGACGGAAACAGAATCTCATGACGCAGGAAATCGATCGCAGGAGTTTTCACCGCCTTCACACCCGCGTGCATCAGGGAGACATATCGGGCAAGACCCTCCTCATGCCCGACATGGCTCCCATCGCCTCCAGGCTGCTTGCCGCGTGCTTCCGGGCCTTCGGGGTGAACGCGGTCGTGATGGAAACCTACAAGGGACTCGCCTTGGGGCGCAAGCACACCTCGGGCAAGGAATGCCTGCCGTGTCAGGTAACGCTCGGAGACGTTCTGCTGCATCTGCGGCGGGAAAAGGAACGACTGGGGAGCGCCTTTTCACCGGAACAATACGCCTACTTCATGCCCGAAGCGGACGGCCCATGCCGTTTTGGCATGTATAACAAGCTTCAGCGGCTGGTTCTCGACCAGTTCCCGGAATTTGAGTCCATCCCCATCGTTTATCTTTCCACCAAGGACAATTATTCCACAGCAGGGATCCTCCCGGCCGAGACGGCACGGCTTTTTCGTCGCCTGACCTACGTGGCCCTCATCACAGCGGACACATTGGACCGCATCACCTGGCGGGTGCGCCCCTACGAACGGACTCCCGGACTCACGGATTCCTTCATGGCCGAAGCGGTCACCCGGATCGCCGACATCATTGAGACCGTCGGCGCAAGTCTGGAATTCACCAAGATCTACCAGGCTCTGGGCGATCTCACCCGTACTGCCGCGACGTTCGTGGATCCCCGAAAGCCAAGGCGGCCGTTGATCGGTCTGATCGGGGAAATCTACCTGCGCACGCATCCCGGTTCCAATCAGGACATCATCCGCCAGCTGGAAGCCTTCGGCGCCGAGGTCGTGGATGCCTCCCTGGGAGAATGGGTCAATTACATCACGGTGGAGTCGCTCAAAAAGGTCCACCGCAAATGGCTGGAGGCTCGCCGCAAGGGCGACGGAGCCGGGCGGCGGGCCGCCTTGCGCCAGTGGATCGGGCTGCAGATCGAAACCTGGTACCAGAGATGGCGCCAGTGGCAAGTGTACCGGTGCGCCCTCGAGCACCTCGACATTCAGCCCGACCACACCGTCTCTCGTATCATGAAGCGCCTCAACCGGAACCGCCTCTTCCACGAGGCCATCGGGACCGAGGCCGTCCTGAGCATAGGCGGAGCATTAGAGTACGCACACCATGGATTCGACGGCGTGGTCAATGTCTTTCCTTTCACGTGCATGCCCAGCACCATGACCTCGGCGATCCTCAAACCCCTTTTGAACGACATGAAAATCCCCTACCTGGATGCCCCTTATGACGGCGCCATGCAGCCCAATCGCGACGTGGCCTTGCGCACGTTCATGTATCAGGCCCGACAGCACCGGGATGCCAGGCTCGCGGGAGAAAACGGCGGATCCCACCCATGACCCAGCAGACCTTGATCATCAACGCGGCGTTCCCTGAGGAGTTTCGGGTTGCGCTCGTGGAAGGTCAGTCCCTGGAGGGACTGTTCATCGAAACCGCAACCCACGGCAAGATCGTGGGTAATCTTTACAAAGGCGTCATTGTCCACATTCAAACCAGTCTCCAAGCCGCCTTCGTCAATTTCGGCGCTGAGCGCAACGGGTTTCTCCCCGTCTCGGAAATCCATCCGGAATACTACCAGACCGAAGTGACCACCGAGCATCCCCGCATCCAGGACGTGATCCGCACCGGTCAAGAAGTCCTGGTGCAGGTGGTGAAGGAGGAAGTGGGGACGAAGGGAGCGCTTCTGACGACCTATGTCTCCCTAGCCGGGCGGGACATCGTTCTGATGCCCGGCCAGTCGCAGCGGGGCGTCTCGCGCAAGATCGAGGAGGAAGGTCAGCGGGAGCGCCTCAAGGAGCTGGTCCGGGACTTGCGCATCCCCGAGGAGTTCGGGATTATCATCCGGACGGCGGCCCTCAACCGCACCAAGAAGGAGATCTCCAAAGACCTCGCCAACCTGATGCGCCTGTGGGAGGAAATCAAGAAAAACGTTCAGGAAGCTACGGCACCGGCCCTCATCTACAAGGAGCACGACCTCGCCATCCGTGTGATCCGGGACTACTTCCACCCCGACATCAAGTCGATCCTGGTCGACGATCGGGACGTGCACAAGCAGGTCAAGGACTTCATCGGCATCATCAGCCCTGAACACCAGCGCAACGTCAAGCTTTACAAGGAAGATGGGCCCATCAGCACCAAGTATCACCTGGAAGACCAGATCGAACAGACCTTCCGAAAACGGGTCCCGCTCAAGTCCGGAGGATACCTCGTGATCGACCAGACCGAGGCGCTGGTGGCCATCGACGTCAATTCGGGGAAGACCAACGGGGAAGGGGCCCTCGAAGAGATGGTCTTCAAGGTCAACATGGAAGCGGCTTCGGAAATTCCCAGACAGCTGCGCCTCCGGGACCTTGGGGGGCTAATCGTCATCGATTTCATCGACATGCGCGAAAACCGCCACATGCGTGACGTGGAGCGACGCCTCAAGGAGGAAATGAAAAAGGACAAGGCCAAGGTCACGATCGGGCGCATTTCAAAATTCGGATTGCTCGAACTCTCGCGCCAACATCTGGGGCTCAACACCCTGCGAGGCTCCTTCAAGAGCTGCCCAACCTGCCAGGGTGCCGGGCGGGTGCGGACCCTGGAATCGACCGCGGTCGGTTACCTCAGGAAGATCTGGCAGACTCTCTCCCAGAAGAAGGCGGCCGTCATCAAGGCCACTCTCGCCCCCGACATCGCCAACTACCTGCTCAACCAAAAACGCCAAACCATCGTGAACCTCGAGCAACGGCACCGGGCAACCATCATCATCGAAGCAACTCCCGGGCTTCTGCCCCACGAGGGGCAGGTGGAGTTCGTCCCCAGGGAAAAAGAACATCCCAAGGAGCACTAGACGATCACGTACTTCCGAATGGTCTGAACGACTTCGTCCGGATCGTCCAGAACCGTCACCAGTTCAAGGTCTTCCGGCGAGATGTAGGCTTTGTCCACTAGAGATTTTCGAATCCAATCCAGGAGCCCCCCCCAGTGGGCGCTCCCCACGAGGATCACCGGGAAGGGCTTGATCCGCCTGGTTTGGATGAGTGTCAGAGCCTCGAAAATCTCATCCAGGGTCCCGAATCCCCCGGGCATGCCGATGTAGGCCTGAGCGTACTTTACGAACATGACCTTACGCACGAAAAAATACTGAAAATCGAGCCGCAGGTTCGAATAGGGGTTCGGCTCCTGCTCCAAGGGCAACACGATGTTGAGCCCCACCGATTTGGCTCCGCCTTCCCGCGCCCCCTTGTTGCCCGCCTCCATGATACCGGGCCCGCCGCCCGTGATGATGTGATAGCCATGTTGGGCAAGTTTGCGAGCGATCAACACGGCTTTTTCGTAGTACTCGTCGCCCGGACGCACCCGAGCGGATCCGAAAATGGACACGGCGGGATAGAGGTCCGCAAGCTCCTCGAATCCGTCGACGAATTCAGCGAGAATTTTGAACAAACGCCACGAGTCTTGGATGGTCAGCGCGTCGATGACGTACTGACCCTCTTGCTTGGATTGGCCTTTCTGATTGGCATAGCGCATCGGAATCGCCCTTTCATCAGCTGGAGTTGCATGCAGATCAGGCATCTACTATAGAAACGCGGGCTCGGGCAAGCAAGACGCTTCATCGCCTCCGGGGCAAGCCCGTCGTTTCCCAGCGGCGGTGCAGCACTACAAAATACGGTCCCGCCTCAAAAAGATCGGTCTCCAGCATTGAATCGATGCCGGAAATAAGCTATGTAGCCGCATGGTGCGGGTCGGGGGAGGGCGGCGCATCGGAATCGCCGCGAGGGAGAGCGTGCCTTCGTGCCCCAGAGCCGGTACCGAAGCGAAGGAGGGGGAAGGGCCGGTGCCCTGAATCATAATGCCGAACAGGCTGACGAGACGGTCAGGCGGTGATGGAGGCCATTGCATATGGAAATGCGGGAATTTGTGAGGGCTGCGCTCAAAAAGGTGGCGAAGAAGGTGGCGGACGGTTCGCTCGATGTACGCGAAGACGGCTACGACGACCAGGAAGAGATGCTTCTCGACTGGATCTGGATCGAGCTCAAGGAGGAGTCTCCCGACAAGGACGCCGTCATCAACATGGAACTGGACGACCTCTACGAGGTGATTGAAAGCGCGGCGGACATGTATGAAAATTATCAGATCCTCCTGGAGTCTATCCGATCGTCCCAGGCCAGCTGAGTCCGGCCCGCAAGACGTATCCCAGCGCCCTTCAACCGGGCGCTTTTTTCATTTTTGGAGCCAATAGACCATGACTTCTCGAAGCAGCCCCACACCCATCCATCTCCACCCCGGAAGCGAGCGCCGCGTCCTGGGAGGACATCGCTGGGTGTTCAGCAATGAGATTGCCTCGCCCCTCGGGGATTACGAACCGGGGGGATGGGTCGAGGTCTTTTCGAGTCGCAAGGTCTCCCTGGGCATCGGCTACCTCAACCCCGCCTCCCTCATCGCGATCCGACTCTGCTGCCGCCCAGGGGAGAAGCCCACGGACGCTTTCTTCCTGGACCGCATCCGGCGGGCCGCCAGCCTGAGAAGCGAGATCCTCTATCCGGGCTCCCAATGCCATCGGGTTGTATTCAGTGAGTCCGACGGCCTCCCCGGCCTTATCCTGGACCGATACGGCGATCACTATGTCTATCAGATCAACACGTTGGGCATGAGCCTGCTCGAGGCCGACCTGCAGGAGTGGATCGACACCATCTTCCACCCCCGAAGCTTGCTCTTCCGGCACGACACGACTGCCCGCAGCTTTGAGGGTCTGGATTCGGTCAAGGGACTAGCCCGGGGTGAGGCGATTGAAGAGGTCGAGGTGGAAATCAACGCCATCCACTACCGGGCCGACCTCCTGAACGGACAAAAGACGGGGCTTTTCTTGGACCAGCGGGACAACCGACAGCGCTTGGATGGATGGGTGCGCGGCAAACGGATCCTGGATCTTTTCTGCTATAACGGCGCCTGGAGCCTCACCGCCGCGGCTTTGGGCGCGTCCGAGGTTATCGGCGTCGATCAGTCTGCGGACGCGATCCGCCAGGCACAGACCAACGCCTCCCTAAACCGCCTGGATTCCGTCTGCACCTTTGTCCGTGAGGATGTATTCCGGTTCCTCAAAGGAGTTCCGAGGGCCAGTGTGGACGTCATCATCGTCGATCCACCCGCCTTCGCCAAGACCAAGGCGGCTCTCCCCGAGGCCCGAAAGGGTTACACGGACCTCAACCGCAGAGCCATGCTGGCATTGAAACCTGGAGGGCTCCTCGTATCCTGCTCCTGTTCCCACCATTTGACCGAAGAACTGTTCCGCGACGTACTCCTCAAGGCAAGCGGGCGAGAGCCCAGACTCCTCGAAGCCCGGGGCCAGTCCATGGATCACCCGGTGCTGTTGGCCATGCCGGAGACCCGCTATCTTAAGTGTTGGATTCTCCAAATCCTGTAAGCCGCTGACGGCGTTCCCGCCCTGACGGCGTCCCCTCTCCTCTTCCGGCGGGAAAGCCGTGCGCCGGGACCCATTAAAGACGCGGCATCCAGCTCTCCGCGTCCGTGAACTCGGAGATGGGGCGTTCCGTGCTGACCCGTTCCAGCTTGTTCAACGCATCCACGAGAGCGCGGGCACTCGCGAGTACGATGTCCGTGTCGACGGCGCGGCCGTCCACCAGGTGTCCGTTTTCCTCGATCCGAATGCTGATTTCCCCCTGCGCGTCGGTTCCCGCCGTCACGGCGCTCACCTCGTAGCGCACCAGCCTGGGATGCCGCTTGACCATCTTGAGAATGGTCTTGAAGGCCGCATCGACGGGGCCGCGACCAAAACCCGCGTCCTGCAGGATCTGTCCGTCCACTTCCAATTGCACGGTGGCGTTGGGCACGGAGATGGATCCCGCCGTCACATTCAGGTAGAGGAGTCTGTAGCGGACGCGCTCGGTGGAAGTCTTGGAGGCCAGCATGGCCTCGAGATCGGCGTCGAACACCACCTCCTTGCGCGCGGCCAGGTCCTGGAACGCTTCGAAGCAGTCCTGGAGCTGATCAGACGTGAGCTCGTAGCCCAATTCGGCCACACGCGCCTGGAACTGTTCCATGCCGGTGTCCGCTGTCAGCAGCTCCCCGGAGGTTTCAATACCCAGCTTTTCAGGGCGGAGGACCTCATAAGGCGGTTTCTCGGTGGAATCGGCCAACTGGGGCACGTCGAGCTCACATGCGAACGCATTGACACCCACAACGGGTTTGTGGGGTTGCAGAGAAACCCCCGTTAAGCGGCGTACGAGCCGGCTGGTGGCATAGATCTGATCCATCTGAATGCCACTCTGCCAATCAAGGCGCGTTCCCCGCGCGTGAAGAACGGCCGCGATTTCCTCGAGGGCGGCGTTGCCGGCCCGTTCTCCTATCCCGTTCACGGTGCAATGCACCTGGATCGCTCCTTCCTCCAGGGCCGCCAGGGAATTGGCCACCGCAAGGCCGAAGTCATTGTGGCAATGAATGCTGAAGGCCGTCTGCCCGACGTCCTTCAGCTCTTCCCGAAGCCGCCTGAAGAGCTTGGTCACGTCGCTTGGCAGGGCGATGCCCACCGAATCGGCCAGGTTGACCGTCGTGGCGCCGGCGCCGATGGCGGCACGACACAGCTGGACAACCTCCGACGGGTCAGCCCGAAAGGCATCGACCAGGGAGAATTCCACGTCAGCGGTCAGATCCTTCGCCATGCGGACCGCAGAGGCCGCCAGCTCGAGGGTCTGCTCGGCGCTCTTTTTCAAAAAGTGCTCCCGATACTCCCTTGAAGCCGGAACAAAGGTGTGGATCCGGGGTTGAAAGGAATGCTTGATCGCATCCCAGGCAACCTCGAAATCCCGGGGGTTCGTGGCGCGCGCCAGGACCGCGATCACCGGACCGTCGATTTCCCGCGCCACCCGCTCGCAGAACCGAAACTGCTCCTCCGAGGCGGCCGGGAAACCCGGCTCCAGGACATCCACCCCGAGCCGTGCGAGTTGTTTGGCAATGCGAAGCTTTTCCTCACCCGTCAGAATCATTCCAGGGGACTTGATCCCGTCCCGCAGTGTCGTATCGAGAATCCGTATCTTGCGCATCGTCTCACCTCCGTCTCTCTCACAGGAATGCCGGTCACCGCACTGGAAGGTGTCTTCCCCCCTTCAAACACGCCACTGCGCGGATCAAGCGGGTGCAACCGATAGTTGCAGCCATGCCGGCCCTTGTCAACCGTTTTCCCCCGAGATGTCGAGGAAAAAGTTGCTTGACAATCCCCCACCCTCGAGGTTACTAGAGATCCGCGCTTGGGCAGCACGGCACAACCTGCTCGGCACGGC
>CAZGQL010000030.1:32107-40264 GCA_964527905.1 uncultured Syntrophobacteraceae bacterium
GCATCGGCCTTACAAGCCGAGGGTCACAGGTTCGAGCCCTGTTCCGCCCACCAATACCATGGGGTGGTAGTTAAGACGGTTATAACGCCGGCCTGTCACGCCGGAGGCCGAGGGTTCAAGTCCCTTCCACCCCGCCAGAAAATTATAGGGGTTAGCGGTCTTTTCGCTAACCCCTTTTTTGTCATGGCGAACCTATTGCCAACCTGATGTGGATCGCCCTCGGAACACTGAAATCACCACCCCATTTTCCGAAACAGAAATGGGGGACAAAGAGCTTTTCCGGCCCATCCGGACATTGAGCTCCTCTAGGGATGTAGAGCCTGAACCACAAAAGCACTTCAACCGGTCAAAGAACAGGTCCAGGTAACACCTCTTACGGCCCATGGGGCTCAGAGGAATCTTCCCGGGCCTGCAACGCGTGAAGTTTGCCTTTCGTTTGCCGCCATTCAGGACACGTGATGCGCTGCTCCCTAAGGCGGTCTCCGATCACGATGCAATCTCCCTCGTAACTCATGGACCCCTCGCCGATGCCTTTCCGCCCGGAAGCGTGGGAGAGTATCCATGTGGAGAGGATCTGAACCCCTCCTACGTCGTTCGATTGGCGTCAAGCAACGAGGGCTCTGCCCTGGTCACATCCTTCCCGCAACCCCTCAAGGATCCGTTTTCCGGAAAACCTCCATTGGTTGGGCCTGCACTCGGAGTTGCTCTTGCGAAAGGCGGTCCCACCGATGCCAGACCGGCGTGTATGTCCAAACGTGGTCCGCGGGGGACGCGGAAGGAATGCGCATGAGGGTTGAGATTGGTTTTTGTGATTGAAATACCCTACAAGAAGTGCTTACTCTAAAACCTTAACTGGATCATAGGAACTGATAGCATCTTTTATATCCGAGTATATTTTATTTCTTACGGGTTTCCAAGATTTTGGTAAATCGTTTTCCAAAATGTTCTGGCATTCATTCTCAGCCCTACCAGCCATGATGGAATAAAATGTTTTCATCATAGCAAATGCTACGAGCTCTTCTTCATAACCAAAACCACCTTTTAATTTCTTCCTATCATTATCTGTTTTCTGTAACAAAACGGAATAAAACTGTGGAAACATACCCATTGAATCCGGCTTCCACCTTTTACCGTCAAAGACGAGTAGTCTCCTTGTAATTGGAGATGACGCAAATGATAAAGAGTGATTATCTGTAGCACTATAATAAGCAAAACTGAAGTCAGAAATAGCTATTTGACGATTTCCATCTTTATTTAAATCCAGTAGTTGAAGATGCTCAACACCAGAACTTGAAAGATCCACTGAAAATGCCGTTTCTTGATCGCCGCAAATCGTGAGAATGATAGCTGTCGTGCAGCAATGTGCACCTCCAGAGTATATAGATGTTATCGCACTTTGACACAAAGGAGAAGGAACGTTCTTAAAGACGCGAAGTTGTGGGATTTGGAAATAACTTTCGTCGCTAAAAATCTGGCGATTTCCTTTCATCAAATCAAAAAGGTATATGTTTTCCTGTGGTTTTTTTTTGTAAATATAGTGAAAACTACCAAACCGATTCCTCTTCACATCGACCAGCGGCGGCTGCGGGAGTTTGGTTTGCTGCTGGGAAACCGGTCCAGAAGGCGTCGCCGCAGGTAGCCGGACCACATTCGGCGAAGGTGGAGAGGGGGAGACGTCCTTTGGGGAGGCCACAAGCCCTTTGACATTTCCCAGAATCAACACGTGCCGAGCATTGTCCAATTCCCAGGAATCGAATCGATTGAGGAGGCTTTCACCCATGACCAATTCGGGAACCTGAGAATCCACGAGGCATTTCACGCCGTGGACCGTCATTCCGGCGATTTCGACCTCCCTCAAATTGAACGCCGCACTCTTCAGAATGGATCCATCCCTCATCTTGTAAGGGGCTCCCGCTAGAAAGTCGCGGTCATGGATGGTTCCCGATCCGATCAGCGTGGCGGCAATATCATCCGGAACGACCACTTCCGTTGTCTCCGTATCCACCATGAACTCCAACGTGATGGCCCCGTTGATTTTGACGGGCAAGGTGAAAATTCCACCACGATCGGCAAGCTGGATCTCGGTAACTCCCAGGGCCGCCCTGGCAAGGATGAGGATCCCCAAGACAGCGACGACAGCACTGAAACAGCGAAGACGCATTGGATTCTCCCGAAGCGGTTGCAAAACCTCTCAATGCCGGAGCTCCCCCTCGGAGCGGGGGGCCAGCAATCCTCGAAAAACTGGAATTCCGCCTGCGCGGGAAAAACGGTGCTGGGGGAGATGGGAGTTATGCAAGAGAGCCTCCGCCTCTGCACGAATGCCAGACAGGCTATGAAGGCACCTTGAATCGCTGGTGTTCCATCAAATTCAACGTTTGTTTCTATACAATCCAGCCGCTGAGCTGTCAATCGAATGCCCTTGTCGCCTGCGTCAAGCGGGAGGCCCAAGGGCTTAACATCGCTTGAAAAATACTGGAATCTCGGTTGCGTTCTCGAGCCGGTGATGGCATCTTGAGGCTACTGTGGATGTGACGGCAAGACACTCAAATCCCGTCTCCCCTGCGGAGCCGGGGGCCTATGAGCTATCGAAAAGACTGGATTTCCGCTTTGGTGGAACTTCTGCAGGCGGGTAGGACAGGACAAGCTAGTGTAGAACGCCGAGAAGGACAGGGGAAGCCCGGTTGGACAAAGATAAGGAGACTGCGATGGACGTTTCAGTGATGTTCGTCACGGTGGGGAAGGCGGAGGAGGCGGAGAGGATCGCTCGGACTCTGGTGGGAGAGCGGCTGGTGGCCTGTGTGAACGTGGTGCCGCAGATCCGTTCGATCTATTGGTGGAAGGGAGAGATCTGCGAGGATTCCGAACTGTTGCTCATCATGAAGACAAGAACGGCTTTGGTTGAAGCGGTGCGGGACCGCGTGAAGGATCTCCACGGCTACGAGGTCCCCGAGATCATCGCCATGCCGATCGCGCAGGGGCTTCCGGCCTACCTCGAATGGGTGGTTGCAAACACCGCGGAGGCGCGGGGGAGCTGATCGGCGTCCCCTTCCCAACGGGACCTCAGGGCTTCAGACGCACGCGTACGGAGGCGGCGTGGGCGGTGAGGCCTTCGAGCTCGGCCAGGCGGATGATGGCGGGAGCGTCGCGCTCCATGGCTTTTCGGGAATAAGCGAGGACGCTGGTGCGCTTGATGAAGTTTTCGACCCCAAGGGCCGAGGCGAACCGGGCGGTTCCCGCCGTCGGCAGGACGTGGTTCGGACCGGCGAAATAATCCCCGACGGCTTCGGGCGTGCAGTCCCCCAGGAAGACGGCCCCTGCGTGCTCGATCCTCCCCAGGCACAGCCAGGGGTCCCGCACCTGCAGCTCGAGGTGCTCCGGGGCGATCCTGTTGGAAAGATCCAACCCGGCCTCGAGGGTCGCCACCCGAAAAACGGCTCCGTAGCGCCGGAGGGACTCCTCGGCGATCTCCCGCCGCGGGAGTCTCTCGACCTGGCGGCGTACGCTTTCAATCACCCGTTCACCCAACGCCCGGTCCGTCGTGATGCACACGGCGCTCGCCATGGCGTCGTGCTCGGCCTGACTCAGCAGGTCCGCCGCGATGTAGTCCGGGTCCGCCTCTCCATCGGCGACGATCAGGATCTCGCTCGGGCCGGCCAGCATGTCGATGCCGACTTCCCCCGAGACGATCTTCTTGGCCAGCGCGACGAAAATGTTGCCCGGCCCCACGATGACGTCCACCCGCCGGATGGATTCCGTCCCGTAGGCCAGGGCCCCGACGGCCCAGGCGCTCCCCACCTTGTGGATCCGGGTCACACCCACTTCCCGCGCCGCCACCAGCAAGTATGGATTGACGGATCGGTCTTTACGGGGCGGCGTGACCAGGGCGATGTCCTTGACTCCGGCGATGCGCGCCGGGATGCCGTTCATCAGCACCGAGGAGATGAGCGGCGTTTCCCCGCCCTTGCCTCCGGGGATATACAAACCCGCCGCCGTGACCGGGCGGACCATCTGGCCCAGGAACGTCCCGTCGGGGTGGGTTGTGAAATGGGAGGGCCGAAGCTGCGGGCGGTGAAAATCCTCCACGTTGGCAATGGCCGCGTTCAGGATCCGGAGAAAGTCCCTGTCGACGGCGGCGTAGGCCGCATCGATTTCGCCCTCTGAAACGGTGAGGTCCGATGCCTTGAAATCAGGGGCGTCGAAGTGACGCGTGTAGTCCACCAAGGCTCCGTCGCCGCCCTTGCGGACCGCATCGAGAATTTCCTGAACGTTCGCCTCGAGGGCCGGGTCGGCCCCCATTCGGCGGGCGGCGATATCGGCCAGCCGCGCCTCGGCCTCTTTAGACGGATAATCGATCACCTGCAGCACGCTATTTTCCTTCCGTTGCGACCACGAAGGCGTCGCCGAATCCCTGTTGCCTGAGCTTCCCCATCTCGGCCTGGGCGACCATGAGATCTCGAAATTGACCCACCTGGACCCGGTAAAAGAAGTTGCCTCCATAATCGGTGGGTGTCACCTGGATCTCCCGGTATCCCTGTGCCATGCGATCCCTCAGGCGGTAGGCGTTTTGCTGTTCCTTGAAGGCCCCGATCTGGATCGCGAAGGACCCAAACCGAAAGGAGGGCACCGGGTCCACCTTCCAGACCGCCGCCTGGCCGGTCCCTTCCTGGGATGCCACCTGGACGGCCTCCACCCGCACGGGTGCCAGCCCGGGCCGGAAGGAACCCAGTTCCTGGGCCGCCCGGCACGAAAGGTCGATGATGCGGCCCGCCACGAAGGGGCCCCGGTCGTTGACCCGCACGATCACCGATCGTCCCGTCTGTTTGTGGGTAACCTTAACGTAGGTCCCCAAGGGCAGGGTCTTGTGGGCGGCCGTCATGGCCCACATGTCGTAGGGCTCCCCACACGAGGTGGGCTTCCCGTGGAAATCCTGCCCGTACCAGCTGGCCAATCCCTCCTCCACGAACCCCTGGGCGGACGGGATGGGATAATACCAAATGCCGTTGATCTGATAGGGTCTTTGGGTGCGCAGCATCTTGCCGGGAGGATACTTGGTCGTATAAGGGGACGCCGGCTCAGGAGGGGCCGTGGCGCACCCGGTGGCCAGGAGGGCGAGCAGGAGACTCGAAGCGATGAACTTTGATGCACGGGCACCCACGGTCATGTGCGGCACTCTCATCCAGGATGGGAACGAGGCGGCACGGGTCAACACCGCGAAACCCTCATGGCAGGGAGCCTCGAAGAGGCAAATCACCTCCAGGGAACACCGCCATCCCGACCGTGCCGTTGGGCCAAAAAGAGAGGCGGTTGCAGCGCATGAAGTCAACAAAAAGCCGCATTCCCGCGTACCCGGGATTCGAGTTCTTTCCATGAGCTCTGGGGACCCCCGCCTCCTCGGGGGGAAGGGATTTGAAGGTCTTGCAACAGCCTCTGTCGCCGCCCTCCAAAACGAAGCCAACCGTTTGCCCCCCGATTCCACGGATCGCCATCCCCACAGCGAGGGAATGGCCCCTCAGTTGGGAGGCCCTGGGTCTTCGCCTTCGCGTGGCTGACGAATGAAAGTCGCGCTATTCCGTTTCCTGGACAAAGGATGGAAACCTCTTCCCGGTGTTTTCGTGTGGAGGACGATTGGGGGAGCCCCACCCCTTCCTGTGGATCGACGTTCCCTCGCTTTTCCCCTCTCGGTGTCATCCGCGACCCCCGCGGTGACGTGCGGCTGAAACACCTCACGCGGGGCCCACATCCCCGCTTTCTTCCATCTTGGCCAAGTCTTCGAAGCGCATGTCTATCCCAAGCACGCCGACGATGTCCTCGGTTTCATCCCGGATGGGGGCCGAAACCGTGATGCACAGCGCCCCCGTGTAGCGCGAGGTGTAAAAGTCCGTCACGTGGACCTTACCGTCGCGCATGGGCTCGATGAACCAGGGCCGGTCGGAGAGGTCCTCGCCCACCTTGGCGCTTTCGTACTTGGCCTTGTCCACGATGTGGGTGATGTTGCGCGTGATCTTGCGCCCTTCTTTGTCGGTGATGTAGATGTACTGGATAAACGGATTCAAATCCAGAAGGGTCTGCAGGGCGAGCTCCTGGCGTGTGGGGTCCATGCTCTTGATGATCTCGCTCTCGACCACCTCCTCCACCAAGTGGGCCGCCAGGGCGTAGGCCTTGCGCTTGAGCAGGTCGAACTCGCTGATGAAGTATTCGGGCAGGTAGCGCCGCGCCCAGCGCTCGAGTTCATCGGTCGAGATGGACGTGTTGCGTCCCTGCTCGTATTCGCGCATCACGCGTTTGTAAATCTTCACGATGCCGGGGTGGCGCTTGTCGAGCTGCCGATCGCCTTCCAGCCGCAGCCGCGTATTGACCCAGTAGGCGATGCTCGACACGCCGGACTTGTCCGTCACGATGATGCTGATGGGGCGCTTGAGCAGCTTTTTCGTGTCGAAGATGTTGTAGATCTCTTCCTGCTTGACGATGCCGTCGGCATGAATTCCCGCCCGCGTCGCGTTGAACTCCTCCCCCACGAAGGGGTAATTGGGTGGAATCCGATAGTCCAGCTCCCGCTGGAAATATTCGGCCATGTCCGTGATGGCGGTCGTGTCGATCCCGTTGGGGCCTCCCTTGAGACCGATGTATTCCATGATGAGGCCTTCGATGGGGGCATTCCCGGTGCGCTCGCCGAACCCGAGCAACGTCCCGTTGGCCCCGGCGCACCCATAGAGCCAGGCCGTGGCCGCATTGATCAAGACCTTGTGGAAGTCGTTGTGGCCGTGCCATTCCAAGAGGCTTCCGGGGACACCGGCGTCATCGATGAAGGCGCGAACGAGCCCGGGGACGCTGCGGGGCAGGGCGGCCCCCGGATAAGTGATCCCAAAGCCCAGCGTGTCGCACAGGCGGATCTTGATGTCGATCCCGCTCTCCTCCCTTAGCTTCATGAGCTCGATGGCAAACGGGATGCAAAACCCGTAGATGTCCGCCCGCGTGATGTCCTCGAAATGGCAACGCGGCTTGATGCCTTTGTCCAGAGCCGCCCGGACGATCGAGAGGTATTTCTTGAGCGCCCCGGGTCGGTCCAGTTTGAGCTTGAGGAAGATGTGGTAATCGGACACCGACGTCAGGATGCCCGTCTCGGGAAGGCCCGCGTCCACGACGAGCTGCAAGTCTTGCTCGACCGCCCGGATCCAGCCCGTGATTTCTGGATACCGGTAGCCCTTGGCTCGGCAAAGATCGAGGGCCTCCCGGTCCTTTTCCGTGTAAAGGAAAAACTCGGATTGTCGGATGACCCCGTTGGGTCCAGCCAGCCGGTGCAGGGAGTCGGAAATGGTCCCGGTCTGCTCGACGGAATACGGGGGCCGGGCCTGCTGCCCATCCCGGAAGGTCGTGTCCGTGATGAAGATGTCTTCGGCCGGATCGATGGGCTGGATCTTGTGGTCGAAGTCGATCCTAGGCACATCGTCGTAGGGAAAGATCTCGCGCATGAGGTTTGGCTCCGGCAGGTCCACCAGTCGGTACTGCCAGAACTTCGAATGCTCATGCTCCAACACCCGTTTTTTGGGATTCCATCGGGCCATGGATCTATTTCCTCCGATCCTTTTCGACCTTCACGCACAATTCGAGCAGCTGCCGGATGTCCGGTTCCGAAGGCGCCCCGCTGAGAAGGCACGTGGCCTTCTGGGTCTTGGGGAATGCGATCACATCCCGGATGGATGCGCAGCCGGTCAGGAGCATCACGAGCCGGTCGAAGCCAAAAGCGATGCCGCCGTGTGGGGGCGCACCCAACTGCAGGGCCTCGAGCAGAAAGCCGAATTTTTCGGTCGCTTCCTCGCGCTCGATGCCGAGGGCCTTAAACACCCGCTCCTGCACATCCTGGCGATGGATGCGGATGCTCCCCCCGCCGATTTCCGTGCCGTTGAGCACCAAGTCGTAAGCCCGGCTGCGCACGCGCTCGGGCTCCGTTTCGAGGAGCGCCACATCCGATTCGACCGGTGCCGTGAAGGGGTGATGCACCGCCGTGTAGCGCTTCTCCTCGTGGTCCCACTCAAGAAGCGGGAAATGTGTCACCCACACGAAATGGAAGGCCCCCGGATCGATAAGACCGAGCTGGTGCCCCAGGCGCACGCGCACGCTGCCGAGGGAGTCGTTCACGATCTTGGGCTGGTCGGCACT
>CAZGQL010000031.1:0-11477 GCA_964527905.1 uncultured Syntrophobacteraceae bacterium
ACCGGGATACCGCCGTTCACGATTCCCGCTTTCTCACGGGCGATGGCGGCGAGCGTGTGTCCGAGGTACTCCTGGTGGTCGTAGGAAACGTTGGTGATGACCGAAGCTTGAGGCCGAATGACATTCGTCGCATCCAGTCGCCCGCCCATACCGACTTCGATCACCGCCCAATCCACCGCCTCCCTGGCAAAATAGGCCAGACCCATGGCGGTGACCACTTCAAAGAACGTGGGGGGCTCCCCCTCATCGATGGCCGCCCGCACCTGATCAAACACGGACACGATCTCCCCGGTCGAGACTTCCTCGTCATTGATGCGGAACCGTTCCGTGAAGCGCACCAGATGAGGCGAAGTATACAGTCCCACACGGAAGCCGTGGTGCGTCAGGATGCTTGAGAGGATCGCCGCCGTGGACCCCTTCCCGTTGGTACCCCCGACGTGGATGCAGCGCAGCCTTCGGTGCGGGTTGCCCAGACGCTCAAGCATCCGCTCTGTTGAATTGAGTCCAAACTTGATGCCGTATTTCTGGAGACCATACAGGTAGCCAATGGAATCTCGATATCGAGCTTGATCAGCGGTCTCCATTTCCTGTTCCTTCCGACTCCATCGCCCCAAGGGAATGCGGCCGAACCTCTCGGCACCACTTTTAGCACACTTCATGGGGAGAGAGAAATGGAGATTTATGCCCGATTCAAGCCGAAGTAAGCCCACCACGGACGGCTGGAGCCAAGGTCTTCCGTTGGCTCCGAGAGGAAGGATGGAAAAGGTGGAAAAGAAAGATTTTTGATTGCAGGTCGTTCGAAATCAAGAGATCATGGCATGATCGTTTTCGGCGTGGGTTCCATTGGAACCAAGCGCCTTGTTGATGCTCCCGAGAAGCTTTTCCCAGCTCACGGGCTTCGAAAGAACCAAGTCGACTCCCTTACGGGAGAGATCGTCTTCCTCGTATTGGGCCCCCCACCCCGTCACAAGGATCACGGGAAGCGTGGGATCCTTCGTCTTGGCATGTCTGGCGATCTCCCAGCCGCTCACCGACGGCATGCCGAGATCGGTGATCACCAAATCGTATTCTTCGCTCGCGAGCAGGTCGATCGCCTTCTCCCCATCCGTGACAGCCGTCACGGAATGCCCCTTCAGTCGCAACATATCCCGAAGAATGCCCAAGATCTCCTCATCGTCGTCCACTACGAGCATTCTCAGGGACCCCGCCTGCACGGCTGCCTCCGGGCCGGCGTGACGGGTTCGCACCGACATGACCCTCGGAAAGCGCAGGACAAAGGAACAGCCCTTCCCCGGCTTGCTCCTCGCCTCGATCTCACCCCCGCTGCGCGTCACCAGACTCCAGCTCACACTGAGACCCAACCCGGAATTCCCCACCCCCTTGGTGGTATAAAACGGGTCGAAAACCTTCGCGGCGACTTCCTTGCTCATGCCGATGCCCGTGTCGGAGACCTCAATGTAGACGCTGTCGTCCCGCGAATAGCATCGGAGCGTGATCTCGCCGCCCTCGGGCATGGCCTCGATGGCGTTCAAGATGAGATTGGTCAGGACCTCCCGAAGATCCGAAGGGTTGATGGCCGGGTAGCACTTCGGTTCGAGCTCCAATCGGAACTCGATGGCATGCCCCTGTTTCTCCATCACGTTCTTCCACCGCGGGCGGGTGAGCTCGATCACGTCCGTAATGGCCTCGGCCGCCTCCGTGAGAACCGGGAAGGGCTGCTGCTCCTTGTGGACTTCCGTGAGCTTTTGTAGCCTCCGGACCGTGTTGGCGCCGTCATGGACGGCCTTTTCGATGTTCTGCAGGCGCCGCTGAACCTCCTCGTCCGCGATCCGCGGCAGCAGAAGCTGAATGTTACCCAGGATAGCCATCAAGAGGTTGTTGAAGTCGTGGGCGACGCCTCCAGCCATGATGCCCAAGGCCGCGAGCTTCTCCGCCTTGATCATCTTGTCGGCAAACGCGTTTCTTTTGGTCATGTCGTCGATCGCCAAAAGATACCCTGCCATGCCGCCCTTCTCCCCCGAAAGGCGCACCAGGTTGACGTCCGCGCAATAGGCTTCCCCGCTCGCATTAATCATAGGCACATTTTGGAGCTCTGCCCGCCCCGAATTCATCGCCTCCCGGAACATCTGGTCGAAAGCAGTCGGATTCTGAAACAGCACACCGGGGGAACGACCTGTCAAGTCAGCCACAACTCCCCCGTGAAGCCCCACCATGCTGTGATTGATGTGCTCCACCTCCCCACGCCCATTGAGCAGGCAGATGCCCTGTGGCGCATGATCGATGGCCTGTTCGCGCAGACTGTTGGTGATCCGCAGGCTCCCCTCTACCAAAGCGACCTCCTGTCCCCTCGGAAGGCTCCCGCCCTCCTTGCCCAGACTGGCCTCGCAAGCCCCAAGCGCTCCCAGCATGTGCACCACCAGCCGGGAAACCAAGTCCCAGTTGCGTCTCGTTTGCGGCGGGAATGCTCGTGGCTGGGTGGAACTCACGCTCAAGACCCCCAGATCCAGCAAGGGCAGACACACCAGCGAGGCCGGGTTCACCACCGAGCCTCCCATGGGCGGAAGCGCCGCGCTTCTCGTATTTTCGATGTAGACAGGACTTCTGGAAAGATAAACGCTCCCCGCAATGCCTTCGCCGGGCTTGAATCGCAGGGATCGATTGTAGGGCCTCGGCAGGCGGGTTTCGAACAGGTCCTCCAGCCCAAACGCGGCTTTCAAACCCAGGTTCTTTTCCTGCTCATCCCACAGCACGATCGAACAATTCTCGAAATCCGTTTCCTCGATGATGATGCGCACCAAGCTGGAACAAAGGGCATCGAGAGCCGGCTGCTTCGGAATGAGGTCGGCCATCCGATGGATGACGCTCAAAAACTGCGCGGTTTCTTCATGTTTGTCATGGGCTGCCCGAAGACCCTCCTGAACAATCTCCTTAACCAACCGATCCATTGATTGTCCTCACTTAAGCAGATTCCACAACTGGTCGACCTGCACGCGAATCTCGGGCAGCGCCTCCCGGCACTCCTCCCACTCTTCCTCGGTGATGAAAAGGTCCCTGCAAATGGCAAGAGTCTGGGGATCCTCCAATAAGGAGGGAAGGCGATCGGAATGCGCAAGGATGTCGGCCAAAGCGATTAGACGGACTTCGGGGCCAAACGACGGACTTCGCTCCGGCTGATGATGGAATTCCATCACCCGCCCAAAAACCTCGGGCAGCGCCCACTTGGCAGCGATCCACCGCCCGATCGTCGTATGGGTCAGTCCATACTGGAGCTCAATGATCCACGGCGATACCCCTCTGAGCTCGGCGAGATCCCAGATGGCCCGGAAGTGCTCCGTAAGGGAATACGCCATGGCAACGCGTCCGAAATCGTGAAGCAACCCGTAAACGTAGGCCTTTTCTCCGCTGATCCAGGGGCGACGCCGGGCAATGGCGGAGGCCATCTTGGCTGTGGCGAACGCGTGCTTCCACAACCGCTCCCGCTCGGCCTCCTCCAACCGACGGTCGTCGGCGCACAACTGCATCAGCAAATAACAGAGGCAGATGGACTTCACTTCCTGGATACCAATCTGAAGCATGGCCCTGGAAATGGTGCCAATGCCTCCACGGCTGCCATAGAAGACGGAATTGGCCACCCGCAGGATCCGCGCCGCCAACACCTGGTCGTAGAGGATCAACGTCTCGAGCTCCCGCTCGGACTCGATCTCTCCATGAATGATCTCCAACAGCCGCTGCACGGCGCCCGTCAACATCGGAAAGTCACGCACCTGCGCCACCCTCGATCTGACGGCTTGGTCATCCAACGAACCGATTGCCATCTGCGCTTTCTGAAACAAAAGAGTCACCCCCGCACGAACGCTCCATCCCCTTCAGAACCGATGCTCCCACCAGCGCTCAAAAAGGCCGATTCCGCAACATATGTCGGTCGAAAGTGACAGGAACCTCAAAACAGTTTTATGACGCTTTCCGCACGGCTTTGTGACATTTTGGCGTGTGCCCGAAATCCCCTGTTCCTTGCACCGTCAAACCTTCCAAGACCCCAACGGCGTGCCCCCCCCGAAGCACGCCAAGTCTGCCCCCCACAGACGCCTTTCAGAATCCGGTCGAGACCCGTTGAACGATTTCAAGCCGAGGTGAACTGGGCGAGTGCGAATCTAGCACAGGAAAAAATGAAGGTCGATAAAAAATCTGCATCGCAAGCAAGTGTTTGCAAAAATAATAAAGGGGTTAGGGGCAAACCGAACAGGTCCGCCTTCAATAGATAGCCTTATTTATTTGTTATTGCTTGGGTTTCAAGGAACTGGCCCGGCTTCTCACCTTCGAACGCCGTGAGAGCTGGGATTTACCGATGGAGCAGAGGAAAGATGAATCCCCCGGACTGCCGGGCGAGGATTCGCAGGGAAAACTCAGGTTGCGCCCCGAGCCTGGAGCCCATCAGTGGGCTAGCCCTTACTCCCCGTGGAGCCCCTCAAACGAGCCGGATTCCTTAAAGCGCATCCGAACGGCCACCCCCAGCTCCTGCTCGAGCTCCATCCCCAACCTTTGGGCCAATCGCTCCATCTGTTTGATCTCATCTGAAAACAAGCGCTCTTCCACCTCGAGCCAGACCTCCAAATGATCCCGCAGGCCGGATTTTCGGATGAAAAACTGACGCCTCGCGGGCACGAACCCCAGTACCCGTTCCATGACCATCAAGGCGTGGCGTTGGTGAACCTTCACCCCCCGGATGACCATCAGCTCATCGGAGCGTTGATGGAGCCACCGCACACGGCGCAGGGTCCTTCCACACGGGCAAGTGCCGGATATGAGGCGCACGAGGTCCCCGGTCCTAAACCGGATCAGCGGAAAGGCCCGAGTCGTCAGCGTGGTGAGCACCAGCTCCCCCTCCCCTCCCTCGGCGACCACCGTTCCGCTGGCGGGATCGATCACCTCCATCAGGAAATGGTCCTCGCTCACGTGCAACCCGTCTCGCATTTCGCATTCGAAGGCCAAACCGGGACCGGGAACGTCACTGAGGCCGTAGTGCACCCACGTCTTCACATGGAGCTGCTCCTCCAACTGGCTTCTCACCGGATCCTCGGGAGGCTCTCCGACCAGGATCAGGGTTTTCAAGGCCAAGGCGTTCGGATTCAAGTTGCACCGATACATACCCTGAACCAGATGGCGGGCTGCGGAGGGCGTCGTGATCAGGGTGGAGGTCCGATAGTCCCTCAGAATCATGAGCTGCTTTTCAGGGTGGAGCACGTTCAGAGGGATGACGCTCGCTTCGATGATCTCGGCCCCGTCCTTGTAGTCACTTCCCCAGTTGGCCAAACCGGCGTCGAGGTCGATCTGCATGATGTCTGCGCTCGACACTCCGGCCGCCGTCAGTGCTCGGGCCACAAGCTCCCGCCAAACCATTAAGTCGTGCTGGGTATAACCGCTTACGGTCGGCTGCAGCAGGATCCCGGGGGCGGTGTGGATCCGCACCACGTCCCGGAGGGGCACCGCAAACAACCCATAAGGATAATTCTCGCTGAAATGAGCCCGCTCAGTGAAAGGAATGGTGGCCAGATCCTCCAACCGCTCGATTTGCGACACATCGACCCCGGAGTCCTGAAAACGGTTACGATAGAAGGGGACGCTCCGGAACGCTCGATTGAGGACACTCTGTAGCCGCTCCAGCTGCTGCTGCCCACGCTCTTCCAGATCAAGGCATTCCTCACTCTGGTTTCGAAGCGCCATGTGTTACCCCCTTCCCTCGTCGAATTCCCTGTAGTCCTTCCCCAAGTACGCCCGCTTCACATCCTGATCGGCCAGGAGGTCGTCGGCCCGCCCCTCCAGGACGATGCGGCCGTTTTCGAGGACGTATCCCCGGTCGGCGATTCTCAAGGCCGCGCGGGCATTCTGCTCCACCAGGAGGATCGTGATGCCCTGAGTCTTGAGCTGAACGAGGACCTCGAGGATCAGCTGCACCAGGAACGGCGCAAGCCCCATCGAGGGCTCATCCAGCAGAAGCAGGCGGGGACGTGCCATGAGCGCCCGGCCGATGGCCAGCATCTGCTGCTCCCCGCCGGACAGGGTCCCCGCCGCCTGCCGCGTCCGCTCGCGAAGCACGGGGAAAGGAGCCAGCACCGTCGCCAGATCCTCGGCAACCGCCGCATGTTCCCGCCGCCGGTAGCGGAGATAGGCTCCCAGCTTCAAATTCTCCAGCACGCTCATGGGGGGGAACAGCATCCTTCCCTCGGGCACCATGCTGATGCCCCGCTGCACAATATGCTGCGGCTTGAGGCGCCCCAGCGGCTCTTTCTCGAAACGAATCTCCCCCTCCCACTGCGGCACCAGTCCACAGATGGTCTGGAGCAAGGTGCTCTTCCCCGCCCCGTTGGCCCCGATGAGCGCCACCAGCTCTCCGGGACGGACGGATAGCGTGACCCCGTTGATGGCCCGGATGCGGCCGTAGTAGCATTTAAGATTCCGCAATCGCAGCACCGACTTCTTCCCTCCGGAGCCCCTTCAGCGTTCCTTACCCAGGTAGGCGGCGATCACTGTTTCGTCCGACTGCACCTCCCGCGGGCTTCCCTCAGCCAGCCTTCTTCCCTGGTGCAACACGAGGATCCGGTCGGACACTCCCATGGTCAGGCTCATGTCGTGCTCCACCAGCAAAAGTGTGATGCCGTATTCACGGATCTTGAGAAGCAGTTCTCCCAGTCGCTGGGTTTCCACGGGATTCAAGCCCGATGCAGGCTCGTCGAGCAGCAGCAGGCGGGGGTCCGCACCCATGGCCCGCGCGATCTCCAGAAAGCGCTGCCAGCCGAATGGCAGATCCATGCTGGGCTGATGGGCCACATGTTCAAGCCCCACAAACCGAAGCAATTCCATGGCCCGCTCGCGGGCGTCCCGCTCTTCGCGCCGCACCCACGGCCATTTGCCGATCGCCCCCCAAAATCCGCAGCGCATCCGCGCGTGCCGGCCGACGAGAACGTTCTCCAATACGCTCATGCTCCCAAACAGCTCGACATTCTGGAACGTGCGCATGATTCCCTGGCTGGCGATGGCATGGCTCTTTCTGCCTTGAATGGCCTGACCTTCGTAGACGATCTCGCCTTCATCCGGAGCGTACACCCCCGTGATGGCGTTGAACAGCGTCGTTTTCCCGGCGCCGTTCGGTCCAATCACCGCGTGGATGGTGGCGGGCAGGACCTCGAAGGAGAGGTCGATCAGGGCCTGTAGTCCCCCGAAGGACTTGGAAATCCCCCGCACCTCAAGGATTGGCCGAGAGCTTCCGGTATCGTGATCTCGATCGCTCATAAGCGTCCAATAGTCCTCGCGTGAGTCCCTGGGGGAGAAAGATCATCACGACCATGAGCACCAGTCCGTACACCATCATCTCGTAGTCGACGAAGACTTGAAGCCATTCGGGGAGAAGCGTAAGCAAAGAGGCCCCGAGAAGCGATCCCCAGATGCTCGCCATGCCGCCGACGACCACCATGGTGACCATCCGGACCGAAACGAGGAAGTCGAAGGAGCTTGGGCTGATGAATGTGACCATGTGGGCGTAAAGAAACCCCGCCAGGGCCGAGAACACCGCGCTGAGGACAAAAACATTCACCTTGAGGCGCGCCGTGTCGATCCCCATCGCTCCAGCGGCCTGCTCACTGTCATGGATTGCGCGAAGGGCCCGTCCGATGCGCGAATCAACCACCCGCTCGCAGACCACAAACCCCACCGTGACGCAGGCCCATACGAGAAAATAGTACGTGGTTTTCGATGTCAACTCCACCGACCCCACCGAAAGGGGGGGAATGCCGACCAGACCGGAATCTCCACCAGTCACGCCGGCCCATCCACGGAACAAGATGTATCCGATCATGCCGAACCCAAGCGTTCCCATGCCGAGATAGAAGCCATGAAGTTTGAGCATCGGGAGGGCCACCAGGAAGCTGACGCCCGCGGTGAGACCAAGCGCGACTGGGAGCGCGCACCACGGGGACCAACCAAAATGAACGGTAAGCACCGCCGTCGTGTAGGCGCCCAGGCCGAAAAAGGCCGCGTGGCCGAGTGAGATCTGGCCCGCATAGCCCATGAGCATGTTCAGCCCCAGGGCCAGCAGGGTGTAGATCCCGATGAAGGACAGCACCTGAAGGTGATACGGGTTGGTGATCACTAACCCGGCAACGATGACCACGCCGGCAAAAAGGATGAATTTCATGTCCGGTCCCTCTGTCCCTGGCGGGTGGGAGCCCGGTTGACGGGCGGCCGCACCGAAAATCCTTTGGAACCCGTAAGATCGGGGCAAGGCGCACCGGCCTCATGGATCCTCAAAATCGATGCACGGCCTTCACGCCCATCAAACCGCTCGGCCTGACGTAGAGAATGAGGAGCAAAAGAAGAAACGCGATGGCATCCTTCAGACTGGAAGAAAAAAACCCCACGCCGAGGGATTCCAGGATGCCGAGCAGAACCCCCCCCACCACGGCTCCCAAGGAACTGCCCAGCCCACCCAGCATGGCGGCGCAAAATCCTTTGAGTCCTAAAAGGGTCCCCATGTCGTAGGCGCTCATGGTGATCGGCGCGATCAACACCCCCCCCACGGCCCCCATCGCGGCGCTGACCCCGAAGGCCAACAGCACCATGTTCTCGCTTCCGATCCCCAACAGCGACGCTGCCTTTCGGTTGATCGCACACGCCTGCATGGCTTTTCCGGTCAGCGTTCGCCGGTAGAAGAACTGAAGCGCCCCCACGATGATCAAGACGATCCCCAGAATCCAGACGCTCTGAGGCAGCAGCGTCGCCCCAGCGATTTCGATGGGCGGGTGGCGCGAAAACGAGCGCACGCTGTATGCGTCCTTCCCCCAATGCAGCATCGCCACCCCGCGCAGGAGAATGGACGCCCCCACGGTGATAATGACCAAAACAATGGGATGAGGCTTGCGCACACTGCGGATGGCGAGACGCTCCAGCAGGACCCCAACCAGCGCGACTCCGACCACGGCGAGCCCGAAGGCGAGGGGAAGCGGCAGCTTGAAGTCCCGCCAGAGCGTGATGAGACTGAGCGCACCCAGCATGACGAACTCACCCTGGGCAAAGTTGATCAACCCCGTCGAATTGAACAACATGGTGAAGCCCAGCGCGATGACGGCATACACCGCACCGCTGGTGATTCCCGAAAAAAGGTATTGAAGCAGTTCCTGCATGGTTCGGTCGACTAATTATCCTGGCCCAGGAGCTTCCATTTGCCGTCCTTGATTTCGAGCATCACGAAGGCATCCGGCCCCAGCCCGTTGTGATCCGTCGGTGAGAAGTTGAATGTCCCACTGATTCCCACGTGGCCTTTGATTTTCTCCAGGTTTGCACGGATTTTCTCCCGATCGCCCTCCGTGCCCTTCATGGCCGTGGCGAGCAACATCATGGCGTCGTAAGCGTAACCGCCAAACCCTGAAACCTCCGTCTTGAACTGCTTTTCATAGCTGTCTTTGTATTTTTTCAAGACTGCCTTCTGAGGGTCACTGTCGGGGAGCTGATCAGGGACCAGGATCTTCCCCGAGGGCAGCAGATTCCCCTCCGAAGCCTCCCCGGCCAGCTCGATATACTTGGGTGAAGCCACCCCGTGGCTCTGGTAGAGGGGTACCTTGATGTTCATTTGCTGCACGTTTCGCGCGACGACGGCCGGACCGGGATTGGTCCCCCAGCAGATGATCGCGTCCGGCTGGGCACTCCTGATCTTGGTCAGCTGGGCCGTCATATCGGTGTCCTTGCCCCCAAAGGATTCGGCCTGCACCACCTCGATGCCGAACTGGGCCGCCTGGGTCGCAAGCTGCTTCTTGCCGCTCTCCCCGAAGCTGTTTTCCACCGTGAGGATCCCGACCTTCTTGATGCCCTTTTTCTTCATGTAGCTGTATATGGTTGAAACCGCCAGCACATCGCTCTGAGCGGTCTTGAAGACCCAAGGCTTGACCGGCTCCGTGATCTCGATGCCAGCCGCGCAGCTGATCAGGGGCACCTTTTCCTTTTCCATGAGCGGCACGATGGCCAGGGTGGTCTGAGTCAGGCTGGGACCGATGATGGCCAGGACCTTTTCGTTGCTGATGAGCTCATTGGCTCCCAGCACCGCCTTGTCGGGAATGCCCTCCGTGTCCCGAATCACGGCCTCCAGCTTGTGACCGTCGATTCCCCCTTCGGCGTTGATTTCGTCCACGGCCATCTGAAGGCTTTTCTTTTCAGGGTCACCGAGAAAGGAGGTGGGGCCGGTCACGGAAAAGAGCCCGCCGATCTTGTAAGGCTCCTTGGCAAGCGCCGCCCCGGGCGCAAAGCACAGCACCACGAGTGGCAGCATGATCCAGGCAATGGCCGTCTGTCTGTCCTTCAAACGCATGGCATCCTCCTCTCGGTCGTCTAGAAACACTGATGATGGTTACATGGCGTAGAGCTTCTCTCCCTCGATGATCGGCACGCCGTTCGCCCGCAGCACTTTCACCGCCTCCTCCAGGTTGTCGAACCGGAAGATGATCACGGCGTTATTGCCGCTCTGCTGCACAAACGCGTACATGTACTCGACGTTGACGTTGGACCGGAACAACA
Source organism: uncultured Syntrophobacteraceae bacterium (assembly GCA_964527905.1). GTDB lineage: Bacteria > Desulfobacterota > Syntrophobacteria > Syntrophobacterales > Syntrophobacteraceae > CALBZH01. Next base: position 10,558 of record CAZGQL010000031.1, read on the forward strand.
CGTCCAGGATCCGGTGGAGTCCCCCGGGGCGATCCTCCACCTCCACGGCCACCACATCGGTCTTGCCCACGGTGAAGCCGTGCTGCTTGAGGGCCTCCTTGGCCCGATTATTGTCGTTGACGATCAGGCGCAGAATACCGAAATCCGACGTGTCCGCAAGCGAAAGCGCCCGAATGTTGACTCCTGCCTCGGCGAGGATCCGGGCCACTTCGGCCAGCCGTCCCGCCTTATTTTCCAAAAAGACTGAAATCTGCTCGACTCGCATGATGGGCCCTCCCCAAACTCCAGCGTTAAATTTTGCGGTTGTCGATCACGCGCTTGGCCTTCCCCTCGCTCCGAGCGATGGTCTTGGGCTCCACCAGCCTCACCTTGGCGGAAACGCCCAGGAATTCTTTGATGTTCTTTGCAATTTTCTTTTCGAGGCCCTGCAGCACCCTGACCTCGTCGGAAAACCCCGATTCCCCGATTTCGACCTCGACCGTGAGCGTGTCGAGATTCCCCACCCGGTCGACGATCAACTGGTAATGGGGCTCCACTTCCGGGATCTCCATGAGGACGCTTTCGATCTGAGACGGAAACACATTGACACCGCGGATGATGAGCATGTCGTCCGAGCGACCGCTCACCCGGTTCATGCGCAAGTGAGTCCGCCCGCAGATGCACGGCTCGGGGTTCAGGGAGGTGATGTCGCGCGTGCGGTAGCGGATCACGGGAAACGCTTCCTTGGTGAGGGACGTGAAGACCAATTCACCCGTTTCCCCATGAGGCAGCACCTCTCCTGTCTCGGGGTGGATGATCTCCGCAATGAAATGGTCCTCGAACACATGCAGTCCCTTTTTCGCCTCGATGCATTCCACCGAGACCCCAGGCCCCATGACCTCACTCAAGCCGTAAATGTCCACCGCGCTCATGTCGAGCTT
>CAZGQL010000031.1:11487-12088 GCA_964527905.1 uncultured Syntrophobacteraceae bacterium
ACGGTGGTTATCCGGAGCTGGCTCACCAGACTGCGGATTTCCTCGCGCATCTGCTCCGACCAGGGCTCCGCCCCGAAAATGCCGGCCCGAAACTTGAGCGTCTTGAAATCGACCCCCATCTCCTCGGCCACCTCCCCCAGATGAAGGGCATAGGAGGGCGTGCAGGTCAGGATGGTCGGACCGAAGTCCTTCATGATCATGATCTGGCGCTTCGTATTGCCCCCTGAGATGGGAATGACCGAGGCCCCAAGCTTCTCGGCACCGTAATGGACGCCAAGGCCGCCCGTGAAGAGCCCGTAGCCGTAGGCGTTGTGAATGATGTCACCCCGGGTGGTCCCAGCGGCCGCAAGCGCCCGGGCCATGAGATTCGACCAGGTGGCGATGTCACGGGCCGTGTAACCGACCACCGTCGACTTTCCGGTCGTCCCCGACGAGGCGTGGATGCGCACCACGTGATCCATGGGGACTGCGAACATCCCGAACGGGTAATTGTCCCGGAGGTCCTGCTTCATGGTGAACGGAAGCCTCCTGAGATCATCGAGGCTCTTGATGTCCGCAGGGCGGACCCCGGCTGCGTCGAATTTTTCCCGGTAAAACGGGA
>CAZGQL010000031.1:12098-13751 GCA_964527905.1 uncultured Syntrophobacteraceae bacterium
CCATCGCGTACACACGCTCCACGACCGCCTGCAAACGGCGGAGTTGAATGGCCTCCAGCGCCTCGCGTGGAAGGGTTTCGAATTCCAGGTCATGAATCATCGCGTCCGTCTCCTTCGTTGCCGTTTCCGGGCGGAACAAAAAAAGCCGTGAGCGCGAACCCACGGCTTTACCTCCACACATCCGACCACGGGTTCCGCCCGGTGCGCCTACCCATGGTCCGGGGCAATCTCAGATCAGGTCCTGCCTCCGTTGTCCACCATGAGTAGGCCTCCGAAAAAAGCCCCTCCGGAACCAAAACAGGCAGCCGAAGCGGAAGTCCCCGAGCATTGTGTCCTCCGAAGGCAAATCGTCATACATCGAGCCCGGTCAATAGCGAATCCCGCACCCCGTGTCAAGTCGATTATGTCACGAGCCCTTGGCCAACTTGGCCTTGACGGCCGCCAGGTCCTGCTGGACGAGGGCCGTGCTCGGGTAATCCCCCGGACGCTTCAGGGCCGAATCGAAGAGGTCCATGGCCTTGGCGAAATCCTCCCGGGAGGCGTGCAGCCTACCCAGCCGCCAGTCGATCTCCCGCTCGATCCCCGGCAGCGGCGTTGCTTTGAGTGCACTCCACTGAACACTGGCCTCCTCGACCTTTCCTGCCGCATCGTAGGTCAGAGCCAACTGATAGCGCAGCAACGGGCCCATTTCCCTGTCGGCACTCACCTTGCCGACGAGGACCGCCGCCTGGCGGAGAGCTTCCTCCGCGCGCCCTTGCTGAACGAGCGCTCGCATGAGATCCATCCGGGCGTACAGGGCCGCTTCAGTTCCCCCGGATCCCGCTATGAACTGCTCCAGCCTGGCTTGAACCCCTTGCCAGACGTTCGCATCCGCGCCATCGTCCTTCGGCCATCCCTTGAGGATCTCCGCATATTCCGCGTGGGCACGTCGCTCGGCTCGCTCGAAGTACCCGTTCACGCCCCAAACCACGAGGACGATGACGAACGCGACCGCCACGGCGCTGATGAGCTTGGTCTGGTGCAGCTCCAGCCATTCACGGAGCCCCATGAGACCGGGCCCGGCCGGCTCCTTGGCCTTCGCTTTCGGCTCGGTCGCATTTCTTTCCGTCTTGACCCGCTTTGCTCCCAAAACTCCCTCATCTCTACCCGTCTTGAGCCAGCTCTCTGCCCGCGACGGGGGTCCCTTCAGAAAAACGATCCAGGATGCGCTCGATGAGCATCGAGGTCGACCTGCCCGGCGTCAGGGCGATCCGTGCGACGGTACCCCCGGAAGCCCGCACCTCCTCGGCCCCGACGATCCGGTCCAGCGGCCAGTCCGCGCCCTTTACCAGAACATGGGGTTTCACCAGCCGAATCAACGGCAGAGGGTCCGGCGTGTCAAAGGGGACCACGTAGTCCACGCAATGCAGCGCCGCCACCACCTCAAGCCGGTCCGACTCTTCCACAATCGGCCGTTTGGAACCTTTGATCCGCCCCACCGAAGCATCCGTGTTCACTCCGACGATGAGCCAGTCCCCGAGGGCCCTCGCCGCTTCCAGATAGCGCACGTGCCCCACATGCATGAGATCGAAGCAGCCGTTGGTGAAGACGATCCGCGTGCCGGGCTCCTCTCGAAGCGCCGTGCACAACCGTTCGATCTCGCTGGTGGTCCGG
>CAZGQL010000031.1:13818-14609 GCA_964527905.1 uncultured Syntrophobacteraceae bacterium
AGGAGATCCGCCTCGCTCATGTTCGGATGCAGCATGCACATTTCACTTTCCAAAGCCTCGATGAGTCCTTCTCGATACATCTTGACCCAGAAAAGCAGCGTTTCGGCGTTCGCGTTCTTGACCCGGATCACCCCCGGGTCTTCGACGTAAAGATCTCCCTTGAAGATGTGCTTGAGCCACTGCAACGCCGCACGTCCCTGCCCCCGTCGACGCATTCCCTCCACTTCCAAGTGATAGAGGGTGATCTGTTTGCGGCCCTCCGGGGTAAGGGAGATGCTGATCTGGCCACGGGCCAGCTCCGGTTTCTCAAATTCCACGATTTCCATAGGGCCGAAGCCCTTGAGGATCGTCAACAACTCCTTCACGGAAAGGCTACCGTACGCAGCTCTCCACACAGCGCCTTTCCACTCGATCTCCGCCACTTGCCTTCTCTCCGTTCCTCCGCCCGCCGGCCCGCACCTTGCCGCAGATGGCCTTGGTGCCCCACCTCAGTTTCTTCACCGCCTCTTTGACCGCCAAGCGGAGCTCATGAGCCCATGGTGGTTTGGCTGACGGCTCACTCCCATCACCCGAGGGGTGCCGAATTCGAAACGAGCTCAACGGTGCCCTTTTTTTCGAGCAGTCCCTGCCCTCGAATAGGATCACTCAATATCGATTTCCCTTGCCCAAGACCACGGGCTGAATCCCCAGTTGCTGGATTTCCGGGCAAATCTCATAGACCTTCGCCAAAACCCCTTCCTTGTCGAGCGTCTCCATGGAGCTTCCCAACTGGCTTGAGGTGGATGCCGTAG
>CAZGQL010000031.1:14627-16071 GCA_964527905.1 uncultured Syntrophobacteraceae bacterium
TAGAGAACTGCCTTCACGTCACCGGTTGCGAGGGGATGCTGCGATCGCACGGTATAACATCAATTGGCGCGTCGCCTCGAACAGGGCGACGCCCACAGATGTCGCCAAGTTCAGACTCCGAACCTGGGTACGATCAATGGGGATCTGTAGAACATTCTCAGGCGACTGGTCAAGGAGTTCTTTCGGGAGGCCCCCTGTCTCACATCCAAAAAACAGGCAGTCACCCGGCCGAAACTGGAATTCATAGACCGACCGGGAGCCACCCGCCGAGAAGAAAACCCATCTCGCTCCGTTCAGAAATCGCGCCAGCGATTCAAGATTCGGGTGGACGTGGAGCGTCACCCGGGGCCAGTAATCCAGCCCCGCCCGTTTGAGGTGCTTGTCGGTGATGCGGAACCCCAAGGGTTCCACCAGGTGAAGCGGGGTGTGAGTGGCGGCGCAGGTCCTGGCGACGTTGCCAGTATTTTGGGGGATCTCCGGCTGGTGAAGGACCACCTGAAGAAGTGGTCCCTCCCAACCGCTCCACGTCCACCGAGCGACTGCTCCACCGGTTTCATGGGATATTGTCTCATCCCTGGAAGGTACGCACCGCCCGGATGAAGTGGTTGGCATAGTTTTCTTCGATGATGTAGAGATCGCCGTAGTAGAAGTCCGCATAGCAGGCTTTGTGGTGCCCGGCCTCGGACGAAGACCAGCAATTACGTTGGCTGCCGAAAAGGCTGTCGATATAGAGTCCCGTGTGCCGGTTTTCTTCCTTCAGAATGAGCGTCTCCAACTCCTCCCGGGTCGGATACCGCCAGTCGGTGAATCCGCCAAAGCCGCTCGCGTTGAGGCTGTCGATATACGCGAAGCCATCCTTCCAGACCATACGGTCTTCCGAAGCCTGCCGCTGCCACATCAGTCCGGTCTCGCGATCCAGAACGAGCTGATCTCCCTTGAGCACAAAACGACCTTCCATCACACCTCCTTCGCCATAAACTTGAGACCCCAGCGCGGCCACCGGGAACGTACCTTTCGGCACCATCCGCCCGTCTCCCCGTGGCGGCCCTATCCTTACCATAAAATTCACAAGAAGCGAAAATGAAAATGCACAGTTCTGGCAAACCTTGTGACAGTTTTCTCCCAATGCGACCGGATCGACCCGAAACCCTCGGTCCCACCTGCAACTGTCCTTCGATGCAGCTTGATCGTTCGTCCGTCTGTGAGTAGAATTCATGAGAAATTTCACCCACTGACCCACGAGGACTTCTAAGGATGTCATCCGCGGAAACCGTCACCCTGGAGGGTCTGGAGCGGTCCTGGGCGCAAGCCATCGCCCGGGAAACCGGAATACGGATCGCCTCCTGCTACCAGTGCCTCCGGTGCAGCAACAGCTGTCCCGTGAGCACCTTCATGGACTTCAAACCGCACCAGGTGGTGCGATTGGTACAGCTCGGCCGCCGGG
>CAZGQL010000031.1:16141-32366 GCA_964527905.1 uncultured Syntrophobacteraceae bacterium
ATGTGCACCACCTACTGCCCAAACGAAATCGATGTGGCCGGGCTCATGAACCACCTCAAGAATGCGGTCGTCTCCAGCCGCAAACGCCCGGCGGAATATGAAATCGCCGCTTTCCAGGAAGTATTCATCGACGTCCTCAAACGGCATGGACGGATCAACGACCTGCAGCTCATGCAGCGGTTCATGCTCAAGACCTTCCTTCACGGGCATCCCCCAGGAATCAAGGCCCTTCAAAAGGATCTGGCCCTCGCCGTGGAGCTTTACCGGCGCGACCGGTTGCGCCTCCTGCCCGAGCACAGTCGCGGCGCTCCGGAAGTCCGAAGGATCCTCGGGCATTTCGGACGCAAGGGGGTCTCCTCATGACTCGTGTGCCTTTCTATCCCGGCTGCGCCCTCGAATCCATGAGCTGGGACTACCGAGAATCCCTGCGCTCGGTGGCGGCCGCCCTGGACATCGATCTCGTGGAGCTCATGGACTGGACGTGCTGTGGTGCGACGGCCGCCCACAGCCTCGATGAGCGGATGTCGGTGATCCTGCCGGCCCGAAACCTGGCCGAAGCCCAGACCATGGGGCGCGATCTGGCCGTGGCCTGCCCCATGTGCTTCAAACGCCTGAGCTATTCCCGGATGATGCTGGAAAACAAGCGTGCGGATGCTCCATGGACGATCCATCCGGAGCTGAGGGTTTTCGACCTGGCCCGTTGGCTCGGAAGTCTCAACATGCAGCCGCGTGTCCGGGAACGGGTTCAGGTTCCCCTCGAGGGGCTTCGGGTGGTCTGCTACTACGGATGTCAAGTCGTTCGCCCTCCCAAGCTCACCGGTGCCACCGACTACGAAAACCCACGGCATCTCGATCGTCTGGCCGCCTCCGTCGGGGCGACCGTTTTGGATTGGTCCTTTAAAGGCACCTGCTGCGGCGCCAGCGTGGGCATCCCCAAGCGTGAAATCGGCCTGGCCCTGGTGGGACGGCTCATTCATTGGGCCCGCGCCAGCGGAGCGCAGGCCATCGTGGTCTGCTGTCCTCTTTGCCAGAGCAACCTGGACCTCTATCAGCCGGAACTCGACTCACCGGAGCCGTCTGTTCCCATTCTCTATTACACCGAGCTCCTGGGACTGGCTTTCGGTCTCAACACCGTAAGGGCCGGGCTACGATGTCACAGGATCGATCCGCTCCCGCTGGTCGCCCCCTACACCGTCCGCTGAGCGATCGAAAACAGGCACAAATCGATGAGTCATTCTACTCATGAAACGATCTTGGTCGTTGGAGCCGGCATCGCCGGCATGCAGGCCGCCCTGGATCTGGCGGGGATGAATCGGCGTGTGGTCTTGCTCGAACGGAATCCTTCCATTGGCGGTAATATGGCTCGCCTCGACAAGACCTTTCCCACCAACGACTGCTCGACCTGTATGATCGCCCCGCGTATGGTGGCCTGCGCCCGGCACCCCAGGATCACGATCCTCACGCTGGCCGAGCTTGTGGGCCTCGAGGGCGATCCTGGACGCTTTTCGGCCCGCATCCTTCGCCACCCGCGCTACGTCGACGAATCCGTTTGCATCGGGTGCCGCCAGTGCGTCGAAAAATGCCCCAAGAAGTTTCCGAACCACTACAACGCCGGCTTAGACGACCGCAAGGCCATCGACCTGCTCCACGGCCAATCGGTCCCTCTCGTACCCTCCATCGACACCGAGCACTGCATCTATTTTCAAAAGGGACGCTGCAGAATCTGTGAAAAGATCTGCCCCGTTCAGGCCGTCCGGTTCGAGGAGCCATCCCGGGAAATCCAGCTCGAGGTCGGTGCCGTGATTCTGGCAGCCGGCTACGAGCTTGCCGTGGTCCCCCAGGCGGGGGAATACGGCCATGGACGCTATCCCAACGTCGTCACAAACCTCGAATACGAGCGCATGCTCTCGGCCGGTGGCCCGTTTGGAGGACATGTCCGGCGCCCCTCCGATCTGAAACCGCCCAAACGGATCGCCTGGATCCAGTGTGTGGCATCTCGGGATGCCGCGCGCAACCGCAATTTCTGCTCTTCCGTCTGCTGTATGGCGGCCGTGAAGCAAGCCATCCTGACACGGGAGCACGACCCCGAGTCGGAGACCACGATTTTCTACATGGACATCCGGGCCCATGGGAAGGATTTTGACCGCTACGTGCTCCGCGCCCAGAGCCGGTACTCCGTCCGATTTGTCCGGAGCATGCTCTCCCAGGTCATCCGGGACCCCACCACCCAAGACCTCCTCGTCCAATACTACGACCATGTCACCCTGGACTACCGGGAAGAAGCGTTCGACCTTGTGGTCCTCTCGGCTGGGATGAAGCCTCATGGAGAATTCCAGAAACTGGCCGGTCTCCTGGGCCTCGAGCTGAACCGCTTCGGGTTTGTTCAACCCGACTTCGAGATGGTCTCCAGCACGTCGCGCGAAGGGATATTCGTGTGCGGCGCGCTGGACGGTCCCAAGGACATTCCGGAATCGGTCACGGGGGCCAGTGCGGCGGCCGCAGGCGCCGCGGCGTTCCTGGCCTTGAACAACGGCGCGATCCAACCTGTCCTCTCCCCGCCCGACACCGAGCCCGCCCCCCCAGTCGCGCCCGGGGGGACTCGCTTCGAGCCGCAGGAAACCTCTACCGAGACCCGGATCGGGGTTTTCGTTTGCCACTGCGGGCGGAACATTGCCGGCGTGGTGGACGTCGAGTCCGTCGTGGAGGACGCGCGGCGGATTTCCGGCGTGGTCTGGGCGGAGCATTTCCAGTTCACGTGCTCCACCCGAACCCAGGACGTCATCAAGGAGAGGATCCGTGAACACCGTCTCTCGCATGTGGTGGTGGCGGCGTGCTCCCCGCGGACCCACGAGCCCCTCTTTCGGGAGACGATTCATCAGGCTGGGCTCAACAAGTACCTGTTCGAAATGGCGAACATCCGCGACCAGTGCTCGTGGGTGCACTCCCAAGAGCCCGAAGCGGCGACTCGCAAGGCCCGGGAACTGGTCCGGGCAGCCGTCCGCCGTGCGGCGCTCCTGACCCCGATCGAGGACGTCTCGACCCGCGTGGTGCCCCAAGCCCTGGTGATCGGCGGCGGTCTGGCCGGCATGACGGCCGCCCTCACCCTGGCGGACCTCGGTATCCGGACGATCTTGATCGAAAAGGAAGCCCACCTGGGAGGCAATGCCCGCCGGATCCATCACACCCTGGAAGGTTCCTCGCCCCTCCGGTTCGCCGAGCGGCTCGGGCGGCGCGTGAAAACCCACCGCAACATCGTCCTGCACACCCGGACCGTGCTCGAAGAAATCCGCGGCGCCGTCGGCCAGTTCAGCGCGACCCTTCGCCAGGACGGGACCGCGATTTCCCTGGATGTTGGGGCCGTCGTCGTGGCCACCGGGGGCGAGCCTTATCGCCCAAAAGAGCACCATTACGGCAAGGCCGAGCAGGTCATGACCCAGAGGGAATTCGAGGAGCGTCTCCACACCCGCTCCGACTTCGCTCCCAGCCGAGTGGTGATGATTCAATGCGTCGGGTCCCGCAACGAAGAATTCCCCCTGTGCAGCCGCATCTGCTGCGCGGCGGCCGTGAAAAACGCCATACGGCTCATGAAACGGCGCCCGACCGCCTCGGTCACGGTGCTCTACCGGGACATCCGGACCTTCGGCTTCAAGGAGGAGTATTACAGGGAAGCCAGGGATCTCGGCGCGCTCTTCGTGCGGTTCGAGCCGGAAGCGCCCCCTGAGGTGACCCTGGAAGAACCGGGCCTGCGGGTGCGCGTGGCGGACTATGCGAGTCAAACGGTTTTGGAACTGGCTCCGGACTTACTGGTCTTGAGCGCCGGCGTCCGCCCCGGCCCCGACACCGGAAGCATTGCCCGGATGCTTAAGCTCCCGCTCACCCAAGAGGGCTTTTTCCTGGAAGCACACCCCAAATTAAGCCCCCTGGATTTCAGCTCGAACGGCATCTTTCTGTGCGGCCTCGCGCACAGTCCCCGTTTCGTCGAGGAGAGTCTTCTCCAGGCCCGGGGAGCCGCCGCCCGCTGCGCCGCGATCCTGCTTCAGGAGGAAATCCGCACGGCGGGCACCGTGGCGAGCGTTATTCGGGAACGGTGCTCGGCTTGTTTGGCCTGCGTCAACACGTGTCCCTATCAGGTTCCCAGGATGGACAGCGAGGGCATTTCCGTCATCGATCCTCGAGGCTGCCAGGGATGCGGCATCTGCGTCGCCGAATGTCCCGCGAAGGCCATCACCATGGCCCATTGGACGGACGCCCAGTTGGTCGCCCAAACTCAATACGGAACCCCATAGAAAAGGAGGAGCATCGTTTATGAAAGAAGCAATTGGCCTGGGCGTCTTCGCGGTCGTGAGCTTCTCGGCCATCGGCCTGGCGGCTGTCAAGCGCATCCAGACCCCGACCCTCACCGTCCTGCTCCTGTTCGCCATGGGCTCCGGCTGGGGCATCGCCCATCACGACTGGTTGCGCCAAGCTCAGTTTCAGGTTCCCGGCTTCGATCTCTTCCGCTCGACGGTCACTCAGATCCGGGAAGAGGCCCTTTATGATATGAAAACAAGCATTGCAGCCGAGCGAGAAGCTTTGGCATCGTTGCTGGCCGCGGGAGAGGAAACGCGGCGGAAGCTGAACAACGAGCTCAAGACCGCCGAAGATTTGATCGAAGCCGTGCGAGGCGCCGAGGAAGGTCTCCGGGAACGCGACGGGCGTCTCAAAGAATGGAGTGAGGCGGCCCTGAGCGCGCGGGATGAAATGGTTGCCGTCCAGCAGGCGGTCGCCGAATTGTCCCTGGCGCTCACCCGCCTGATTTACCTCTCCCTCGAAGCTCGGGATCAGTATGGCCAGGAGCGTGCCCAGATGGCCACCCGCCAGATCATGGACAGCCTGGACGAACTGGTCGGGCTGTCCATCCCCGACCCGGAAGCACGGGCCGAATTCGTTCGGGGGGTCACGAGCTCCCTTCCTCCAAGGCAAGGCAACTGAGGGCGCGGCGAAGGGGCATCCGAAGCGAGGTCATGAAACACGAACCTTTTCGCCGGCCAACCCCACTGGAGCGTCCGTCACGAAAGGTCCACGGGCCACGAAGCCCGAACCACCGTGCCTTCCCCGGGGACCGACTGGATCTCGAATACGCCACCGCTGAGTTCCGTGCGCTCCTTCATGCTCGTCAGACCCATGCCCTGCCCCCGCTGGCGCAAACCCAACACGGCGCTCACATCGAATCCCCGGCCGTTGTCCTCGATGGCGAGGTGGATGCGACCCTCCCGCACTCGGAAATCAACCGTCACATATTCGGCCCCACTGTGCTTGGCGATGTTGTGAAATGCCTCCTGCACCACGCGGAAGATCACGATTCGAAGCGTGTCCGGAATCTCCGCTTCCGAGAGGTCGACCGCCTCCTCCACGAACACATTCGGATGCATCCTCACGAACTCGCGGCAGAACCAGCCGAGCGTTCTGACGATTCCGAAGTCGTCGAGGATGGAGGGGCGCAAGTCCGTCATGATCCGGCGGCTTTCTTCAATGGCGCCCTCCGTCACGGCGAGCAAATGCTCAAGGGCCTCCTCCACGGGCTCCCCTCGTCGGTGCCGCGTCAGCGCCGCCTGCAGAAACGTCTTGATCCCCGTGAGGGACGATCCGATGCTGTCGTGCAGTTCTCGGGCAATCCGCTTGCGTTCCTCTTCCTGTGCGCTGAGCAATCGCGCGGATAGTCTACGGAGGGCGGATTCGGATTCGCGCAGTGCACGCTCGCTCTCCCTGCGTTCCGTGTCATCGATCCACAACTCGAGGACTAGGGGCGTCCCGTCAACGTCCGTGAACGGGTAGCTGAAGATCTGGTAGCTCCGACCCGTCTTGGCGAGCAGGCACTCACTGCGCTGGGGGACTTGGGTGTCCAGGACCTCCTGGGTCCTGCAGTCCTCGCAAGGCCCGCCATAATTGCGCAAAGCTTCATAGCATCGTCGCCCTTCCCCGCTTCCAAAGGTTTCACGAAAGGCACGGTTGGCGAAATGCACCACGTACTGGCGGTCGTGCAAATAGACGATGGCGGGAAGACCGTCGAGGAGTGCATAGAGCCTTTGACGCTCCTTCTCCAGAGCCAGCTCCGCCTCCTTGCGCGCCGTGATGTCACGACCCACCCCAAGGATCTCGACCGTCTCGCCGTCCGAACCCAGAACAGCCCGGTCCTGCCACTGTTGCCAGCGTACCCCTTCCGGAGTCAAAACGGCGTGCTCGATGGTTGCTAGGGGATTGGCAACGCCGAGGGAGGCAATGTGTGCCTTGAGAGCCGCATGATGCTCGGGCGGCACATGGTGCCAAAACTTGTTTCCCAGCAGCTCCGAGGGGCTCTCGCCGAAATAGCGGGCGTAGGCTTCGTTGACGAACGTCAGGGTCCCGTCCGGAGTGTAGCGGGAGATCAATTCGCTCTGCTCTTGCACGATCGCACGATACCGCTCCTCACTTCGCCGCAGCGCCTCCTCGGCCTTGATCCGGTCCGTAACGTCCACTCCGATGGAAAGCAAACCGACGGTCCGACCCTCCCCGTCGTAGAGGGTCCTGCTGTGCCACTCAATGTCGCGCACGCTTCCGTCCCGGGTGAGGATGGGGCCGACATGCCCTCCCGTGCGGACATTGTTGACGACTTTCAAGAACAAGCGTCGAATGCGACCCCGGTCCCCCTCGGGCAGGAAGGTAGAAAACCAATCCTCCCCCTTGATTTCGCTGAACCGATAGCCGGTCAGCTCTTCCAGAAAGCGATTGGCCAGGAGGATACGCCCTTGGACGTCCAGCACGAGCACGATGACCTGCGCGGTATCGATCAGGTGATAGGCGAAGTTCTCCTGCTCTCCCAATCCGGCTGCACTGTCTCTCATATCGGTCCCGGAACGGACGTCCCCGCTCATACATGCCTCCTCGACGTTTCCTCCCCCTATCGCGCTGCTCAGCTCTCCACAGGGCGCTCACAGATTCATTTCCACCCGGCATGTCCCCTCCCGGGGCGCCTGAACGCTGAAGCCCAGTCCCTTGACCAGGTCCAACATGGCCTGGTTCTCGGCGAGCACGTCACCGGACAGGAGCTTGACGCCGCTTTCCCGGGCGATGTCGATGACCCGCTCAATCAGCTTGGGCCCCAGACCTTTCCCCTGCCAGGGATCGGCCACGATCACGGCAAATTCCCCTGCGTCGCGCTCCGGGGTCATGACGAGCCTTCCGACGCCCATCATGACCGGTGGACCGGGCGGCTCCCCGATGGCGGCCAGCCCGATTTCCCGGTCGTAATCGTTCTGGGTGAATCGGATGAGGGCTTCGTGGGGCCAGCTCTTGATGACTCTGAAATAGCGGAAGTAAAGGGTCTGATCCGAACAGTTGTCGAGGAGATCGGCCACCATGGGCTCGTCCTCGGGCTTCATGGGACGGATGAGCACCGGGGTGCCGTCCTTGAGCATCCAGTGGCTCTCGTACTGATTCGGGTAGGGACTGATGATGAGGTGCCGGGGCGCGGCAATGTCCGTGGGCTCCACCACGATCCGGGCATCGAGGGCGATGGGGCGCCCCGCGCTGATCGCGACCGGGTTGAGGTCCAGTTCCACGATCTGGGGAAAGTCCGTCACCAGCTGCGCGATGCGAACGAGGAGCTCGGCCACCCGGTCCAGGTCGGCTCCAGGAATGCTGCGGTAACCCTGGAGAAGGCGATACACGCGGGTCCGTTCCATCAGACGCCGGGCCAGAAGCAGATTCAAGGGGGGGAGGTCCACCGCCGTGTCCTGGAGCACTTCCGTCAGGATGCCCCCCATGCCGAACAGGATCAGGGGACCGAAATGGGGGTCCCGCCTGGCCCCGACGATGAGCTCGATCTCGGTCTTCCTGACCTGCTCCTGGACGGTGACCCCAACGATCTTCGCCTCCGGCCTGAGGCTCGCGGCCCGGGCCGTCATCTCCTCGAAAGCCGCCCGGACCTCCTCCTCGCTTTTCAAATGCAGCCGCACCCCCTCCACATCCGACTTGTGCGTGATGTCCGGGGAAAAGATCTTGAGCACCACCGGGAAGCCGATGCTCCGGGCCGCTTCCGCCGCGGACGCTGCCGACGAAGCGACCACGGTGGCGTTCACCGCGACGCCGTACGCCGAGAGAATCGCCTTGGATTCGACCTCCGAGAGGATCCGCGCCTGGCGCCGCAGGCATTCGTCCACAAAGGTCCGTGCCTGTTGGGTGTTGACCCGAAGCTCATAAGGAAGGCTCGGCGGCGTCTCCTGGAGCAGCTCCAGGTTCCTGGAATAGGACACCATCTGCATGAAAGTGTCGACGGCCTCCTCAGGCGTCTGAAACGTGGTGATGCCCGCTTCGTTCAGCACCGAAATCCCCTCGGCGACATCCCTGGCCCCCATCCAGACCGCCATCAAGGGCTTGGGGCGGCTCTTGATCTCAGCGGCCAGCGCCCGGGCGACCCCCGTGGGGTCCGTCATCGCCTGGGGCGAGAGAATGACGATGAGCCCCGACAGCTCAGGGGCTTCCAGGCAGACACGAACCGCCTGCACGTAGCGCTCGGGCGTGGCGTCCCCCAGGATGTCGATGGGGTTGCCGTGGCTCCAGAAGGGAGGCAGAAACGCATCGAGCTTCGCCAGGGTTTCCGGAGCCAGGGTCGCGGGATCGATCCGCCACTTGGAAAAGGCGTCCACGGCCATCACGCCCGGCCCGCCGGCGTTGGTCACGATGGCCAGGCGGTTGCCCGCCGGACGCTGCATCTTTCCGAGGGCCTCGGCGCAGCTGAAGAGCTGGCTGATGGTGTCCACACGGATGATCCCCGCCCGGCGGAAAGCGGCGTTGTAGGCTTCGTCCTGGCCGGCGAGGGCCCCCGTGTGGGAGGCCGCCGCCCTGGCCGCCGCCTCGCTCCGTCCGGATTTGACCACGATGATCGGCTTCACGCGGGACACCGACCGCGCTGCGCTCATGAACTTGCGGTGCCGCGTCATGTTCTCCATATAGATGATGATGCTCCGCGCACGCCGGTCGTTTCCGAGGTAGTCGATCATGTCGGCGAAGTCCAGATCCGCCATGGAGCCGATGCTGACGAAGTGGGAAAACCCGATCTTTTCGGTTGCCGCCAGGTCCAGGATGGCGCTGCAGACGGCCCCGCTCTGGGAGAGCAGGGCGAGGCTGCCCGGCTCGGCGCTGTGGGCGGCAAAGCTTGCGTTGAGCCCATTGGGGGGGCACAGGATGCCCATGCAGTTGGGTCCCAGGTAGCGCACGCCGGCTTTCTCGGCTTCGGCGCGGATTTCCGCCTCGATCCGGTCGCCTTCCTCCCCCACTTCCTTTCCGCCCGCCGAGATGATGATGGCCCCGCGCACGCCCGCTTCCCCACAGGCCCGCATCACCTCCGGAACCCCCCGAATGGGCACGGCGATGATGGCCAGGTCAATGGGCGCGCCCACCTGTTGGATGGCCGGGTAGGCCTTGAGCCCCAGGATGCTCTCGTGCTTGGGATTGATGGGGTAGATGGGACCGGAAAACCCGTCCCGTTTGAGATTGTCGAGGAGCGTAAAGCCGATGGTGCCCTGCCTCGGGCTGGCTCCGACCACCGCCACCGCCTCGGGCGAAAAGAAATAATCCAGAACCGGTTTTTTCATCATGGCTCACCTCCTCATCGACCCTCGGCGCGGCAAACACGGACGCCCCGGTTCCTTGCCGTTTCGGTGCCTATCCACTCGAATCCAGATCAATGTATAACAGAGGAGGCTTCTGCAAAACCCCCAAATCCCGTCACCCCCGCGGAAGCGCGGGCCCAGAAGTCATCGAAAAACTGCCTTCGCGCGTTCGCGGGAATGACGGGGGTGGGCTCCATGTGAATGTTGCAACAGCCTCAGAGGCAGGTTTCATCGCGGATCTTCGCTCAGGCGCTCCGGCCAAGGAAACCGTCGAAGAGGTGCCGCACGGCCGCCCAGCCCATTTTTCGCCGCAGCATCCCGAGCTGGTCCTGCAGGGGAAGGTGTTTGGGACAGATGTCCTCGCAGCCCAGCAGCCCGAGGCAGCCGAAGATCCCTTCCTCGGTGCCGACGACCTCGAAGTATTCCTTCATCGTCCGCTGGTCCCTCGGGTCCGTGATGAACCGGGCGATCCGGTTGAAGGCTACGGCCCCCATGAAGTCGGGGCGCATGTTGGCCTTGCCGCACGCCGCCACGCAGCAGCCGCACTCGATGCAGCGCTCCAGTTCGTAGATGGCGTCGGCTTCCTCGTTGCTCATGCGCTCCTCCACGGCTTTCGGGTCGAACACCCGGTCCGTGTGGATCCACGACTGGACCTTTTCGTTCATGGCCCGGAACCAGACGCCCGTATCCACGGACAGGTCCCCGATCAGCTTGAACACAGGAAGCGGCATCAGGGTGATTTCCGCCGGGAGGTCCCTGGTCTTGGTGTGACACGCGAGATCGGGCTTGCCGTTGATGAGCATGGCGCATGAGCCGCAGATTCCCGCCCGACAGCAGAAGTCGAACTGGAGGCTCGGGTCCTGCTCTTCCCGAATCCGGTTGAGGGCGATGAAGAGCGTCATGCTGTCCGTTTCGTCGAGTGAGAAGGCCTGCATGTGGGGGACGGATCCCGGATCCATCGGGTTGTAGCGGAAGATGTTGAACTTGAGAATTCTCTCCATGGATTCCCCCCTCTCATTCGATGGTGTCGGGCAGCGGCGGCTCGAGGCCGCACACCACCGGGTCCTTGGAGGCGATGATGTTGCACACGCCGTAACCCCGGTCCCCCGGCGGCAGCTCCCAGACGCGGGAATTGGGCTCGTAGGTCAGCGTCGGGAGCGTGTCCCCTTCCTTCCACGTGGCGAGGGTCCGCTTGAGCCAGTCGCGGTCGTTGCGCTCGGGGAAGTCCTCCCGTGCGTGGCAACCTCGGCTCTCGGTGCGGGCCAGGGCCCCTGCCGCGATGCACAGGGCCAGCCGCACCATCCCCCGAAAGCGCAGGGCCAGCGCCAGCTCCGGATTCGCCCCGAGGCCGCTCGAACGCAGACCGATTTTCGCGGCCCGGTCGTAAATGATCTGGAGGCCGTCCACGGCCTTCTGCAGGTCCTCCCCGTTTCGGAAAATGCCGACCTTGTCCATCAGCACATCCTGCATGACCGTCCGCAGCACGAACACGTTTTCCTTGCCGTCTTTTCCGTGGATGATCCGATCGGCCCGTTCCCGCTGCTCCTTCACCGCCCGTTTGATGCATTCGGTCTTGAAGTGGACCTCGTATCCCTCGAGAAAATCCGAAATCTTCTCGCCCACGATCTTCCCCGCCACGATGGTTTCGGCGAGGGAATTGCCCCCGAGCCGGTTGAACCCATGCAGGTCCCAGCAGGCGGCCTCGCCCGCCGCGAACAGCTCCTTGAGTCCGTAGGCCGCCCCGTCCTTGTTGGTGCGCACCCCTCCCATGCTGTAGTGCTGCGCGGGCCGCACCGGGATCATCTGAGTAATGGGATCGACGCCCAGGAAGCTGTTGCAGATTTCCTCGACCTCCCGTAGCTTGGTCTTGATGTGGCGCTCGCCCAGGTGCCGGATGTCGAGCCACAGGTGGTCACCGTAGGGGCTTTTCACTCCGAGCCCCCGCCGGATGTGGTGCATCATCCAGCGGGAAACCACATCGCGGGAGGCGAGCTCCTGCTTGGCGGGCTCGTACTGGTCCATGAACCGCTCGCCATTCACATCCTTCAAGGTCCCGCCGTCGCCGCGGCACCCTTCGGTCACCAGGATGTTGGTCGGGACGATCCCGGTCGGGTGGAACTGGACGGCTTCCATGTTGCCAAGCGGCACGATCCCGGTGTCCAAGGCCAGGATGGTCCCCGCCCCGTCGTTGATCACGGCGTTGGTCGTCTCCCGGTAGAGGCGCCCGTAGCCGCCGGTCGCGATCAGGGTGGCCCTGGCCAGGTACACGCGGAAGCCCCCGGTCCGCAAGCAGCGCGCGACGGCCCCCATGCAGGTTTCCCCATCGTGGATCAAGGCCACGGCCTCGACCCGGTCGTGCACCGTCACGCCCAGACGCACCACCTCGTTGTCCATGGTGAAGAGCAGCGTGTGGCCGGTCCCGTCCGAGGTGTAGCAGGTGCGCCACTTGGCCGTCCCGCCGAAGTCGCGGGCCGTGATCAAGCCCTCCTTCTCCGGGAGCTCGATTTTTTCGAATTCCTTGCCGGCCTTGAAATAGGTGCTTTTCCCGGCGACCACCCGGTTCCAGGGCACGCCCCAGTGGGCCATTTCCCGTACCGCGATGGGGGCCGTCTCGGTGAACCGGCGGGCCACTTCCTGGTCGCAGCCCCAATCCGAACCCTTCACCGTGTCGGTGAAATGCACGTCCGGATTGTCCCCCTCGCCCATGATGCAGTTTCCGAGGGACGCCTGCATGCCGCCCTGGGCGGCGGAGGAATGCGAGCGCCGGGGCGGGACGATGCTGAGGCAGATCGTCTCGAACCCGCGCGCCGCGGCCTCGACGGCGACCCTCTCCCCCGCGAGGCCGGCGCCGATGCAGAGCAGATCAGTCGTGATGGTTTCCAAGATTCGACTCCTCGTGCTGGAGTTTTCAATGCCGGATGCGACGTGCGCCCCCAACAAAGTTTATGGATTCAGGGAGGCCGTGATGATCACGTAGAGGGTGAACAAGGTGATCACGCCCACCACGATAAACCCGACCGTGATGCGGTTTTCCAGGCTCTTGAGATACGTCCGCTGGCGGCTCGATGCAAAGCCCCATTTCACCGCGATGCGGTAGAGCCCGATGCCCACGTGGAGTTCCACGGCCGGGAGCAGCACCATGTAGAAAAGCAGCCACCATCCCCCCTGGACCCGAAAGGCGCTCCTGCCCGCCGTGATGGGCAGATTCGTGAGGACCGTCCACATGTGGATGCACCCCATGACCAGGATCAGCATGCCCGTCACGGCCTGAACGACCCAGAGCCAGGTGTCCGTGTGCCGAAACCGAACGCTGTGCCGCCACATGGCCGTCTGCTCGGCCGGGCGAAACGGGATCTTGCGCGCGGCGAGGGCAAAGTGCAGCAGGAAAAGCAGCGCCACCGCGGGCCCGCCCAACTGGGCGAGGTAATGGTCCTCGAGAAAGGCGCCGATGGCGTTCATGACGCCCGATCCCAGGTTGACGCTCGCCACCAGCATCATGTGACTCCACATGAAGAGGATGAGCAGCACACCCGTGGCCATCTGGGCGACATCCAGGAGACCCTCGTTGGGCGCCGTCGTCTTGAAGACGGCTTGACCAGAGCTTTGCATCGAATCTCTCCTCTCTGACGGGAACATCGTTTGTGCGCCACCACCGGGCCGCCTTCCCAGGGTTTACGGGCCGGCACCCCGATGGCTTGACGGACGAACGCACCGTGCCCTTCACGTGTATCCCTTCCGCGTTTCGGGATCAAGGGCAACTTTGCGCCGTGCCCAGGCCCCTTGGGGCTGACATGGGCGCCTCGGCCGCCTCCCCAATGCGTGAACCGACCATCACTTAAGAGGCAACCCGGAGCAACGGGGGCTGTGTTCTCCATTCCCAGATCCAAGCCGACTGAAAAGCGCGTTGCACGGGATGTTTCCGCTGGCTCCGCGAGTTGACACCCCGAATGGACGAGCTTATTTTGTGAATGAAGATTCACAAAAGGGATGGGTGAGCATGGCGATCGAAAAACTGACTAACGCAGTGCGGCGTGACCAGATCGCCCAGGCGGCGCTCCACCTGATCGCGACGCAGGGGTTGAGCGGGTTGAGCATGGCGGCCCTGGCACGGTCGGTTGGGCTGGTGCCCTCCGCCATCTACCGGCACTTCCGCGGCAAGGAGGACATCCTCGACGCCGTGGTCGATGCCCTGCGACAGCGCCTGCTGCGGAACGTGCGCCGCGTCACGGAGGAAGCCGAAGACCCCTTGGAGCAACTCAAGCGGCTGCTGGCGCTTCATGTGCGGCTCATCCTCGAGCACCACTCCCTGCCTCGGGTGCTCTTCTCCGGCGAGATCTACGCGGGGCACCCGGACCGGAAGACCAAGCTCTACGAGGCCGTGAGCGCCTATCTCGGCGAGGTTGCGGCCATCGTGCGCCGCGGACAGGAACAGCATCGGATCCAGGAGGAAGTGAATCCGGAAACGGCGGCGGTTCTCTTCCTCGGGGTGATCCAACCGGCGGCGATCCTCCGGCACCTGAGCGACGGGGAATTCGATGCCGCCAAACACGTCGAACGGGCCTGGCCGCTGTTTCGGCAGGCCATCGCAGCGCCAAGCGGGGCTGCCGGGAAAGGAGCATCACCATGAAGCACATCAATGTAATCGAGGCGAACGGATTTGACGAGAAGGCCTTCAAGCGCCTTCTGGTGCACGATTCCCCCTACTTCAAGATCCTAAACTTCAACTTTAAGGCGGGCCAGACCCTGCCCATCCATTCCCACGACATCGAGGGGGAGGTGAGCTTGACGGTGCTCGAGGGGGAGGGGGAGTTTCTCGGCAAGGATGGGGCAACGATCCCGGCCAGGCCGGGAGACGTGGTCGTCTCGGAGATCAGCGAGCCGCACGGCCTCCGGGCGACGACCGACCTTCGGCTGCTGGTCACCATCGCGCCCCCCATCTAATGAGTCCATCGGGGTTGGCTGAAACCATTTCCGCCCGACCCATCCCCGATGCATCCCCCGCCCACGTTTTCCTGAAAGGGCCTTTCCGCCGGCTCCAGTGGGGGGCTGGAGCCGGCGGGGTTTTCCCTCGAAGGCACCTCGGGTGCCGGTCGAGGTCACGGAGGCAGAACAATGGCTCGAAAAGTGACTCTGGATGACGACTGCTGCGTGGGCTGCGAGACGTGTGTCGAGCTCTGCCCGCAGGTATTTGAAATGGATGAAGCCACCGGGAAAGCCCGCGTCATTGAGCCCGAAGGAGGCGACGATGCGTGCGTCGAGGAGGCCATCGCGTCCTGCCCCGGTGCCTGCATCGCTTGGGAGTCGTGAAAGAATCGTTCGGACTCGGCCGGATATCACGGGGACAGTTGCATGGCGAAATGCCCGACTGAATCCATGCGCAGGTTTCATCCAGCCTCGGCGTGTGCGGATTGACATCGGTCCTTGGTGTTGGTATTTTTTCCAACATGCCGACCAAATTGATTCTCAATGAGCGCCACGTCATCTCAGAAGACGCCTTCGTTGAGATGGTGGTGTGGCGTTTGGCGGCGCCTGCAGCGGGGAGTAAACACCGCTTCAAGTATCGGCTCGCCCTTGTGATGAGGGGTCATTGCGTGTTGCGCTACGATAACGAGCGAGGCAAAGGGGACCACAAGCATATCCGCGGGAGAGAGACCCCTTACAGGTTCACGACACCTCAGGCTTTGCTCGCGGATTTCTGGGACGACGTGGACCACTGGAGGTTTTGAGATGCGCACGGTCACACTGGGGATTGCTTCGCGCGACAAGATGAGCCAGCGCTTCCTCCAGGCCCTGGAGGGGGAGGCGCAAGGAAGCTTCATCAGCTTCGAGTCGCCCGCACTCTTGTTCAAGCTGCTCACCGGCAAGCGCTGGGAGCTGCTGCGGGCGATGACCGGAGCTGGCCCCATGAGCATTCGGGAAGCCGCGCGCCGCCTCGGACGGGACGTGAAAGCGGTCCATGGCGACATTCAAGCGCTTCTGAACGCGGGCATCCTACAGAAGACGGAGAACGGTCGCGTCGAATTCCCCTTCGATGTCCTGCGGGTCGAGCTCACCCTGGAAGCAGCCTGACGATTTCCAATCGGATGTCGAGTCCGCTCAAATGGAGAGATCGGCCTTTTTCAAACCGGCAAGCAGTCCTTCGATCAGCCGATCGGACTTGACGAAATAGCCGATGCGGCGCCGGGCGTCCGCGGGAAAATCCGGCTTGAGGGCGAGCAGTTCATCGAGGGCGGCTCGAGCCTCGGCGGACTGCCCGAGCTGGGCCAGGGCAGCGGCCCGAAGCAGGGGCGCCCAAAAGAAGCGTGGCATCTGGATCCTCAAGGCCTGGTGGTAGGCCGGCAGATAACGCCCCTCTCCGTACAGGTGCAGGCACGGTGCCATATGGAACCAATCGGGGTAGTGCGGATTGGAGGCGATGCCCTTTTCCAGGAGGCGCAAGCCCCGTTCCGATCCCTCGTGGAGCACCATCAGCCATCCGAGAAACGCCGTCAGGGTGAGGGCGCTGGGATTGAGGACCAACGCCGTCTCCGCCTCCCGTAAAAACGCGCTTCGGTCGCCGACCAGAAGATGCTGGTAGGCCAAGATGGCGCGCACGT
>CAZGQL010000031.1:32376-40065 GCA_964527905.1 uncultured Syntrophobacteraceae bacterium
ATTCTGGGGCTCCAGGCGGGCCCCTTTGCGTGCGAAGGCCATCGCCCGCTCCATCGGCACTCCCAGAGCCCCAGCCCAAAGCGTGTTGTCGTCGCCGCAGAGGTTCGCGAGCATGGCCCAGACCAGGCCTGAGCTCGGATGGCGCTGCCGGGCGTGATTCACGGCTTCGTAGACCCGCGTAAAGGTATCCTCCGAGAGGTTGAACGTATACTCTCGCATGTAGACAAAGGCTTCCTCCACCCCGATGGCTGCGGGGACGGTTTCGCGGAGGTTTCGGGTCAGCTCCTGGGCGATGATCCCGTAGGAGTCGGCGATTTTTGCCGCAACCGTCTCGGCGATTTGCTCCTGAAACGGGATCACATCCGCTCCGCCCACCTCGCGCCGATACCGCTCGCCCCAGATCTGAACCCCGGAGGTCGTGTCGACCAACCCGAACGCGATCTTGAGGCAGCTCCCCTCCTGTCGAACGCTTCCCTCCACGAGGAAGCGGACGTTGAGCTCCCGCCCCAAGCTTCGGACACTCGCCGGCGTTTGGCCCCTCGAAGTTATTCCATGGCCCGGCACGACGGGAAAATCCTTGTATCGGACGAGCTCAGCTAGGAGCTCTTCCCGGAGCCCCGCGGCGAAATGCTCCGTTTGCGGATCGCCTGACAGGACCTTGAACGGCAGGACGGCGACACCGGAGCTGATGAGCTGAGCGGCTCCGTCCTCTTCGGCCCGTGCCGCCGATGAGTGGGCCGTGGGTTTCGGGGGCCGACGGTGAAACACGGGCACGTAGGTTCCCTTGGGCACCTCAATCTGAACGGGATCCTGACCACCCGAGACCAGATAGTAATGATCAAGGGCAGCCCTGAGCTTCCCGGCCAGGATCCGGACGGTCGGGTCCTTGACCGCATCAAAAGCGTCGGCCTTACCGAGGACCTGGGTCGCGATGGTGTACCCCTTGATTTCGTGTGTCCGTCCAGCCAGGGATTGATTCACAATGAAGGTGAGGAATTTGACGAGGGTGGTCTTGCGCTTGAAGTCGGGGTTTGAAAGGATCCGGACCAGCTCCTCGCGAATGGCTGCTTCGGACAGGCCGTTCTCGAGAGAGGGTGCGAGAGCGGCATCTCTCGAGTCATCCTTCACGGACCACTGCTCACTTTCTAGCGCCACCGCGGGTCCGGCCCCCGGCTGGCCATCTCCGATGCCTGTCCCTGTCCCAAGAAGCCTACTGTAATCTACTGTAATCCACTTTTCTTGACTCCTAAAATCCGCTTAAGGTTCATTTGTCAAGCAGAATCACCACTCTTGCCATCAGTCTTCCACACATCGCTCCTCGATTGGATCGTGGGTCGCTCGTATGGACATCACGCAGCCGAGCACGGTTTCGTCGGCGAAAATGAAGGACTATCGACACAGGGGAGGATCAGCATGCAGCGCAAGGCGTTCAGAAGAGGCTTTGGATGGGCCGCGGTCACGGCGGCGGTCCTGACCGTGATCCTGGGTGCCCCGGCGTGGGCCCAGCAGCCCTCCGGGACGGTCATGATCGACGAGTACCAGCTGGCCTACATCTTCAACGGCAACGTGGGGGGTGGGAAGCTCTACTTTCAGGGGAACGTCTACGACTTCAAGATCGGGGGGGTCGGCATCGGGGGGATCGGCGCCTCCCACATCATGGCCACCGGGGAAGTGTACAACCTGACCGACATCAGCCAGTTTCCCGGAGCCTACGTCCAGGGGAGCCTGGGCATCACGTTCACCGATGCGGGCCAGGGCCACCTGATTCTCCAGAACCGAAACGGCGTCACGCTGCGCCTTCGGTCCAGCCAGCAGGGGCTCGGGCTGACCACGGGCGCGGACGGCATCGTCATCCGGATGGAATAGGGGCGGTCCGGGTGCGGCCGGCGGGTGGGCGAGGAGCGTGATCGATCGCGGGCGGGGCACGCGGAGGAAGCACGCTTTTGGGGCCAGCCTTGGGGGAGCCTCAGGTCCGTTGAGCTGGCCAGCCAGCGTCATTTCCGCGCAGGCGGGAATCCAGTTGCATTCCCATGGACCTCGCCTTCGCGGAAATGATGTGGACTCCCCTCCCTGGGGACCCTCCCCAAGGCAGCCGACCGCGCGCACCGAGACCTGGTATCAACGAGGGGGAGCAAAGAGGAAGGGGGAAATTCCAGATGAAGGTTTTCAAGATCACGGCCACCATGGCTTTGCTGGCTTTGCTTTGCATGGGTCTGCTCGCGGGCGCGGTTCAGCCGCGCGCCGCCCAGGCGGCTCCGGGCTCCGCCGGCTCTTCGGGAAGCCCGGTCAAGGGATATGACGATTGGCACTTTTCCGTGAATCTCGCGGGATGGCTCACTTCGTTTCAAGGAGATGTCCGTGCCCGCGGGAACACCTCCTCGGTCGACGTCGATTTCAAGGACGTGCTCGACCTGCTGTTCCACGGACACATCGATTTCACGATGGATGGACGCTTCGAGGTGAGCAAGGGGCCCTGGGGACTCTACGCGGAAGTGGAATACGTGAGGCTGAGCGACAGCGGGGAAGGCGCCAAGAGCATCGAGATCCCGATTCTCCACCCGCTGGAATTCACCCTTCGGGGCAAGGCGGACGTCCTTACGGTGTATTCCACGGGCGAGGCGGCACTCACCTACGACGTCTACGCCTCCCCCTGCCTTGTGGCGAACATGCCCGAGGTGATCGTCGAGGTGCTGGGCGGCGCCCGGTACCAGTACATCCGCACGAAAGCGGAGCTTGAGCTGGCCGGTCCGTTCCGCGTGCGCAATTTCTACACCGACAAGTCCAGGAGCTGGGTCGACCCCATTGTGGGCGGTCGTTTCTCCTGGCGGCCCGGAGCCGACTGGATCACCTCCCTTCAAACGGACTTCGGGGGCTTCACCGTCAATTCCGACTTCACGTTCAACGTCCGGGCGGAGGCCGCCTACAGCATCAACCGATGGCTCTTCGTCAATGCCGGGTACCGGGCGCTTTACACCGACTACGAAACGGGAAGCGGCGACGAGAAGTTCGCCTACAACCTGTGGGTGCACGGACCCTTTTTGGGTGTGGGGGTGAAATTCTAGCCAAGGCGGGGTCGCCTGCACGGTCATCAGAGGAACCTTTAGAAGAAACGTCAGGATGAGCTCATGAGCACGTTGGTGGTGATTGGCTATGATGATCCGTTCAAGGCGGAAGAGGTCCGACTCAGGCTGTTGAAACTGCAGAAGGAGTACCTCATTGACCTTGAAGATGCCGTTGTGGCCGTCAAGAATGACAAGGGCAAGGTGAAGCTTCATCAAGCGGTGAACCTGACGGCAGCGGGTGCGATCTCCGGTGGGTTCTGGGGGTCCCTGGTCGGGTTGATCTTCCTGAACCCCCTTCTGGGACTTGCGGTGGGAGCCGGTGCCGGAGCCGTATCCGGGGCTCTCAGCGATGTGGGCATCGACGACAAGTTCATGAAAGAACTGTCCGAAGCGCTGGCTCCCGGCACTTCCGCCCTGTTCGTGCTGGTCCGGAAGGCGACGCCGGACAAGGTTCTGGAGGAGCTCAAGGGAACAGGGGGAAAAGTTCTGAAGACGTCTCTTTCCCACGACGACGAAGCAAAGCTCCAGGCGGGTCTGAACGCCGCCAAGTCGTGATCGGCAAGCGGCTTTGGCCGCGCGGGGAGATCGTTTGAGAATCGGACATCCATGCCTCAACGAATGGAGGAGAAGATGAAGAAAGCATCGTCATTGCTGCTGGCCGCGGTCATGGTGTTGGGGATCACGTCCTATGCCCTCGCGAAGAAGACGGCGAGCGCAACCGGAAGCGGAAAACCCGGTGCCGTGGTCGTCGACGTGGTCCAGTTGACGGCAACGGTCAAGGCGCTGGATGCCCAGAAGAAAACGGTCACCCTCGAGGGCATGGACGGCAAGACCCTCACGGTGAATGCCAAGAACGCGCGGAATTTCGATCAGATCAAGGTGGGCGACAAGGTCGGCATGAAGTACATCGAGGAGCTGGCTGTTTTCGTGAGAAAAGCCGATGCCCCCCCGGATGCCCAGGTGGAACAGACCGTGGCTCTGGCCCCCAAGGGGGAAATGCCCGGCGGCCTCATCGCCGAGACCACCGAAATCCAGGCAAACGTGGAAGCCATCAATTACAGGAAGCGAACCGTCACGATCAAGGGCCCGGCAGGCGCCGTCCGGACCTTGAAGGTGGGCAGGGATGTCAAGAATTTCAGGGCGGTGAAAAAGGGGGATCAGGTCGTCCTGAGGCACACGGAAGCCCTGGCGCTGGAGATCAGCAGGCCCTAACCTGAGTTGCGACCCCGTGCTGTTCGCAGCACGGGCCGCAGGAGCCCTGCCGAGCGGGAAGACGCAACGGACAACGGTGAGCACCCACCAGGCGGGCGGCCCCACAGGGGCCCGCCCGCGACCCCGCAGCCCCATGAAAGGAGCATCCCATGCGACCACGGAAACCCACGCTTCCCGGGTGGCCTCTGGCCCTGATCATCGTCCTGGCTCTCGTCTCGGGCTGCGCGACGGACACCCTCTCCAGAGCGGAGAAGGGGGAAAAAGACCGGCCGGGATTCGCCGAAACTCGAGCCATCGCGGAGGAAGGCTTCATTTACGGCCTGCCCATCGTGATGAACTACGCCGTCATGTATGATTACGTCCTCGACCGCGGCTCCGGCCAGTGGAAGGGCCCGTTCAACACGCTGTTCCATGAGCACCGGGTCTTCACCTACGAGGACACGACCATCGTCACGCCCAACAGCGACACCCCGTATTCCATGTGCTGGATGGACCTGCGCGCCGAGCCCATCGTGCTCTCCGTGCCCGCGGTCGAGAAGAAGCGCTACTACTCGGTCCAGCTCGTGGACGGCAATGTTTTCAATTACGGCTATATCGGGAGCCGCGCGACGGGCAATGGACCCGGCAGCTACCTGGTGGTCGGGCCGGACTGGAAGGGCCCAACGCCGGCCGGCATCAAGAAGGTCTTTCGCGCGAGCACTCCGTTTTCCCTGGCCATCTTCCGCACGCAGCTCTTCAACCCCAAAGACATGCCCAACGTGGTGAAGGTCCAATCCGGATACAAGGCCCAGCCGCTTTCGGCCTACCTGAAGCAGCCCGCCCCGCCGCCGGCCCGGCCCGTCAACTTCCCGAAAATCGACAAGGAGCTGGTGAAGACCAATTTCTTCGAGTATCTCGACTTCGCCCTGCAGTTCGCCCCCGCCGGGCCCGAGGAGACGGCCATCCGCGAGAAGCTCGCCCGCATCGGCATCGGTCCCGGCAAGACCTTCGACTTCAAGGACCTTTCCCTGGAGCATAAGGCGGAAATCGGGCTGGGCATGAAGGAGGGCGAGAAGAAGGTGGAGGCGAAAGTCGCCTCCGTCGGCAAGGACGTCAACGGCTGGGCGATCGCGGCCGCATTCGGCGATCGGGCGTTCTACAACGGTGACTGGCTGCTCCGCGCCGCCGCCGCAAAGGCCGGCATCTATGGCAACGACGCCGTGGAGGCCATGTACCCCATGCTGCTGAAAGACGATAAGGGGGAGAAGCCCGACTGCGGCAAGCACAATTGCACGCTCACCTTCCCCGCTGGCCAGTACCCCCCCGTCAATGCCTTCTGGTCCGTGACCATGTACGACGGCAAGACGCAGCTGCTGATCAAGAACCCCATCAACCGCTACCTGATCAACTCGCCCATGCTGCCCGGGATGAAGAAGAACAAGGACGGCTCCCTCACGATTTACATCCAGAAGGATTCCCCGGGAAAGGCGAAGGAATCCAACTGGCTGCCCGCTCCCGACGGCCCCATTTACGTCGTGATGCGCCTCTACTGGCCCAAGACCGAGCCGCCCTCGATTCTTCCGCCGGGCCAAGGCACATGGCAGCCGCCCGGAATCGTAACGACGAAGTAGCCCCCGGCACTGAAGCCAGGGAGATTGGTCCCCCCCACGGGGGGGACGGATCGGAATGACGGGGCCATGCAACGCGCGGCATTCCAAGGCAGTCTGAGCAGACCCCCAACCCTTCAGGACCCGCAACTAGGAGAACACCATGATGAAACGGCTTTGCGTTCTAGTGCTGCCCTTGATCCTCCTGTTCGCCGGCATGGCCCGTGCCCAGGATTACCCGATCCTGAACATGATTGCCGACAAGGTCATCCAGAAATACCAGGCTTCGAGCTGCGAGGATTTGTGGAAAAGGAAGGGAAAGGCCAAATCGGAGCAGGAGCGGAATTTCATCCAGCTTCTGCGCGCGGATCCCCAGGCGCGGCAGGTCTTCATCGACAAGGTGGCCCCCCCGATCGCCAACAAGATGTTCGAGTGCGGGATGATTCCTTAAATGCGGCGGGACGACACGCCTTTAGCTCGGTGACTCGCCGTCCGTAACCGGGGCAAGCCCGAACACAGGAGGAGCGGATGATCAAGGGAAAACCTCCCTGGCGCACCATCGTGGCCGTGCTGTTGCTGGGGGTTTTTGTCGCGATGAGCGGCGGCGCGGAGGCGGCAGCCCCCGGGCCCAAGACCTCGAAACCGGCGAAGTCCGTGAAGAAGGAAGCGCCGCCCCCGGTGCGGATGGAGCTTGAGCCGAAGGCCGTCGAGCTTTTGAAAGCCATGGGAAGCCGCCTCGCAGCCGCCCGCACGATGAGCTTCACGGCGGTGGCGACTTACGAAAGCCCGAGCCGGCTTGGGACGCCTCTCGCCTACACGACGAAATCCGAGGTCACCCTGCAGCGGCCCGACAAGCTGCGGGTGATCACCCCCGGCGACGGCCCGGCGTCGGAATTCTATAATGACGGGAAGACCATGACGGCTTTCGCGCCGACCGAGAACCTAGTCGCGGTCGCCGTGGCACCCCCCACAGTCGACGCCATGCTCAAAGCGGCTTATGACCAGGCAGCGACGTATTTCCCATTCACCGACGTGATCGTCTCCGACCCTTACGCGGCGATGTCCCAGGGGCTGATGCTCGCCTTCTACATCGGCGCATCCGACGTGGTCGGCGGAACCAAGACGGAAATGGTGGCCATCGCGGACAAGGACCTGTTCGCACAGATCTGGATCGGCGCCGAGGACAAGCTGCCCCGCATGATTCGTGCGGTGTACCGCACGGACCCGGCCCGACTGCGCCACCAGGTGGAGCTCTCCAACTGGCAGATCGATGCGCCCGTCCCCGCGGACGCCTTCGCGTCCGCCAAGGCAGCGAAGGCCAACCCCATGCCCTTCGCGCACCCCAACCCGAAGCCAGCTCCCGCGGGAAAGCCGCTGAAAGCGGGCAAGCCACCCAAGAGCAACTGAGGAGGATCACGCCATGAACAAGAAGATCTTCATTGCATTCCTGAGCCTTTCGGTCGTGGCGCTCGGTTCCGTCCTGGCCTGGGGCTGGGGGCACGCCAACCGATTCGGCGGTGGATCGTTCGGCGGCTTTGGGGCCTCGGCCCACGAGAACCGCTGGGGCGGCAGCACGGCGCACATTGCCGGCGAGGGCACCGAGCACACGAGCGCCTGGGGGAGCAGCACGACGCATGCCTATGGTGAGGGCACGGAGCACACCAACGTGTACGGCGGCAGCGCCACGCACTACGAGGGGGGCGGCTGGTCCAAGACCGGAGCCTACGGCGGGACGGCCTATGGTGACGCCCACTACGGGGGCGCCTACTACCATCCTGCCGGCGCCTATTACCCGGCGTACCATCCTCCAACGACCGTGAACTACTATG
>CAZGQL010000032.1:0-12340 GCA_964527905.1 uncultured Syntrophobacteraceae bacterium
GGCCCCCCCCGGGGCGAAGCCCCCCGGGGGGGGGGTGGGCGCATCTACACCACCTGCCCGGCAGCGTGCCCGGAGGCCCAAGCCCAGTGCAGGTTGTATCCCCCGAGCTGCCCCGTGACGTCGAGGACCTCCCCCGTGAAGTAGAGTCCGGGCACCTTCCTGGCCTCCATGGTCTTGGAGGACAATTCCCGGGTGCTGACCCCTCCCGCCGTCACCTCCGCCTTGTTGAACCCTTCCGTTCCCGAGGGCCGAAGCTCCCAGCAGTGCAGCCGGGCAGCGAGGGCGTCGAGCCCCCTGGGCGAAACCTGGTGGATCGGGCCGGATTCGCCCTGCCCCTCGCACCAGAAGCGCGCCAGCCGGCTAGGGAGAAACCGGCTGAGCAATGTGGAAAGATGGGCCTTGGAGCGTTGGTTTTCCGCGAAGACCGCGCGGATGTCGATCCCCGGCAGAAGATCGACCTCGATGGGTCCGCGACCATCCCAATGGGAGGAAATCTGGAGAATGGCCGGTCCGCTCAGCCCCCGGTGCGTGAACAGCACTTGTCCACGAAACGACGCGTTTCCGTATCGAACCGCCGCATGAAAGGAGACGCCGCTCAATGCGGCAAAGCGCTTCGCGTCCGGGCGGCTCCAGATGAGGGGCGTCAAGGCGGGTCTCAGGGGCGTCACCTGGATGTGAAACTGCCTGGCAAGCGCGTACCCGAGCGGGGTCGCGCCGAGCTGGGGTGCCGCGAGCCCTCCCGTGGCGACCACCAGGGAGGCGGCCTCGAAGTCTCCCCGGGTCGTGGCGACGGCGAACCGCTCCCCCTTTTGGACCCCCAGGACCCTGCTGTCCAGGAGGAACCGGGCGCCGAAGCGTTCACACTCGCCCGTCAGCATGTCCACAATCTGCCGGGCGCTGCCGGTGCAGAATAGCTGCCCTCCATCCCGAACCTCGTAGCCGATCCCGTGCCGGTCGATCAGGGCGATGAATCGGGACGGGGGATACCGGACCAGGGCGGACGTCGCAAAATGGGGGTTCTCGGACAGATAGTGGTCCCGGCTGACCACAAGATTGGTGAAATTGCACCGGCCGCCCCCGGAGACACCGATCTTGGTCCCAATCCGCCGCGTGTGCTCCACCACGACGACGGAACGCCCCCGCCTGGCTGCCTCCATCGCGCATAGGAGCCCCGACGCGCCGGCCCCCAGAACGACCACGTCCACGCTCACCCTGGAGCTTCTGGTGCTGGCTCCTTCATCTCGTCTGTCCATCCTGGGAACCTTTCCTCCCGCGGTATGCCGCACGAGCGCAGCTTACCGACCCGTCATGAAGAGCTCGTTTCCCCGGGCAAAGCTCAGCAGAAACCGGCCCATCACCAGCATCTGGCTGGAGTGCTCGAGAATGGCCCGCCGCTTGTTTTGGGCCTCCATCGGGGTGAGGGCGAGGCTGACCCACTGGACCCTTCCGCCGGGGAAACCCTCGGGAGGCCCCAGCGTGGAGCCCGTTCCCGCCCCCTGGCCGACGGGCCACTGGCCGAAATGAACCAGATACAGGACGATGTGGGGCTTGAGGGGCTTGGGTTGCCTTCCCAGACCCCCCAAGGCCTGGAGGACGAAATGGTAGGTGGCGCGGTGGTCGGGATGCTCGTCATGAGGGGCGGGCACAATGAGCAGGTTCGGTTGGAAGTCGGCGAGGAGCTTTCGGATTTCCTTTCTGAGGTCGTGTCCGTTGTAGTCGGTCCTCGGGACGAGGATTTCCCAGAGCGGCGGATGCGTCTCAAGCGTGAAGGGGGATTGGTAGTTGTGCGCATCCGATCGAAAAACTTTGAGGAGGTAGGAAAGGCCGCCGTCGGGAAAGCCGAGGAAGACGACGTCCCGCTCCGGGATTCCAAGCGCCGCCGTGGCGTGGAGCGCTTCCAGCCGCCGTTCATCCCCATAGTCCCGATAATCTTTGGCGGAAGGATGGGAGATCTGGTCCAGCAGCTCCACCCCCTCGGGGAAACCGTCCCCGTTCGTCATGAAAACGACCTTCACACTTCCCCCAAGGTGCAGCACCCGCTGCAGAAGGCCGCCCGCCCCGAGACTCTCGTCATCCGGATGGGGCGCGAACACCATGGCTCGGGTCCGCGCCGAAAGGAGGTCCCCAATGCCCTCGCTCTCCTTGGCTTCAGCGTGACAAGCGAGCAGAGCCGCCGTAACAATGGCCGCCGCGAAGCAGAATCGCAGACGCATGGATGGACTCCACAAGATCCGGATCGATGGTCCCGGAGCCGCCTCCCCGAGGCCGAAATCTCTTCAGCCGCGCTTTGGGAAAGAGATCGAGCGTCGGTCCGTCGAATCGTTTGAAGAATTCAAGGTCGAGTTGCTATGATAACGTACGACATCGGCCATTCAACTCCGTGTCCCTGGATTGATCCGAGCCAAGTCCGCGTCAGCCCGAGAGGGCTCATTCTATGCAACGACCGACAGACTCCAAGCGTCTCCTCTCCCTGGACGTTTTCAGGGGAATCACCATCGCGGCCATGATCCTCGTCAACAACCCCGTGGACTGGGACTACACCTACTCGCAGTTGAGACACGCGACCTGGAACGGGTGGACCGTCACGGACATGATCTTTCCCTTCTTCCTCTTCATCACCGGGGTCTCGACGACACTCTCCCTCGCGCGCCGCAGGGACCAGGGCGCCCCCCAGGCCCGACTCATGCTGCAAATCGCCCGGCGCACCGTCGTGCTCTTTGCCCTCGGGGTCGTCCTCACCAACCTCCCCCGGTTCGACTGGGGCCACCTCCGCATCCCGGGCGTGCTGCAGCGCATTGCCGTGTGTTATTTCTTCACGGCGTGGATCGTGTTGCAATCGGGCTACCGGGGCCAGCTCGCCTGGACGGCCGGCCTGCTGGGCGCCTACGGCCTGATGCTGCTCTTCGTTCCCGTTCCGGGAATCGGCGCGGGGGTCCTCGAGCCCGGAAAGAGCCTCCCCACCTACCTCGATTCGCTGCTGCTCAAGGACCACCTCTGGTCCAACTATGTGCCATGGGACCCCGAGGGCATCGGGAGCACCATTCCGGCCATTGCATCGACCTTGTTCGGCGCCCTGGCCGCACAGTGGCTGAAAACCGAGCACCCAGGCAGATCGAAAACGGCGGGAATGCTTGCGGCGGGACTTCTGCTCATCCTGCTCGGGCGACTCCTCGGCGTCTGGCTCCCGATCAACAAGGGCCTTTGGACGAGCTCCTACGCCGTCTTCATGGGCGGCTGGGCACTGGCCTGCTTTGGAACCCTCCACTGGCTGGTCGACGTCAAGGGCCACACGCACTGGGCCAAGCCCTTTGCCATTTATGGGAAGAACGCCATTGCGGCGTACGTGCTGTCGGTTGTCCTGGACGCCCTCATGACCGTCATCCGACTGAAGGGCCCGACGGGACGCCCCATCAGGCTCAAAATCGTCGTCTTCGACCACTTTTATGCTCCCCTGGCCGGGTCCAAGGGGAGCTCCCTGCTGTACGCGATCTCGTTCGTCCTGGTGATTTATGCCATGGTTTGGCTCATGCACCGGAAGGGTTGGTTTCTCAAGATCTAGGGGCCAGGGAGCCGCCGGAGCCCAGGGACTGGGAGGTTCCTGCTCAGTTGACCAAGCTCTGGATCGGAGCGGGGATGCGGCCCCCGAGGGACATGAACTCCTCCGAGCCGCGGTTGTTGGCCACGGGCATGATGGTCGCCTCGCCCAGGAGTCCGCCGAAAAAGGCCTTCTCGCCTGCTTTTTTGCCGGGGACGGGAATGAGCCGAGCGGCCGTGGTCTTCTTGTTGATGACCCCGATGGCCATTTCATCGGCGATGACAGCCGCCAGGGTCTCGGCGGAGACGTCGCCCGGCAAGGCCACCATATCGAGGCCCACCGAGCAGACGCTGGTCAGGGCTTCCAGCTTCTCCAGGGACAAGTGTCCCAGGCGCGCGGCTTCGGCGATGTTAAGGTCCTCGCTCACGGGGATGAAGGCGCCGCTGAGACCGCCGACGTAGGAACTGGCGAACGCGCCGCCTTTTTTCACGGCGTCGTTGAGCATGGCCAGAAGGGCCGTCGACCCCGGCACCCCGATGCTCTTGAGACCCAGACTCTGGAAAATCTCCCCCACGCTGTCCCCCACGTTGGGCGTTGGGGCCAGCGAGAGGTCCACGACCCCGAAGGGAACGCCCAATTTTCCAGCCACTTGCCGGCCGATGATCTCGCCGACCCGCGTGACCTTAAAAGCCGTCCGTTTGATGATCTCCGACAATTCCCCGAGATCCAGTCTGGGGTTCGCTGCGCGCGCCCGGTCGATGGCCTTCTTCACGACTCCCGGCCCGCTCACCCCCACGTTGATCACGGCGTCGGGCTCGCCGACCCCTAGATACGCCCCGGCCATGAAGGGGATGTCCTGGGGGATGTTGGCGAAGACGCAGAGCTTGGCGCAGGCCACCCCGTCGGCGTCGGCCGTGAGCGCCGCGGCCCGCTTGATGGTCCGCCCCATGAGGGTGACGGCGTCCATGTTGATGCCGGCGTGGGTGGAGGCGACGTTCACGGAGGCGCACACACGACCGGTCTCCGTCAACGCCTCCGGAATGGCCTCGATCAGCGCCCGATCCCCATGGGTCATGCCCTTTTCCACCAGGGCGCTGAACCCCCCGATGAAGTCGATCCCCATTTCCCGCGCGATGTCGTCCAAGGTCCTGGCGACGGCGACCAACTGCGAAGCCGAGAAGGGACAGGCGGCCACGGCAATGGGACTCACAGCGATGCGACGGTTGACGATGGGGATGCCGTACTTGAGGGCGACCTCTTCGCAGGTCCCAACGAGGTTCCCCGCCAGCCTGGCGACCTTCTCATGGACGTTGCGTCTGAAACGCCCCAGGTCATCGCTTGCGCAATCGAAAATGCTGATCCCCAGCGTGACGGTCCGGACATCCAGGTGCTCGTTCCGAAGCATTTCGAAGGTGGAGAGAACTTCACGATCCGTGAGCATGACGGTTCCCTATATTCGGTGAATTTGTTCAAAAATATCGCGATGCTGCAAGCTGACATCCAGCCCCAGCTCCCGACCGCGAGCATAGAGCGCAGCCCGAAACGCCGGATGGTCCGTGGAGACGGGGATGTCGACCTCGTAGATCATCACATTGCGGCGCGGGTCCTGTCCGCCCCGAAAAACCGCCTTAAGCTGAGTGATGTTGATCCGATGCTCGGCCAGAAGAGCCGTGATGCCGGCCACCAGCCCCAGCCGGTCGGGACCGACGGTGGTGATGACGAAGGGCTCGGTCTCGGGCGGCGCCTGGCTTTCGACGGGCTGCAGCTCCTTGACATACACCGCCAGTCCCTGGGGGTTCAACCGTTCCTCGAGGCGGGCCCTCAGTGCCTCATAGGTCAGCCCTTCCGGCAAGGACGCGATGAAGATGCCGGCGAATTCGGTTTGAAGAATGGTCTGGCTCACGTCCTCGATGTTGCACCGAAAATCGAAGAGCGCCTTGGAGACGGCGGCCACGATCCCGGGCCGATCGAATCCCAATACCGTCACAATGCCTTTGTTCATGTTGGCGTGTACCTCATCCATCTGATGAAAGCATCTAGAATTGGCGGTGAAGATGGGGGATGTCCAGATTGTCGCCGCCTATGGGGGCGGCTTGTCCGTGGCTCATCGAGCCCAGATGCACAAGATCGGGGAAGACTGTCGCTGAATGCCGCATGAGGTCGTCTCATTTCATGTCGCACCGCCGGTCGCATCAAGTCATGGAGGAGCTTTACGAGGTTCCGGAAAGCCCCGCCGGCGGCGGGGCTCATCGCGCTGTGCCGCGTCTCCAGGTCCTCTGCGCCGCTCGTCACTTCGGGAATTTCAGGACCACCGTCTCGGCGTCGTCTTCTCGGTCCGCTTCGATTCCGATTTCAATGCTGCTGTCGCGGATGCCGACGGCTAAGGGTGTCTTCCCGCCCCCTTCATCCAGGTGACCAATCGCCCGGACGGCTTCCAGGATCTTCGCTCCCACCTCCGCTCCGGGAGAAGGCAGCTCCGTGGGCCGATACTTGGCCACCACCTTGACCCCGCCGTCCTTGGCGGCCGATATTTTAATCTTCTTGGCGTTGCTGTCGATCCCATATAGAATGGCCAACGCGAGCCATTTGAGGGCCGCCTCGTCTTTGTCGGCATCCCCTTTCAAGATCGACATTTCCTTAAGGAGCTCGCTATTGACAAAGCAATCGCACAGCTGCTGCACTTTCTGATGAAGACTACTGGAATCCTTCATGGCACATCCTCCTTCACGGGCGGTGGCGACCCTGCACGATCCGTCGCGCGGAACCGGCACGATCACAGGCGCTGAAGGGACGCGCGCCAGGCTTATATCCTGAACTGTCGAGCCGCGCGTTCCAAACGCTCTGCCTAAGGTTAAGGCCTCTTTTCGCTGAATCAAGCGGAGCTCGTCGCCAGATCGCCGCCGACTCCGCGGGGTTCTTCCCGGCCGGGTGGGGGGCTCCGGCTCCGTGGAGCGTTTGGATGACAACGCCTCCACCGGATCCAAGCCGCTTCGGATTTTCAGATGAGCGGGTTTTCGGCTCCACCCCCACCCCCAAATACAGGCTTTCCACTCCCCCAAATACAGTGGTTTCCCCATATCTCCTTTTGTCGAACTGGTGTAATGTGAAGGACCAGAGTCTACAGAATGAACCGATCTCCGTCGACGATCCCGGAAGGGCGGTCATGAACAATCCTGCCTTGCACATCCTCCTTGTTGATGAGCAGCCGGCGGGCTACGACCGGATTCGAGAATTGCTCGCCATGGCCCCCCGATCGAAGTTCCGTGTCGATTGGGTGCGAAACGGCGAATCCGCCCTGCGGGAGATCGCCTCGAAACGCTACGATGCTTGCTTGGTGGACAGCCGCTTTCACCAACCGGGCGGTCAGGGCATTGTCGAACGGGTCCTCGCCACCGGGCGTTCGATTCCCGTGATCCTGCTGGCCCGACCTGGGGAGCAGGAGGCGGATTTGAGCGCCATTCAGGCAGGCGCTGCGGACACCCTGATCAAGGACGAAATCACCCCCGAGACCCTGGATCGGAGTATTCGCTACGCCATCGAGCGCAAACGCGCGGAGGAATCCCTGCGCCGTTCCGAAGCCCAGCTGAAGGGCTTTTCGTCCCAATTACTCGCGGTTCATGAATCCGAGCGCAAGCGCGTCGCGCTGGAGCTCCACGACAGCCTGGGCCAACTTCTGAGCGCCGTGAAGTTCGGCGTCGAAAGCACCCTGGCGCACCTGGAACGTGGAACGATCCGGCCCGGAAACCTCGAATCCCTCGTCCCGATGATCCAGCAAGCCATCGAGGAAGTGAGGAGAATCTACACCACCTTGCGCCCGACGATGCTGGACGATCTGGGAATCGTCGCGACCCTCAACTGGTATTGCCGCGAGTTTTCCAGCCTCCATCCCCAATTGAGCATCGATTGCCGCTTCGACATCGACGAATCCCTCCTGGCCGAGAGCGTCAAAGTGACCATGTACCGTCTCGTGCAGGAGGCCTTTGAGCGAATCGCTACCCGGAGTCGGGCCACGCAGGTGCGCCTGATCGTACAGCAGACGGACTCCCGCGTCGAGTTGACCGTCGAGGACAACGGCGCCGGGAGTGCCGACCCTCGACCGCCAGCCTCCCATTGGGATTGGATGGACCATGGGTTTCCCGGCATGAAGGAACGGACCGAGCTCTCCGGGGGCACTTTCCACATCGATTTCACCCCCGCGGGGTGGACGAGGCTCACGGCTTCCTGGTCCCGCGCCTGACGGCGAGTCTCCTACGTTCCTCCTCCCACCCTTCCCAATGGAAACCACCGAGCCATCCCAACACAGGTCCGCAGGACTTGGGCGGTGCATAATCCCAACACCATGGACTCAAGCCGCGGCCACGGGCGGCCCCAAACTCTAAGCCTGCCGCCGAAAACGTATCTCCAGATCCTGTAGGGCCTCCGGGCTGAGAGGATCCGGAGAGTGCCCAAGGAGTCGATGGGCGTGATACAGGGTATGGGCGGCATGCTCGAGCTTTTCAAGTCGCTGGAGGGCTTCCCTGAGACTGCGTCCAAGAGTGATGGAGCCGTGCCGCTCCAGAAGGATGGCGTTGTGCGTGTCGACAAAGGGCTCGATGGAATCCGGCACCGCGCGCGTGGAGGGCGTGGCATAGGGGGCCGTGGGCACGGGACCGATGGTGAGCCAGACTTCCGGAAGCACATCCGAGGCGAAAGGAACGCGTGCCAGGGTCAGCGCCGTCAGGAGGGGCGGATGGGCATGCACGACGGCGCGAACGTCCGGCCGACGGGCATAGATCCGAAGGTGCATCGCCATTTCGGTGGAAGGACGACCTACCCCGCTCAAAAGGACGCCGTCGAGGTCCGTCACCAGGAGATCGATGGGCGCCAAGCGGCCCTTGGAACGACCGCTCGGCGTGACGAGCAGGCGGTCCTCGCCGAGTCTACAACTGACGTTGCCATCGGTGCCCGCGATGAGTCCTTTGCGCTCGAGCACTTGACAGACTTCGACCATTTCGCATCTCAGGCGGGTTGCGATCCCCAAGGCTGGCCTCCTGTGGCGCAGTCGGACCGCAAGGTCTTGCGGCCCTGGTGGTTTTCAACCGCTTTTTCCTTGTTTTTGGGATTCGATTTGACTATCTCTACCACACTTGTCGCCCCCTCACAAACGTTCCCCTTTTGTGAATGATATCGGTGTATCGGATCGTTCCAGCGGTGACCGCGTCGCGACCCGTGGAGCGGATTCGATTCGGGAGTCATGTGACGATGTTGAAGTGGTTCAAGAAAACAAAAGCGGACACCCCGCTTCCGGGCGGAGGGGCGGAGGACGCCCATCCGGATCCCCAGCACGACTCCGCGGAACAATCGATGGATTTTCGGGATTCCCTAACCGATTCCGCGGCGGTCGACCCGGCCTTTCCTTCAGAGCCGGGGGATTCCGGTGAAGAGAATCCCCGTACCGAGGAATCAGACGGTATGGCCCAGGGTGCGGACGCCGAGACGCCCCTGCCCGGGAAGCGCCGCCTGTTTTCCCGTCTTCGCGAGCGCCTCCACAAGACCCGCGAGCGGCTGACCAACCGGCTCGATCGAGTGTTTCACGGGCGAAAAACCATCGACGCCGATCTGCTCGATGAGCTTGAGGAGATCCTCATCACCTCGGATTTGGGGGTCCACACGACCCAATCTCTCCTCAAAAAGGCCTCCGAGCGAATCCAGCGCAAAGAGCTCCACGATCCCGCCAAGCTTCGAGAGCTGCTTCGGGAGGAGATTCGAGCGATCCTCGACGTGCCTTGCAGTCCCTGGAACTTTGGAGGCGAGCGCCCGTTCGTCATCATGGTTATCGGCGTCAACGGGGTCGGCAAGACCACAACGATCGGGAAGCTGGGGCATGCTTTGAAGGCGCAGGGCTTGAGCGTGATGCTGGTGGCCGGGGACACGTTTCGAGCCGCGGCGGCCGAGCAGTTGAGTCTCTGGGGGGAGAGAATCGGAGTCCCAGTGGTGCGCCAAAAGAGCGGCTCGGACCCCTCCGCCGTGGCTTTCGACGCCCTGGATGCCGCCATCGCCCGAAACATCGATGTGCTCATCCTGGATACGGCGGGCCGCATGCACACCAAGGTCAATCTCATGGAAGAGCTGAAAAAAGTTCAGCGCGTCCTCGGCAAGAAGATGGAATCGGCTCCCCACGAGGTTTTACTCGTGTTGGATGCAACCACCGGTCAGAACGCCCTCTCCCAAGCCCGGCAATTCCAGGAGGGCATCGGGCTCACCGGACTCGTGCTCACCAAACTCGACGGGACCGCCAAGGGCGGGATTGTCGTCGCCATTTGCGATGAGCTCAAGGTCCCCGTGCGGTACATTGGAATCGGCGAAGGGATGGACGATCTGCGTCCCTTCGATGCCGACGAATTCGTTCGGGCCATGTTCTGAAACTGGAAAGGATTGCGGTATGACAGGCGCCCTTGAAGGTCTCACGGTTCTGGATCTTTCCCGACTGCTCCCCGGTCCATTCTGTTCCATGCTCCTCGCCGACCTCGGTGCCGACGTGATCAAGATTGAAGACCCCAAGGTGGGAGACTATATCCGCTGGTGGCCTCCCAAGATCGGCGGCAACAGTGGATTCCACGTGGTGCTGAATCGCAACAAGCGATCCCTCACGCTGAATCTCAAGACGGAAGAAGGCAGGGAGATCCTGCGACGGCTGGCGGCCAAAGCAGATGTCTTGTTGGAAGGTTTCCGCCCCGGCGTGCTCAAGAAGCTCGGATTAGATCACGATGCCCTTCAAGCCGTGAACCCCCGCCTCATCACCTGTGCCATTTCGGGCTACGGTTGCGAGGGCCCGAGGTCCCTCAAAGCGGGTCACGACATCAATTACCTGGCCCTCAACGGCATCCTTTCCCACAGCGGCCGAGACGGCGTCCCGACCCTCTCGGGCACGCAAATCGCCGATCTCGGAGGCGGGGCCCTCTATGCGGCCTTCAGCATCCTGGCGGCGCTCCTGGCCCGGGAACGCACCGGCGTGGGTCAATTCATCGACATTTCCATGACCGACGGCGCCATGACCTGGAACTGCCTCCGTTGGGGGCAACTGATCGCAGACGGCCGAGTCCCCACGCCCGGGGACGATTTCCTCAATCATGGGTATGCCTGCTACAACATTTACGAGACACGAGACGGCCGGTACATGGCCTTGGGAGCCCTGGAGCCCCAGTTCTGGAAGGCCTTCTGTGAAGCGGTCGGACGGCCGGAATGGAACCGGCCCGCATACTTCGAGCCGGGGCCGCACCAGGCAGTCCTGACCCGGGAGGTGGCCGCGCTGTTCCGGGAGAAGACCCGGGCGGAATGGGTGGATTTGCTCAAGGACGTGGACTGCTGCTGCGAGCCAGTGCTGAATCTCGCCGAAGTCATGGAAGACCCGTCGGCCAGGGCGCGGGGCATGGTGGTGGAGCTGGTGCATGAAAGTTGGGGAGCCTACCGGCAATTAGGGATCGCCCCGAAGTTTTCCCTCACCCCCGGGTCCATTCGAAGCCACGCCCCGGAGTTGGGCGAGCATACGCGGGAAATCCTGGAAAGTCTCGGACTCGGAGCCGACGAGGTGGCCGCACTGAAGGATCGGGGAGTGATCTGAAGCCGTGACCACTCCCGGATCCCGTCTCAGCGTTCATGGCCGGGCAGGGTGAGGGTCGTGCAACTCTTGCCGGGTGCGCACGTGCGGGTCTGGCAAGACGGGCCGGACGCCGCGCCGCCAGAGGACCCGGACGCCATGGTATAGCTGACCTGGCTGAGGACGCGCTCGAATTGCTCCCCCTGGCATTGCTTGCACTTCATGTCCAGCTCCTGGGACGAGCGGGTGATGATGATTTCCTCGATGTTGCCGCAATCGACACAACGGAATTCGTAAATGGGCATTGCTTCTCCTTGTCTGCATCCGATAGGGGCCGGTGGCAAATGCCCCGAAGCTTAACAAACGGAATCGGGACTGTCAATTCGACGAGCCTGTGCGCTCCGGCTCCCGGACTTTCGTGCTTCGGGTGCTGCCCTCCCATTCGCCCGGCCCACTACGACCCCCTGGACCATGTCAGGATCTTGCGCAGGGAGTTTCGCGAAAACCGCGCCCGCTATCTCCGGGAAGGCCCTCGGCACCGCCCGATCATCGGTTACTCCTGCTGGGCCCTCGGCAATCTCGATGTCCACGGGCACAACGTCGGCTGCCTGCTTCATCCCAGCCGAAACCATGGTGTGGACCTTAGGCATCTTGTCGATTACGGCAACAAGTGCCGTCGCGAGCAATGTCGGCCCGCGAGGGAGTATGATCATCTCCCGGAGGAGGCAAGAGCGTTCTGGATCTCGTTGGCGCAAGGTCTCAATGCCTATTGGTTTTCGAGTCCCAGGGCCAACCCACTCTTTCACGTGATGTTGTGGGGTACGGGAGTCCTCGAGCCCATACGTGTCCTGGCCCAATCGAGGGACTGGAGTGCCACGGAGATCCTCTGGCGGGAGCCGTTCCTGACCGACGGCTCCTGGGTTCCCAAGGCTCACCGATACCTGTTTTACCTCCTGCTGGAAAACCTGGAACCCGTGGGTTATGCAGTGGGGGATTTGCCACGGCGTGCTCGGTCCCTGCTCGAGGCATTTCTTCGGTCACCGGAGGTTCGGAGCCGAAGGGAACTTCTGGAATGCACCGAAGGGCCCTTCGTGCACACCCTGGGGTTCGACCCGGCATTCCAAGATCTGTTGCGACTGG
The DNA here is from genome assembly GCA_964527905.1 of uncultured Syntrophobacteraceae bacterium. Lineage (GTDB taxonomy): Bacteria > Desulfobacterota > Syntrophobacteria > Syntrophobacterales > Syntrophobacteraceae > CALBZH01. The sequence continues at coordinate 12,252 of CAZGQL010000032.1, forward strand.
GACTGGGCTGGACGCGATGCACGCATCAAGAGGCGGGGCGTCTCCATGAAGTCCTGCTCGAGTTGCTCGAGGCGGAGACCCAAACGGGA
>CAZGQL010000032.1:12350-21833 GCA_964527905.1 uncultured Syntrophobacteraceae bacterium
CAACCACAAAGAAACGACCGCCAAGCGCCCCGTTCGGGGTCCGGACCCTCCCAAGGCGAAAGCGCGTCGCACAACCCGCAGCACGAAGGGAGCTTGAACACACCATGTCAGAAACCCAAGTGAACCGAAACGCATCCGGGTCGCCCCAGGACCCCGCCGAATGGACCCTGGAGACCTTTCGCGCAAACGTTGCCGATTACCTTGACGCCGTGGTCCGGGAGACAGAAACCCAACTCCCGCTTCCGAGGGTCCGTTTTCAACTCGAACAGGATCCGGACTTTCAGGACACGCTGCTGCGGTGGCCACAGTGGAGCAGCGCACGGCGCCTCGACGCTTGGAGGAGGATTCCGGAAATGGTCGAGCGGGTCCTTCGGGAGGTTCTGCCCACCTGTGTGCAATGTGGGGAATGCTGTCGCAGGGGCAGTCCCACTCTGATGCTCGACGACCTCGAGATCCTCCAGACCGGAGCCATTCCTTGGAATCGGCTGGTCACGCTACGACGGGGTGAGCCTGTCCGGTCGTCATTCGAAGACAAGCCGGCCATCCTGGTCGATGAACGGATCAAACTTCGGGAAAAACCGGGCACGCGTGAATGCGTCCTGTACGACGAAACCACCCGGCAGTGCACCGTTTACTCCAACCGCCCCATGCAGTGCCGCGCCCAGGCCTGCTGGGACCCCCAAGAGGCCAGATCGTTGGAAAACGAGCTCTACCTCGCTCGACGCGACATTTTCAAGGGCGTCGAACTCGTGCTGGACCTGATGGCCGAACATGATCGGCGCTGTGCTTTCGATCATCTGAACGCCGCTTTCATGCGCTTGGCCCAAAACGCCGAGTCCGCCCTGGACGATGTGCTCCAGCTCGTGGCCTTCGAAGATCATTTCCGGTCCTTTTTCGCGGATCAATGGAAAATCCCACCGGATCAACTGGACCTGGTGTTTGGGCGCAGTTTCACGGAGCTGGTTTCCCTATTCGGGTTTTCGGTTCGGACCGAGGGAGACGGAACTCGATGTCTCGTTCAGGAGGTGGAGTGAGCCGAGCGGGTTCTGAACTTTGATCGGCATGCGGATCAAATACGGGTGCGCATGCGGCGGGAAGGTTGAAAGGGCCCACACGAATGCCCGGATTGACTCGGCAGGGTGAGAATCAATCGAGAGGCGGCTGGTAAGCCAGGTTCATTCGTGCGGGCCGCTCAATGTGGCTTGCATGGATACGGTCCTCCTGCATCCAGCGGGCTTCAGCCCACGTCGGTCTCTTTGGATTCCGGCATCTGTTCGGAGGAAGTGCCCTGCAGGTCCATTGGGGATTCACCCCATCACAAAGGAACCGTGGTCTGGCCCAGCTTATGGCCGCAGCCCGCGCAAAAATTGTCTCCGAACGTGTAATGCCTGCCACAATTTGCACACTTGTTCTCGCCTTCCTTGGTAACGATCCAGCTTTCCAGTTCCTCCACCACCCCCCGGATGCCCTCTTCGGCGCTCTGGAGGCAATTGAGGATACTGATCTTGCCGTGGTAGGTCATGCCGTCTCCGTAGGCCACGAGTGAATCGATCATGCATTTTGCGTCATGGATCAATCCCATGGCGGGCTGAAGGTATTCTTCAATTAGAACGGCTTTTTCGGTGTACAGTCGGCAGCAGTTGACCTCGAACCAGCCCTCGGCGAGGTCATTCGAGGTGAACAATCCATCCAGCACGCCGCTTTCGACTCGCTTCCTGGCCCCACCGATGAGGTCGAGCGACCGGTGCAGATGGTTGATGGCTTTCAGAAGATCCCCGCCTTCAATGGGCGGAGTCACATCGTAGTGAGCAAGGGTCAACAGTTCAAGGAACATCGGGGTCTCCTCCGTTCAAAAGCGAAAGCTGGACAGACCTTGGGAAAGACAATGGCGACGTGCGTCAAAGCCAGGCTGATGAGGGCGACGAGGGTGATCGGTTGAAGCTCCATGGTTCTCCTTCCTGTTCTTGTATCGAGTTGACAATCCAGACGGTGGTTCGGCCATTTCCCGGGCACACGGCGTGCCGCTGGGGGCCTCGGTCCGTTCACACTGCACGAACCATACCGTTCAAGGGAAAAGTCGGAAATCCGCCTCAAAGTTTGAACCACAAATTTGGAGGGGACGCCATATATCGGCTTTGGAAGCGGATCGAGCCGTTACGGATCCCGGCCCGAAAACCGTGTGGAGGACTCGATGCGGACCGAGGTTGACACACAATTGTATCCTCCTCGGTCCTTCAAGGCCAAGTGGAGTGCCTAGGCCTCTTCCCCAAGAAGGGCCCGGGGCCAGTTCTTGATGTGAAGGTCCCGCTGTGGGAATGGGACTTCGATGCGATGCTCTCGGAAAACCTCGAAGATGGCGGCGTTGAGCTCGTGCGTGGCCGGCATTCGGTCCTCGGGCGCTTTCACGTGCACCAGGACACTGAAATCGAGGGAGCTTTCGCCATAGGCCGTGAACAGCACCTGGGGCGCCGGTTCCTTCAACACTCGCGGGTTGGCGGCACAAACCTCTTTGAGCAGACCCGTGACCAAGGTGACATCCGTGCCGTAAGCGACTCCGATCTTCAGCGTGATGCGGCTCGCTCCGCGACCATAATGGGTCCAGTTTACAATCCTCGATGCGGTCATCTCCGAGTTGGGAATGATCACCACGGACTTATCGAAGGTCTGAAACACCGTGCTCCGAATACGGATCTGCTTCACCTCGCCCCATTGCCCGTCGATCACCAGCACATCGCCCACCTTTATGGGACGTTCGATCAGGAGAACGAGTCCACTGAAGAAATTGCTGACAATGTTCTGCAGACCCAGACCAACCCCGACGCCGAGGGCCCCCATGACGAGAGCCAGGTTGGCCAAGGGGAATCCGAGAACATTGAGCGCCGTGAGGATTCCGAGGACCAGGATCACATAATGCAAGATGGTCGAGATGGTGTATTGGATCCCGGTATCCCAACCCGTACGGGGAAAGACGCTGTTGTGCAGCAAGCGGCTCGTCAAGCGCGAGAGCCAGAAGCCCAGATACAGAACCAGACACCCAAGAGCGAGGTTGTACAACGAGATGCTCATGGATCCGATCGGAATACCGACCCGAAGCCATTCCACCACGAGGATCAGGTGACGGGGATCTCCGCCCCAAAGGGCATACAGGCCCAGGAAGGCTCCCCCCGCAAGGATCACCCGCCATGCGCCGCTCACCACCTGACAGAGGCGATCCAGAAGCTCCTCTCGGTTGGGAAACCGCCTTCCGAGATACCCGGTTCGGGCATGCAGGAGGTAATGGATGGCGGCGCCACCCGCCCACCGCGCACCCCCCCAGCAGCCGGCCAGGACGACCGAGAAACCCAAGGATTCAACCAAATGCACCGAAAGCAGATGGAATCCCAGCGGATAAGCTGTAAGCGCGATCAGCACCAGCCCGATCAAACCATAGCGTACCCGACCGAGCCAAATCGTCCACCGCGGAATGGCCCGCTTGCACTCTGGAACACAGGAGAGAAGCCCCTCGACGCGGGCCGGGCGGATGACTCGAATCACGAAGTAGAGCAATCCAGAGTGGAAAAGAAGGCGCCCTAGATTCCATGTGGTTTCGGGAAACCCGAGCAAACGTATCAGCATCAGGCCCAGTCCGCCAAGGGCGGCCCAAAGGATCGCAAACTTGAGCTGGCGGCGAAAAAAGCGGGCCGTGCCCGGGGAAAGCAACCCGGACCCCTGTCGCAAGGCCGCCTCGACGGAAGCATGGACGAATCCAAGGGAGAAACTCATGGCAATCAGGATTGCTAGGCTCCAAAGGATGACTCGCGCCGCGACGGTCTCGGATAGCCCCACGGTCTTGACCGCCACGAAGAGCCACAGAACCATTCCGACAGGATAGACTTGGGCGACGGCCTCCCGGCCGACCTCGACACTCCAATGCAGCAGCGGGCGCCCCTCCAGCCTCCCCCAGGACTCGAACTTACGGTTCATGATCCGCCTCAGCCGCCGTGCGCTCCAGCTCAGCAAGACGAGCAAGGAGAGGAGACCCGACAGAAGCATTGGGTGGCCTTCGGCAAAACGCTCCACCACACCCGACCGGGCCGTGGCATCGACCCACTGACGGACCCGTGACGGAATAGCCACAATGCTATTCCATATTTCGGCGATCTGCTGTCTGAGCGACAAGGTCTGCCGACGCTTCAGGAACTCCTGTCTCCAGGAGTCGCGCTGTTTTTCGAGGAGTGGCAGGATTGCATCCACGAGGGCTTTTTCGGCCCGGAGCAGTTCCGCGATTCCCTCGGATAGCTCCCTGAAATGCTCCAGCTCACGGGCTTCGGACTCAACCAGCCGCCGATACGTCTCGAAGGAGGACTCAAGGGCCTTGAGCGATTCATCGGGCTGCCGACCCACCGACAGGTCCACCAGGCTCGACTGGAGTGGCTCGATCCCCTGAATCCGGTTTTCGATCGCCGCCTTCAGGCGATCGAACTCGTCCAGGATTTCCTTGTGCGACGCGGCCAGTCTCAGACTCCGCGAGGTGTACGTTGCATGGACGGCTTCCACCCGATCGAGGGGGAACTGCTGAAGGGCGATCAAGGCCCGGATTCCGGCCGCTTCCGCCCTGAGCCCGTCCAGACTCTGTCTGGCAAGCACGAGTGCCTGCCGGGCGTCGACCGTGCGGGATCGGATCGTTGCGATACTTTGTTTCAGACTTGAAGCGGCTTCGTCGAGCGCGGCAGCAACCGCCGAAGGGGAGCCAACGGTAGCAAGCTTGCCCTCCCCATCGTTCGGGGCAGCGAAACCCGTCTTCACGGGATTGGCCGAGGCCAGAATCAGGAGGACCAGTACGCCACGCAGGATTTTCCAGGGGACTTCGGTCGGCATGGGCTTCCCTCCGACGCCAGAATGGATAGAATAGGAGCCGAGGCCGTAACGGCCGGGGCACGAATTCAAGGCGGCGCAAGGATAGGAGGAAAACACGCCCGTGAGAAGTCCTTTTTGCTCCGCTTTGAGTTCGAGGATGCCGCCTCGGGGAAGCCACGCATCGCCATCGAACATCAAGTTCGCGGAAGCAGCGCTCGATACAGGGAATGTGCTCAGGGGTTTGACCGGCCCGACGGCCTACTGACCCGATCCACCCGCGAATGCGGCAAAGAGATGCGCTCCGGCTCTTTGCCGGTCATCCATTGCCTGAAAGAAATATTCACCTCGGAGGATCTCATGTTTACGATCAAGAAGGTTTCAATCAGTCTGATGGCGTGCTGGCTTACGGTTGTGGGCTCTTCCGCATGGGCCTTGAACCCGATGGTGGAGGAAATCCTCGTGAAGTCCGGCGCCGTCGAGCAGCTGGCCTACATTGCCCAAACGGCCCAGGTCTCCTACGAGAATGCCTCGAGGGACCAAGACCCCGGAGAACAGCCCTCCGCGACGCTTCGAGCCAGGATCAAGAGGCTCATCGGAGAAGCCTTCGAAGCGAACCGGCTCAAGGATGCCATCGGCAGGGAACTGGAAGCCAAACTGACAACCTCTGAAATGGAAGCCATCCTCCTGTGGCTGGATACGCCTTTGGTCAAGAAATGCACCCAGCTCGAAATCGAGGCCTCCACGCCGGAGGCTTCCAAGGCCATCGAAGCTTACGCCGTCCAGCTCAAACGCACGCCCGCGCCGAAAAGTCGGATGCAGCTGGCCAAACGTTTCGATACGGCACAGCAGGCGACCCGTTCCACCGCCACAGTGATCCTCGGCATGCAGCTGGCTTCCATGTCGGCCATGATCGCGCTGCTTCCTCCTGAACATCAGGTTCCATTTGCCGACCTCGTGAAGGCGGCGGAAAAACAGCGACCGTCGCTCGAAGTGAGCATGCGTCCCCTGGTGAGGGCTCAAATCCTCTACACCTATCGTTCCCTCTCGAACGCCGAATTGGAGCGCTATATCCGCGAAATCGAAACGGGACCCGGCAAGAAGTTCTACTCTGTAAGCCAATCGGCCTATGAGAAGGCGCTCGTCGAGGCCTCCGCGCGCACCTCCCGATCGATCGTGGAAACGATGCGAAACCTCAACAAGGAAACCGACGCCTGAGCGACGGTCCGGAGACCGACCGGACCGACAGGGTCCCAGCGGAAGAGCTTCAACCGAGGGAGAGCGGCGGCGAGGATTGAATCCTGTTGACACGAAGTCCATTCCTGCGCCATTCAATGACGCGGGTAGGGACAGGGGGGCAGGGCATCATGCGCACGCCAAAGGGGGTGGTTGTATGGGTCGAGGAGCAGGCGGGACGAGTGGTGGCGTGGGTCGTTTTCTGATTGGTTTTTTCATGATGTGCGGCGGGTTTTACCTCCTGCTGCAGTCCATCACGGTCTCGGCTTCGTTCGGGTTCGGAATGCCACTCTACGGGGGCTCCTTCTTGGGACACACGTTTGCCGTTACCAGCGGCATGGTCATGATTCCGTTCATTTTCGGCATCGCGATCATCTTCTACAATGCCAGAAACGCCCTGGGTTGGCTCCTCGCCCTCGGCTCGCTGGCCGCCATGCTCTACGGGGTCATCGCCTCCACCCATTTCAGCCTGAGGTCCATGACAGCGTTCGAGCTGATCAGCATACTCATCCTGTGCTTTGGAGGACTGGGCATCTTCCTCAGTTCCTTGCGCGACGTTGACAAACGGCTCCACGATTACGAACGGGAGGGGAATTTTCCGTTGCGGTGATACCCCCCGGTCCCGGCACCAAGGATCTCGTCCATGAAACGACACGCCCGCATTGTCCTCGTGCTCTTGACAATGTTGTTTTGCATCGGGGTTGACCAGGCGACCAAGACACTTGCGAAATGGCACCTTCCAAAGAAAAAGACTCTATCCTTTGCCAACGATATCTTGAGACTGGACTACCTGGTCAACCGGGGCGCGGTCCTGAGCTTTGAACATCATCTCCCCGACCCCTGGAAAGGACCCAGAGTCACCGCCGCGGTATCCGCCTTCCTTGCCCTACTCATTCCCTATCTTCTCCTCGGGTCTCGCCTCCGTCCCCTTCCCACCTTCTGTCTTGCCCTCTTGGCTGGAGGAACCCTTAGCAACCTGCTGGACCGGGTCGCATTTGGGGGAAATGTGGTGGATTTCTTGAATCTCGGCTGGGGAGCGTATCGCACGTGCGTTTTCAATGTCGCGGATGCCGCCATCGTTTCGGGAGGTGCGCTCTTCCTGCTGAGCACTTCCTGGCATTTCGGTACGACCCGTAGGCGAAACGGCAGGCAACTGGAGTCGAGCTAGCGCCTGGAGTCAACTCCATCCCAACGACGCCTCCTCAAGCACACCCCGATAGGGGCCCGACGCCGTGGCGCGGTCGACGGCCCCCCTCACCCGCTTAACGTCGCAACGCATTCACTGAAGAACGCCTCTGCCAGAGCGATCCCGGCCTCGTGCGGAACCGCCCCGGAACTTGCAGCCGGTTGGGTGGCTCTTGCCAACTGCTCCAGGAGGCACAGGGCGAACACGAGATGGTGATCTTTGTGGAAATCCCCGGTCGCCTCCCTGGAGATGGCGTTCCGGCAGCAGGCGAGCATGAAGGGTTTCCCGGAGCGCAGTAAGGCCCAGGCGAGGTAACTGTGGTTCATGTGGAATCGTGGACGCGGCTCGATGTGCCAACCCACCAGTCCGATTTCACCGTTTCCACACAGCAGGATGTGCTCGGGATGCATCGCGGTGTGGGAGAGGTTGGTTCCGACAACGGGGATATGAATGGAAACGTGGCGTTCCAAATGTTCCCGAAAAATCGACAACGGTGCCTGAGGCCACACCCCCCGGGAGGTGACGACCTGGATGGCACGGTCGGCCTCCCTGAGGGCCCAGTGAAACGAGCCGGCGATCTGGAGTCGTGTCGGCATCGGCTTCACCGATTCGGACCGGGAATCCCGGCGCCGAGCGCCGCCCGAATCCCAAGATCCCGCATCGTCGATCGGGGGGCTTGGCTTCAGCTTTGCCTCGAGAAATGGCAAGAGGTTCAGGGAGCGCATCATGGCACGGAACCTCCCGATGACCTCGAACACGGCATCCACCGCCTCCGGGGTATCGAAGGGACCGTCGGCCAGGACCTGCCCCGGGATGTAGGCATAGAGCACGTAGGGGTCGTCCGGCTTCGAGAGTGGATGAGGATGATGGAAATGAGGGTGGAGCAAATCGAAGCCGCGCATCATCTCCACGCACCGATCATCGGGGTTGTTGGGCTTGACCACCCAAAGACTCCCGGAAGGGTCGGTGAGCAGCCAGCTTTTTTTCGAATATGGCAGCAGCTGGGGATCGTTCTCCCAAATCACGCCGATGCGCCGGCAGAAGTCAGCCAGAGATTCTTGCATGGGGATACCTCGGTATGAAAGACATGCCACGGCCGGAAAAGACCCCCGAAACGCTGGGCCATCGGTTCAAGAGTTGAGAGGATATCACACCCTCGCCCGTCTGGGCGAACGGGTTCGAACCTCTCCGTCGAGGGTCCCCCGTTCTCAGTCGCCCAGCTGCTCCCAGCGAACCGGACTCATGAGAATGGCTCATCCGACCGATCCTATTCGAGAATTGATGCGTCACCCTCTCGATCGTTTGATTCGGGCGTCTTCGAGACCCCGGGACGCAGAGAAATGTCCTGTTTTGCAAGGCTGGCGACGAGACCATGAAAACCCTGGAAGTGAGCGCTGACCTGAATTCGTTGTCCGCTGTTCAGGAATTTGTGATGCAAGCGCTCGACGAATCCGATCGCTCCGAGGAACTCGTTCAAGACATCAGACTGGTGCTGGAGGAGATTTTCACCAACATCGTGTTTTACGCCTATCCAGGGCGGGCGGGCTTCGTCGTCGTCTCGGTTTTCGAGGGACCGGATCACGTCTTTCGCGTGCGCTTCACCGACTGGGGCAAGGCGTTCAACCCGATGGAATACGAGGTCAGTGACCTCGACCAGGATTTCGATCGCCGTGAGATCGGAGGTCTGGGAATCCACCTGGTCCGGCAACTGACTCACGACATCCATTATTCAAGAGAGGGTCCCTGCAATGTGCTGACTCTCTCTTTTCTGATCCCCCGACTGCGTGGGACCCCTCAAGACCCTCAGCGAAAGGAACCTGAACCATGCCATTGACCGTCACATCGATTGAAAAACAACCCGGTATCTTTGTCGTTTCCGCCTTTGGGTCCCTGGACACCACGAGCCATCAGATCCTGGAGAAAAAACTGGATTATCTGATCGCAAACGGCGCGGCCAAAGTGATCACCCTGGACATGAAGGATGTGGATTACATCAGCAGCATGGGTGTTCGAGTCATCCTCAAGACCAAGAAGGAGCTCACCCGTCGTGGAGGCAGCCTCCTCATCGCCCAGATGCAGCCTCAGATCCGGAGAGTATTCGAGATCATCAACGCATTGCCCTCACTCCAGATTTTCTCGAGCATCGGCGAGCTCGATGCCTACCTGACCGAGATGCAACGCCAAGTCGTCGAAGGGTCCGTATGAAGCCGCCGCCCGCTGTTCGTCGC
>CAZGQL010000032.1:21866-28547 GCA_964527905.1 uncultured Syntrophobacteraceae bacterium
GGACACGACAGCCGGGCGGCCGGCCGTGGTGAGCCCATGAGCCCAGGTCCAGATCACAAGATCTTCCCGCAGGCCACGCTGCTCCTGGCGGCGTTTGCCCTTCTGGTCTACTCGGTCCTGAGCTGCCGCGAGGAGAGAGCTTTCCAAAACCCCATCGCCTACGCCCTCGCGGACCAAAAGGTCTACGTGCTGGAAAAGGAGCGTAACACGCTCCTTGAACTGGCCTGTCCCAGCCCAGGACAGCCTCTGCAGGCAAAGGGCGTCCGCGAGATCGAGCCGGACGGTCCCGACCACTACTTCATGGCACGAAAGCTCTATCCGGGGCCCGAGGGGCTCGTCGTACAGAGCTGGATCTACAGCCTGCAGACCCGAGAATTCCTTGGGTATCGGTTTTCGGGGTACACCACCTTGGAAGCGCCCCCGAAAACGCTGCTCACCATCATCTTCAAAAATCCCCTCAACTATCCGGAAATGGCGTACGCGCACGACGCGGACGGAAATCACTATTTCGTCCACAACCTTCGCTACCAGTTCAACATCTGGAAGGTGCCGCCCGCAGGCGGGGTTCGAATCGACGCCAACCAGATCCCCGAAGGCGTGCAGGTGCTCGGTGAGCGAAATGGTCCCCTCGACCAGTGGGAATGGATAGCCCTGGGCCCGGACGGCGGCATATTCGTCTCCTCGGGAAGCTCGGGAAGGGTCGTGCGATATTCCCCCCGGGGCGAACGGATCGGCGAACTGGGCTCGGTCGGCTTCGACCCGGGAGACCTACTCGCCCCGGATGAGGTCTTCTTTGCCCAGGCGTCCCCGGACGAGTCCCCGCTTCTCACGGTGGCCAGCAAGGGGAACCGGACCTGGGTCCAATTCGACGAGGCGGGCGCTGTCATGCGGGTCCTGGACCCCTTGAACCAGGGATATCCGTTTCCCGACATTCTAGTGGGAACGTTTCACTTCGATTCCCACACGGGCGGTGGCTGCGGCTTCGACCTCGCCAACCGCAGCTACATCACCTTCCGCGACCGTTTCCACGCCGTCAACACGTACGTGCTATACCATCCCGTCCGCACGGCACTCTTCTTCGCCCTGTCCGTTCTCTTGGCGGCCCTGGCCTTTCGTCCGCCCGCGACCCCTCTCGCATCCCACCGGATCCGATTCCCCATCTATTTGAAGCTTCTCACCCCCCTGGTCCTCCTGCTCATCGTCGCCACACGTTTCGTCGGCGACGGAGTGCACGCGGTCATGAAAGAGGAAGTCGAGGCTGAATCGCTGCGGCGCTCCGAGAGCCTCGCTCATGCCGTCTTGAGCAATTTGGCCATTGGGGACCTCAAGGCCATTCAGAAGCCGGAGGACCGTGAAGGCCCAAACTATGAAAAGGTCCATCGGACCATCGCACAAATCCTGGATGGACGTCAGGTCGAACAGACACCCAAGTGGATTCTCCACAAGATTCGAGACGGTCGATACTACTATGGCGTGAACATCTGGAGAGGGGCGATCTTCATGCCATGCGTGGTACCCAGGGACCGTTCGATGTTCTTTCGGGCCCTCGAGGAGAAAGTGCCCCAGCATGGCCGTTATGTGGACGACGAAGGCGAATGGTTCAGCCATCTTTCCCCCGTTCTGGATGAGAACGGGGAGGTGATCAACGTGCTGGAGCTCTACCGTCCCGCGGAGGAGCTCAACCGCGCCCAAAAGGAAGTGTGGAACCGTGTGAACCAGGTGGTGGCCGTGACCCTCCTTGCCGCCATTGCAATCGTCGCCGTCATTTCCTACGTCATCACGCGTCCCCTGCGCCGCCTCAAACGGGCGACCGAAATCGTCAGCCGGGGGGATTTCGAGCACACCATCGACCTTCACACCCGCGATGAGCTCGGAGACCTAGCCCTGGCCTTCAACAAGATGGTCGGGGACCTCAAGTCCCATACTCTGGAGATCGCCCGAGCCGCCGCCGAGAAGGAAAGCCTGGCCGGTGAGCTCCGGCTGGCCAGACAGCTCCAGAAAGAAATGCTTCCCCAGTCCTTCCCGCCCCTTCCCAATATGACCCGCGTGGAGCTGTTCGCGGAAATGGAACCCGCGCGAGAAGTCGGAGGGGATTACTACGATTTTTTTCTCATCGACGAAGAACACCTCGGAGTCGTCGTCGCCGACGTGTCCGGAAAGGGAGTCCCGGCAGGGCTATTCATGATGCGGACGCGGGCCATGCTTCGAGGGAGCGCCGTCGGGAACCTGAGCCCGGCAGACACACTGGCGCGGATCAACCAAGCCATCGCCCCAGAAAACCCCTCTGCCATGTTCGTGACCCTATTCTACTTCGTGTGCCACATGCCTTCGGGCCGGATCATCTATTGCAACGCTGGCCTCACCCCCCCGTTCGTGCTGCACGGGGATCGAGTGAGCCCCCTGGAGACGGAGGGTGGGATGGGCAAAGGGCTTCCCATCGGCATCCTCGACGATGCCGTTTATACGGACGCAATTTTCCGGCTCGACCCTGGCGCCACTCTGGTGATCTTCACGGACGGCGTCACGGAATCGTGCAACAGCGACAACGAGCTGTTCGGAGAAACCCGCCTGGCCGAGGCTCTAGCCGCCCTGCCCCCGATCCGCCCACGGGAGCTCTGCGGCCGCCTCCTCGACGCCGTGCGGCTTCACCAGGGAACCGCCCAGCAGGCCGACGACATCACCCTCCTGGCATTCAGGCTCGAATCGACAGCTTGACGCATCCAACGGGATGCGCTCCCCTATCGGTTTTCCGTCAGCACCATGATGGGACAGGGCGATTCGGCGATCATCGACTCGAGAAACCGGCGATTGCGCCACCCGCCGATGCCCGAACTCACCCGGTACGGGAACAGGAATACACCGATCTGATTGTCTCTCAAGTAGGAGCCGATCTGTTTCGACGGATCTCCAGACCGTTCCAAACGTCTTGAAATCTCTGGAGGGGTATTAAGGGGGGTTGTGGACGGCTGTGTGAGCTCTCCGGCCCATGTGGGCGCATATGGGGCAGAATAGGTGATCTTGTTCCGTCCACTCCAGCGCAATGCGGTGGTGCGCGCCGAATGGAGCTCGGAGCCGTAGGCAGCGCAGACGTTTAGTGCTCTGGAAAAGGTTTCCTGGCTCCCCGGGGAAAGCCAGTCCAGGTAGAACGAACGCTCCCAGGAGATCTCAGTAGCGACGGGGATGACCAGGATGTCCGTTGAGACCAATGGGGCCAGCCGCGCACACAGGCTCCCGAAAATTCTTTGTCGAGGGGTTCGGCCCCGTTCGCGCCCCAGGACAACCAAATCAAATCCGCCCTTTCCGGCCCGCTCGGCGATCCGCTCGTGGGCTTCCCCCTCCTCGCAGATCACATCGATTTCCATCCCCTCAGCCCCTGCCGTCTCCACTGCTCGAGCCAGCACCGCGGCGGACGGGCCGTCAATGGCGGCCTTCAGGCTCCTCACCCCCACCAGGCTCAGGTCTCCCTCGTAAGGAGGGGCGACGGTGATGACCGTAACCCGTCCTTGCGCCCAACGGGCCAAATGCATGGATTGCTTCAGGGCGTGATCGGCCGCCCCGAAGCCGTCCACGCCCACCAGGATGTTCTTAGGTCTCCGCATAAGCCTGTTCTACCGGGTATTCCGGGCGTCTGGCCTTCCACATAGCGCCCAGGATGATCACTGATCCCACCAGGAGCGCCAGGCACATGACCGCGAAGCTGAGCACGGTCAGGACCCCGGCCACCGAATCCGACAAGGAGATGACTCCCAGCTCCTTGAGGTACCCAGGGACCGCAAGCGCCCGACTGAGGGCCACGATGAGCATGATGGTGCCCATGACGATTTTGATCATGTGCTCCTTGACATAGGTCGTGCCGATGGCGCCAAGCTGGACGCCCAGGAGCGAGCCGGCCAGAATTAGAAGGACCAGCCGAATGTCAACCATTCCGTGCAGGGCCCAGTTGATGCTTCCGGCGAACCCCATGACAAACGCAATCACCAGTTCCGTGGCGGAGGCCACCAGCCCGGAAGCCCCCAGGACATAGATCATACCCGGAACACCGATGAATCCACCGACCGCAATGGTTGCGGCCAGCATCCCGGTTGCAAATCCGACGGGAACGGTGAACCACACGGAAATCCTGATGTTGGCGGTCTTGAAAGTAATCATGGGAGGCAGATGGATGCTTTGGAGCTTCCTTGCCAGCGACGCAACCGGTTCAGCTCCCCCGCGCTTTGATGACTGGATGGCATCGCGGAAGACATACCCCCCCACGATGATCAGCACGGCCACGAACGAAAGGCTCACATAAAGATTCGAACCGGCCTGCCCCCATTTTTCAAGGATCATGTGCTGGATCTTGATTCCCGCCTGGACGCCAACCCCCGCTGATGCCGCCATTACGAGACCGAGCTTGATGTCCACCTGGCCGTACTTGAAGCGTTTGATGGCTCCCACCAGAGCTTTGGGGAACTTGTGGCACATGTTGCTCGCAACGGCCACCGTTCCGGGAACTCCCAGGCTCATCATGCCCGGTGTCAGCACAAACGCCCCACCCGAGCCAATAAAACCGCTCACAAGCCCTCCAATGAACCCCACGATGAATAGAAAGCTGATGGACAAGAAATCAAGATGAATGAATTGGGTGACCCCCTGAAGCGCATCGTGCATGGCTCGACTCCTTTTTCCGCTGCGAGTTGGATCGGTTTCACCCCTTGGGAGGCAGGAGGGAGAGCGACCACTCCTCCCGCCTCCCAGGAGGCGGACTGGGTATCCGGCCTTCGCGGCGCCACCGCGCCTCCCAGTCGTTACATTCTGTGGAAAGGATTGACGTAGGCATGAACGCGCGGTCTCCTCTGGGCGCGTTTCCTCGGCTGCACCACCTTTTGCTCCGTCTGTCGGAGCGCATCCTTGCGAACGGCTTCAATGCCGAGCAGGGACCAAAGATGGCCCGCGAACCCGCCATGGGCAAAAGAGAAAACAAACACCGTCGCAATGGGAAGTGCCGCGTAGAGGCCGCCCCGCGTGAAATAGGACATGATGGTGTCCGCGTTCATGAATACCAACGCGTACAACCCGGCCGAGAGCAGGCCATAAGCTGCCGTCCTTGCCACAAGAGACCTTCGTGTTGAAACGTTCGCGCTCATGATGTTGCCTCCTTTCTCTGATTCGTGTGTGGGACTGACGGTGAATACCGGTACGGTAAACTCCAAAAGGCTTCTATTCCTGCCGACCTCCACGTCGGCCACCACAAAAGCGATCCGTTTGGCCTGCCCCCTGACCTCGTCCATCACAGGCCCAACGTCGCCGAACTTCACAAGGTGCTCACAATGAACCCCGACCATGGCAGCTTTACGCCGGATATCGCGAACATCTCTCTCTGCCCGCCGCCAAAAGCCCGCCTGATCCCAGGGCGATCCGATGCTGAGCACGAGCAGGTCACAGCCGAGGCGCTCGGCCAAGTGCACCGAATGCTCCCGCAGTTCCCTCGAAAGGCGATCCGTCGCGCTGATCACAAGGATCTTCCGGCGATCGGCCTCCCGGAGCCCCTGTTGGTCCTTCGGGATCATCTCGCCCATCGTCTTGCCTCCCATCATCCAGACGTTGCGGAGAAACCTTCCATCCCAGTGCCCTGCTTTAGTTCAACATGTGTACCAATGCCTCAAAATGGCCATAAGTACCGGAATTTATTTGAACATTACGCAAAACTTTCGTGGAGGGCCGGGTGTGGTATATTGCATTCTGCAACAAGTCGCGGATCCAATTTTGATAAGACCATGCATTTGTTAAGTAATTGCATGATGCAACACCCAAAACCCATACGTTGCGATTTGCAACGGACGCGGGACGACTGCTCTGAGGCGCCTGCGTCGGCGCGCGGGCAGATGGCCCTCACCATCTGCCCGGAAAGGAGTCTTTATGGCACTGTTCTGGAAAACCGAGCAGGCGGAGCAGCGGCCGTCTCCCCCTTCTGAACAGGAACTGGCTGAACTTCGGGAGACCATCGCAAAGGCCAAGCTGCCTGAAGCAGCCGCCACCGTTGTGGCCAAGGAGCTCGAACGGTTGGAGAAATCCGACTCCTCGTTGCCGGAATACTCCATCGGGCTCAATTACATCGAATTTCTCCTTTCGCTTCCCTGGCATCACTACACGGTGGATAACCTGGACCTCGGAAGGGCGGAGTCCATCCTGGAATCCCGGCATTATGGTCTCCGACACGTGAAGGAGCGCGTCCTGGAATACCTGGCCGTGCGCACGCTGTGTGCGCTCAAGGATTTTCAGATCCTGGTCGTCGACGACGAGGAGATCGCCCGGACGAACCTGGAGTACGTCCTGAGGAAGGAGGGCTACCAGGTGGACTCGGCGGGCAACGGCCTGGAGGCCCTGGAAAAGCTCAAGAGAACCGAGTTCGACCTGATCCTGACCGACCTCAAGATGGAAAAGATGGACGGATTGCAGCTATTGGAATTGGTGAGACAGCAGGCGCCGTTCACGGACGTGGTCATGATCACGGGGTTTGCCACGGTTTCCACCGCCGTCGACGCTCTGAAGAAGGGCGCCGCCCACTACCTACCCAAACCCATCGACCTGGAGGAGCTGCGGGCGACGGTGGGGCAGGTGCGCGAGAGGAAACGGCACATGACCATGACGCGCAGCCCCATCCTCTGTTTTTCGGGTCCTCCGGGCACGGGCAAGACCTCC
>CAZGQL010000032.1:28563-38356 GCA_964527905.1 uncultured Syntrophobacteraceae bacterium
CGCGGAGGCGCTGGAGCGCAAATTCGTGCGGATCTCCCTGGCCGGGCTTCGCGACGAGGCGGACCTACGGGGCCACCGTCGGACCTACGTGGGAGCCATGTCGGGAAGAATCTTGAATGAAATGAGGCGACTCGGGGTGAAGAACCCGGTCTTCATGCTCGACGAGATCGACAAGCTCGGGCAGGACTTCCGAGGGGATCCGGCTTCCGTGTTTCTCGAAATCCTTGATCCCGAGCAAAACAGCCGGTTCATCGACCATTACGTCGACCTTCCTTTCGACCTGTCGTCGGTCATGTTCATCGCGACGGCCAACGTGGTCGAACGGCTCCCGGATGCTCTGAGGGATCGTCTGGAAATCATCCCGTTCCCGGGCTATACGGAACGGGAAAAACAACGGATTGCCTTTGATTACCTCATCCCTCGACAGATCAGGGATCACGGTCTGAGGCCCGACAAGATCGACTTCGACCCCGACGCCGTCACCAAGGTCATTCGCGAATACACCCTGGAAGCGGGCCTCCGGAATCTGGACCGCGAGATTGCAACCATTTGCAGGAAGCTTGCCCGCATTTCGGTTCAGGCACCGGGCACCTCCGAACGGCTCACGGTCGACGCGAGCCTGGTCGAACGGCTGCTGGGACCCCGCAAATTTACGCATGAGCTTGCGGGAACGGGGCATCGGATGGGGGTGACGACGGGGCTGGTGTGGACCGAGTTCGGAGGGGAAATCATTTCCGTTGAGGCGACCATCATGCCGGGCAGTCAGCAGCTCATCCTGACCGGTTCCCTGGGCAACGTCCTGCAGGAGTCGGCTCAAACGGCGCTGAGCCACATTCGGAGCCGAGCGGCTGACTATTCGATCGATCCCGAGTTTTTCAGGAACCGGGACATCCACATCCATATCCCGGCCGGAGCCATCCCGAAGGACGGTTCTTCCGCGGGAATCACCATCGCCATGGCCCTGATCTCGCTCCTCACGCGGCGTCCCGCCCGACGCGATGTGGCGCTCACGGGCGAACTCACCCTGAGCGGCCTCATTCTTGCCGTCAGCGGCGTGCGTGAAAAAGTCCTGGCGGCTCAGCGGGCCGGGGTCAGGACCGTGGTGCTGCCGGCCGGCAACAGGGTCGATGCGGAGCAACTGGAACCCGACGTCACGGAAGGAATCGAGCTGTTGTTGGCCGAGGAACTCGCGGAACTCATCGACGTCGTGCTTCTGAGCCCGTGAGCGGTGGCTTGAGGTCGACCGAATCAATCATTCCATCTGGTAGCGTTTGAGCTTTCGCCAGAGCGAAACCCGATCGATGCCCAGGATTTCTGCCGCCTTGGTCTTGTTGTCGTTCACCTGGTCGAGCACCCAGGCGATGTATTCACGCTCGTTTTCCTCCAGGGTGAGGAATTCCTGGACGTGGCGATGAACCTTGCTGGGCTGCTCCTGCAGATCCAGCGGCAGATGGTGTGGCTCAATGCTGGGCCCCGTGCACAACGCCACCGCACGCTCGATGATGTTTTCCAACTCCCGCACGTTCCCGGGAAATTCGTAGTTCATGAGGATTTCGATCACCCCCTCTGACAGGGTGTCGATGCGCTTTTCCTGCTGATCGGCGAATTTCCTCAGGAAATAGCGACTCAGCAGCACAATATCATCCCTGCGCTCGGCAAGCCGCGGCACCTCAAGGGTGATCACATTGAGGCGGAAATAAAGGTCCTGGCGAAAATGGCCTTCCTCCACCTCCCGTTTGAGATCCTTATTGGTTGCAGCCAGCAGCCTGATGTTGGCGGAAACCTCCTGGGTGCCGCCCACCCTCATGAACAAGCGTTCTTGCAGGACCCTCAGAAGCTTGACCTGCATGGTCATGGGCATGTCGCCGATTTCATCGAGAAAGAGCGTCCCCTCATGAGCGGCTTCGATGAGCCCTTTCTTCACGCCCCTGGCCCCCGTAAAAGCCTCCCGCTCATGGCCGAACAGTTCGTTGGCCAGTAACTCCTCGTTGAAGGCCCCGCAGTTGACGGCCATGAACCGCTTAAGGGCCCGTCGGCTCAAGCGATGGATGGTCTTGGCCACCAACTCCTTTCCGGTTCCCGTTTCCCCGAGGATGAGCACATTGCAGTCGGTGGGCGCAATTTGCTCGATGGTCTTTTTCAAGTGCACCATTTGAGGGCTTGCACCGATGAGCAGCGGACTGTCCCGCTGCGTCAGGACAAGCTCCCGGAGCTCGCTCACCTCTCGTCTGAGGGCCCCTTTCTCCAGGGCCTGCCGTACCAGATTGCGCACGTCTTCGATGTTCAGCGGCTTTGGGACGTAGTAGAAGGCCCCCTGCCGCATGGCATCCACAGCCGTCGACACCGTCGCATGGCCGGTGATGACGATCACCTCGATATCCGGACTGATCTCCTTTGCGCGCCGGAGAACCTCCAGGCCGTCCACGGGCTCCATCCGCAGGTCCGTCAGCACAAGATCGAAGGGCGCGTCTTGCAGCTCCTGGATGGCTCGAACTCCGTTTTCTGCCAAGACGGTTTCATGACCCTCCTTGCGCAACACATACCCCAGGTTCTCTCGAGCAATGGGTTCGTCGTCGACGATCAAGATCCGCGCACCTGACATGGGCCGTCACTCCGCTGGGAGGGCGCATGTCGAGAGCTTGGGGAATCGGATGATGAAGCGCGTCCCTACCCCTTCGGTGCTTTCGACTTCGATGGCCCCCTGATGCTTCTGGATGATGCCGTATACGATCGACAGGCCCAACCCCGTGCCGACACCCACTTCCTTGGTGGTGAAAAACGGGTCGAAAACCCTGCCGAGGTCCTTTTGTGCAATCCCAGCCCCCGAGTCTTCCACCGCGATGACGACGTCTCCCGATCCCGATTCCTCGTGGGCTCGAATCCGGATGGTTCCGGGAGGAGACTTGATGGCGTGGACCGCGTTTTCGATCAGGTTGAGAAAGACCTGCTGCATGCGCTGGCTGTCAAGGTTGAGGAAAATGGTGTCGGGGACCTCCCTGATGACTTCCACACCCGGCGGGATCTGGCTGGACATTAGCTTCACGGACCGATCAACCACCTGGGCCAGGGAAACGGGGGCCAGACAAAAATCTTTGACCCGGGAGAACTCGAGGAGTCCTCGAACGATGTCCCGGGCCCGATGCACTTCCTGTTCGATATTGGACAGCATCCGCCGATGAAGTTCCGGCGCGGACGGGTCGAACTCCTCCAAGAGGATCTGGCATGAAGTCGAGATGTTGTTCAGGGGATTGTTCAGTTGATGTGCGATTCCCGAGGTCAGGGTTCCGAGGGAGGAGAGCTTCTTGACCTGAAGCAGCTGATCCTGTCGTCGTTCGAGCTCGGCCACCATACGGTTGAAAGCCTCGACGACTCGCTGGGTTTCGTCGCGGGTATCCAGGACGGGGATCGGTCGGAAATCACCCTGGGCGATCCGCAGGGTGGTTTTCTCGATCACCCGAAGGGGGCGGATGATCTTCGTCGCCACAAGGGCGATGAGAAACCCTCCCAGTCCCAGCAGGATGCCCAGCACCGAGAGGAGCTGAGTTTTCAAGGTCCTGATGATGTTGAGAATGCGTTGCCTTTCGAAGGAAACCAGCTGCTGCGTGAGGGCGACAAGGCTCTTGCCGTGCTCCCGGAGTTGCTCTTCCACCAAGGGGTCCTGGGGATGGCGCCCCCCCGTGGAACTCTGGATCCGTTCCATCAATGCAGCATAGGCAGCGACCTCCTTTTCGAGGCGTTCGAGCAGCGGCGCCCCCTGGAAGTCCTTGACCCCAGGCCCGACCTTTCGCAACACGTCCAGCGCCTCTTGAATGTAATGGCTGTTCTCCTTAAGGTCCTGGGGAGACCCGTAAAGAAGATAGTTCTTCTCGTAACGCCGCGCCTCGAGAATGGCGTTGTTGAGATCGTCGGCGACCTGGGTGAAGTGCTGCTTGAGCTCCACTTCCCGAAGATAGCGGTACGACATCCCCCCAACGAACCCGAAAGCCACGAGGCATAGACCCAGTCCGACAACAACCTTTTGACGAATGTTCAGATGCAGCTGAACCCGAGACAGCATCCCTTGGCCTCCCGCACGCATTTCGTGCTATAGTTCGCACCAGGCTCCCCCGAGCCATGTCCATCACCCCTTCAAGACCCGGGATCGGATCATGCCGGTGCTCGCTTCCTCATATCGCGCCCCAAGGCTGTTTCGCAATGGCCATCTGCAGACCATCTACCCGACCCTCTGCCGTCGGGTTCCCCAAGTCGGCTATGTGCGCACGCGCGTGACGACGCCGGATGATGATTTTTTGGATCTCGACTGGCTCTTGAACGGCTCCGACCGCGCGGCCGTCGTGCTGCACGGCTTGGAGGGCAGCTCAGGGCGCCCCTACGTGCGGGCGATGGCGTCGGCCCTCAAGGAGTCGGGCTGGGACGTCGTCGCGATGAACTTCCGCGGTTGCGGCGGAGAGCCCAACCGCGCCCTGCGCTTCTACCACATGGGGGACACCGCGGACCTCCACACGGTGCTCGGACACGTGACCACCATGAGATCCTATGGAACCGTTGCCCTGGTTGGCTTCAGCATGGGCGGTAACGTGATCCTGAAATACCTCGCCGAATGGGAGGGACGCCGAACGCCGATCGTTCGGGCGGCCGTCGCCTTTTCGGTCCCCTGCGATCTTCCGGCTGCCGCCCGGAAGATGGACCGGCCCTCCAACGCGTTGTACACGCGGCGCTTCCTCGCCCTGCTCCGGGATAAGGTCCGCGCCAAGGTCGAACGGTTTCCTGGGCTGATCGACGATGCGCCGTTAGATCGCATGCGGACATTCCGGGAATTTGACGCACGCTATACGGCACCCATTCATGGCTTCGCCAGTGCGGAGGATTACTGGACTCGGTCGGCCAGCAAGCCGCTTCTCAAGCAAATCACTGTCCCGACGCTCTTGGTCAACGCCTTGGATGACCCGTTTTTGACGCCTTCCTGTTTTCCATTCGAGGAAGCCCGCAACAGCTCGTTTCTGTTCCTGGAAACACCCGCCCATGGGGGCCATGTGGGCTTCGTTTCATGGAATCACGCCGGTCGTTACTGGTCGGAAGCGCGGGCGGTGGAGTTCCTGACCCATCACGGCGCGAGGCCTTCGCGTCCTCCCCGGAGCCCCGTCGCGTCACGCCCGGCCGACGGCGGTCCCCACGACCGTCCTGAATCGTAGGCGGCCACCGCAATGAAACAAAGGATGGGACCTCATGTGCCAGTTCTGCCATCAGCACGGTGAAGGGAAACGATGGTACCTTCGCGCGGAGCATTATGCCGAAGCACTCTTGGATGACCTTGAACGACGTCGCTACATCACGGAATTCATCTCGGACATCGGCAACGGACACGTCTCCGAACTCAGACGCCGCCTCGACCTGGCGCAGCGACTGCCGGGCTGGCTTCGTGAGATGGTCTTCTGGTTCAAGGAAAAGCAGTACCGTCGGGACCACTTCGGTCAAGTGGTTCCCCTGGAGGATTTGGACCGGATTTTCCAGATATCCAATTCCATCGTGCGCATGCCCTGCATCTGCCGAAAAAACAGCACGGGTAGAAACGACGCCGCCTACTGCATCGGCCTCGGACTCAATCCGGAGAAACTGACGGACATCCGGGAATCCTTCCTGGAAACCTTCCGCATGGGCCCACACGTTTCCGCCTTTGAGACCCTCACCCGGGAGGAAGCCCTGGAGCTGCACCGGGGATTCGAGACCATCGGGTTGATCCACACGGTCTGGACCTTCAAGACCCCGTTCATCGGGGCCGTCTGCAACTGCGACCGGGCGGATTGCCTCGCCATGGTCGGCTACCAGTACGGATTCCACATTTTCTTTCGTGGAGAATATGTCGCGTCGGTGAAGGAAGAGGCGTGCACGGGGTGTCGATCATGCGGCGCTTCGTGCCAGTTCGGAGCCATCGGCTATTCGGCGCTGTCTCGCAAGGCGTTCGTCGATCCCCTGAGGTGTTACGGCTGCGGCATCTGCCGGACCCACTGCGAACGGCAAGCCATTCGGCTCTCGAGCCGCCAGGAGCACCCCCTGGCATCCCGGGTTTGGTGACTCGGAGCCCCCTCTGCTGGCCTTCCCCGCCTCGCTCTTCCCCGGAGGCAAGGCCCCCCGGGTCAATTTCGATTCTGCGCGCGCATCGCACCGCGTGGGAAAGGCGCCCCCGATGAAAGTCCCCTCCCTGCCTTCACGAGAAAGTGCCCTGGAACAGCTCGCCCTGCTGCGGGACCTCCTCAGGCCCATATCATTCCTCGGCGGACAATCCGAGCTTGACCGGATGATCCTTGAGCTGATCGAGATCAACGAGTATGACAGGATTCTGGATCTCGGATGCGGGACGGGGGTGCTCACACGCATGATCGCCGACCGGTTGAGCGTCCGCGCGGGCGGCTGTGCCATTGGGATCGACGGGGCGGAGAGGCTGATTCGCCTGGCAACCCGAAAACGGGGTGGGCTGCGATGTCGGTTCGAAGCGGCCGCGGCCGGGGAGCTCCCCTTCGGCGATGAATCCTTCGACGCCGTCGTCTCCAGCCTCTTTTTTCATCATCTCGAGCTTGAGTTCCAGCGGACAGTTTTTCACGAAGCCTTCCGCGTGCTGCGCCCCGGCGGGCGACTCGTGGTCGCCGACATGCACGTTCCCGCCACTCGGTTGGGATCCCTGGCTTCCCACACGGCCCGCTGGCTCCTGCGGCGCCCGGCGGTCCATGAAGACCCACCCGCGGTTCTTCCGGATCTCATGGTCGCAGCAGGTTTCCTTGAGCCCGAGCACGTCTGTACTCTGTTCGGCCACGTTGCGCTATTCAAGACGCGAAGACCCCACATGGCGGCGTGAATTGCCCGGTCCGCCAATCGGTGCCGCAACCAGTCGAACGTCTTGGGGAACGGGAGCCTCGGCGTCGGCAGGGAGTGCGTCGGAGCGCTCCAGGGAGAGGAATGGGGAGCGTTAAGGCAAGAGCGTTGCAGACCCCGGAGAGAAAGGTGGGGAACACCGACACAAACGGGCGGATGGGCATCCCAGCCGCCCGTTTGTGTCGTCGCCTATTTCACTTTGTCGCCCAAACTCTTGCCCGGCTTGAACTTCACCACCTTCGAAGCCGGGATGGTGATCTTTTCGCCCGTTCTGGGATTGCGGCCCTCGCGCTCCGTCCTCGAACCCACGCTGAACGTTCCGAAGCCGACCAGAGTCACCTTCTCCCCCTTGGAAAGCGCCTCGGTCACTGCCGCCACAAACCCATCCACGGCCTTTTCGGCTTGAGCTTTGGTGATGCCTCCATCACTCGCTATCTTCGCAACCAGATCGGCCTTCGTCATGCTCTTTCCTCCTCTTTGGGTTTGGTTTTATGAACAAACGACCAGGATCCCGTTTGACGACCGTGCCTCGCCTCCAGCCTCTTCATTCGCTCCTGTGGGATAGACCTGGGTTTTTGGCCCCCTTATAGTCCGCATTCACAAGCTGCGCAAGGGTCTTTCTCGATATGCAACGGCGGATCTCATGCCCCGACTGCGATCCGCGGTGATCCTGGATGGCTCGCGCGAGTTCTTGGGCGGTCGGAGGTAGGGGATAGAGGGGTCAGTCGCCCGTGCGCCGCAGGATTAGACAACCCGTAGAGTTGCCGGGCATCATATAGCTCCCACTCAGGAAATACAACTGTTTTTAGGGATTCCCTTTGTTCCAAATCCGCCGTGGGAGCGGCCCTCGCGTTCCCCCCTGGCTCTCATTGAGCCTTCCCGAGATGGTGCCGCAGGTGGTTTGTCGGACCGAAACCCTCGATCCAACCCATGGGCCCGCACTCTCACACGATGATCGGATGGCCCCCCATGCTTTGGAGGACCGTTCCCATCAACCGACGCGCTGGACCCGGTAAACTCCCTTTTCGCCACGCAGAGTGGAAAGCACCCGTTGGAGATGATCGGTATCCCGCACCTCGATTCGCATGCGGCAGACGCTGGTTTCATCCTTGTTTTGGGACTCGATCTGGAGGTCTATCACGCTGACGTCGAGCTGACCGAGGACCCCACTCAGGGCGGCCAGCATGCCTCGTGTGCCGGCGTACACCACGCGGATGTCCACGGGGTAAACGCGATGGAGCCCGCTATCCCACTGCACATCGATCTGCCGCTCGGTGTCGCTTCGTTCCATGTTCACACACGAGGCGCGATGCACCGTGATGCCCTTTCCCCGCGTGATGTACCCCGTGATCGGTTCGCCGGGAACGGGATGACAGCATTTGGCGATGCGCACCAGGACGTCATCGGTGCCCCGAACCCGAATGCCCCCCTGGGAGGGGGAGGGTTTACGCTTTTCGATGGGGATCGGCTCGGGCTTTTCGTGCTCCTCAGGAGGGACCACCGATGGAAGGCGGCCAATCACCTGAACCGGGGAGATCTTCTTGTACCCGATGCTCTCCAGCAGATCGTCCACCGTCTTGATGGAGAGACTCCGAGCCGCCTCAAGCAAATCGGGCGAGTTGATGAAATTGTTGAAGTTCAAGCCGCGCTTGCGAAACTCCCGTTCACACATTTCCCGTCCCATGGAGATGGAACGCTCCCGCTCCACGGTCTTGAAATAGTGCCGAATCCGGTTGAGGGCCTTGGGGGACTTGACCATCTTCTCCCAGTCCTTGCTGGGTCGATGGTTGGCGGAGGTAAGGATTTCGATGGTATCGCCGTTCTGGAGCTCGTGGCGAAGCGGGACCAGCTTGCCGTTCACCCGTGCGCCCACGCACCGGTGTCCGACTTCCGTGTGCACTTCGTAGGCGAAATCCACCGGGGTGGCCCCACGCGGCAGCACCTTCACCTCACCCTGGGGCGTGAACACGTACACCTCATCCGGATAAAAACCGGCCTTGAGCGTCTCGAAGCTCGCTTTGGGATCCCGCCATTCCTTGTTCCATTCGAGAAGTTCCCGCAGCCACGAGAAGCGCTGCGACTCCTCTTCCGCACCCTTGGGCGCGGAACGCCCCTCCTTGTACATCCAATGGGCCGCGATGCCCTCTCGAGCTATCCGGTGCATCTCCTCGGTTCGGATCTGCACCTCCATCCGCTCCCCGCGGGGTCCAATCACGGTAGTATGAAGGGACTGATACATATTCGATTTGGGTTTGGCGATGTAGTCCTTGTAACGCCCCTCGACAGGTTCCCACAGGGTGTGGATCATCCCCAGGGCCTCGTAACACGATTTGACCGTGTCCGTGATGATCCGAAAAGCGATCACGTCGTAAACCCGGGGAAGGTCCAGGTTCTGGCGCATCATCTTGAGGTAGATGCTGTACTTGTGCTTGGTCCTCCCGCTCACTCGACCGGGCAGCCCGTTTTCCAGCAGCATTCCGGTGAGCAACTGCTGCACCTCTTCCACGTACTGACGCTGTTCCGCCTCCGTCTTGGCGAGTCCCTCGACGATCTGCCGATACTCCACGGGGTGCAGGCGTTCGAAAGCCAGGTCTTCGAGCTCCTGCTTCATCCAGTCGATGCCCAGGCGACCGGCCAGGGGGGCGTAGATGTCGAGGGTCTCCTGGGCCATCGACTGCTGCGCCTCCGTCGGGCGTCGTCCCAGGCTCCGCATGTCCTGCAACCGATCGGCGAGCTTGACCAGAACGACGCGCACATCCCGGGAGATCGCCAGGATCATCTTGCGCATGTATTCCATCTGGTGCTCTTTGCGGTTGCTGAAATCCAGCAGGGTGAGCCGTGTCACGTCTCGAACGATGCGTCCCACGTTGGTCCCGAACTGCTTTTCGATCTCCTCCTCGCCGGCCCGCCCCTCCTCCAGGCAGTC
>CAZGQL010000033.1:0-293 GCA_964527905.1 uncultured Syntrophobacteraceae bacterium
CACGGTGACGGAGATTCTGCGGGCCAAAGGGGTCGTCGACAAGTTCGTCGAGTTCTTCGGTCCCGGAGTCGCCTCGTTGAGCCTTCCCGACCGGGCCACCGTCGCCAACATGGCTCCCGAATACGGGGCCACCGTGGGTTTTTTCCCGGTGGACGATGAAACGCTGCGCTACCTCAGGGCATCTTGCCGGGAAACCCTGGTCGACCTGGTGGAACGTTATTGCCGGATTCAGGGCCTCTTCAGAGACGAGAGTTCGCCCGATCCGGTTTTCAGCGACGTGGTCGAGCTCGACA
>CAZGQL010000033.1:339-2057 GCA_964527905.1 uncultured Syntrophobacteraceae bacterium
CACCTGAACGCGGTCCCGGAGAGCCTCATCCGCACCTTCCCATCCGCCTATCCCACCGTCCGACATGGCGTCGACAATGGGTCCGTGGTCATTGCCGCAATCACGTCCTGCACGAACACGAGCAACCCGAGCGCCATGATCGGCGCGGGAATCCTGGCACGCAACGCCTGTGAGAGGGGACTCAAGGTCAAGCCTTGGGTCAAGACGAGCCTGGCTCCCGGCTCGACCGTCGTCACCCGTTATCTGGACGAATCCGGCCTCACACGGTTCCTGGAAGCGTTAGGCTTCTTCACCGTCGGCTACGGCTGTACCACCTGCATCGGCAACAGCGGCCCGCTGCTCGACGCCGTGGCCGAGGCCGTACGAGCACGAGATCTTACCGTCGCGGCGGTTTTGTCCGGAAACCGCAACTTCGAGGGGCGCATTCATCCGCTGGTGCGCGCCAACTATCTGGCCAGTCCCGCCCTGGTCGTGGCTTATGCCCTTGCCGGAACCGTCACCCTGGATCTTACCGTCGACCCGATCGGAATCGATCCATCCGGCCGACCGGTGTACCTCGAGGAGCTTTGGCCCAGGCGCGAGGAGATTGAAGCAGAAATCGCTCGATCGCTCCATCCCGCCATGTTCAAAGAACAATACGCGAACCTGTTCAACGGCAATACCCTCTGGAGCGATGTGGCGGTTCCCGAAGGAGCGGTCTATCCTTTCGATCCTCAAAGCACGTATATCCAGGAACCGCCTTACTTCAGGGATCTGACCCTCCAAGCTCAACCGAGGGGAGACATCCGAGGCGCGCGGGTTCTCGCCATGCTTGGCGACAGCGTCACCACGGACCACATTTCCCCGGCGGGTTCCATTCCCGTCAGCAGCCCAGCGGGGCGGTACCTCCTCGAGCGAGGCGTGGCCGAGGCGGATTTCAACCAGTACGGGACCCGGAGAGGCAACCACGAGGTGATGATGCGCGGCACCTTCGCCAATATCCGGATTCGAAACCGACTCCTCCCCGAGACCGAAGGGGGTTACACGATCCACTTTCCAACCGGAGAAAAACTGCCCATCCACGAAGCTGCGATGCGCTACTTGGCCGAGGCGGTCCCGACCATCATCCTGGCCGGGAAGGAATACGGCACGGGATCGAGCAGGGATTGGGCCGCCAAAGGTCCGGCCCTGCTGGGGGTGAGGGCGGTGATCGCGGAGAGCTATGAACGTATCCACCGTAGCAATCTGGTGGGCATGGGGATCCTTCCCCTTCAGTTCCTGCCGGGCCAAAGCACGCAGGTCTTGGGATTGAGTGGCGTGAGCGGTTCGACATTGTGGGGATAGGGGAAGAGACCCTGCGCCCGAAGCAGACCCTGACGGTCCGAGCGGTCGAGGAGGAGAAGCCCCCGAAGGAGTTTCAAGTTGTGTCTCGCGTCGACACGCCGGTGGAACTCGACTACTACCGGAACGGAGGGATCCTTCCGACGGTTCTCCGGCAGCGACTTTCTGAGTAACCCTTCCGTTTGCCGACGAGTGGTTCGAACTTGAAAAGGCACGAACCCTATAGGATCCGGGATCGCGCCTCCCGAGGCAGCGAGCAAGCCATCAGGGCCCCCATCGGCACACAAAGGCGACACGAGCCGAAGCATGCGGGGCTCCGAACGCGCCCTCTCGTGCGGACCCCATGTGAACCTTCGCAGCCGTTGAAGCCGCCGCCCCCGAACTGCACCGCGCCGCCG
>CAZGQL010000033.1:2067-4895 GCA_964527905.1 uncultured Syntrophobacteraceae bacterium
CCCCCCTGACGTCATCCCCGCGCAGGGTGGAACCCGGAACTCATCGGAAAAACTGGATTCCCAGCTCCCACCCGCACGGGAATGGCGGTGGTGCGGTCCATCGGGGTCTTGCAACAGCCTCGATCACCTCACCGAATAACGGTTGCCCATCCCGCCGGCCCGACCAGGAGCAGGAAGCGGAGCCGGCCCTCGCTGGACCCTGGGTCCCCCCGGACCCATTCGACCCTCGTAGCGGTTCCCCCCACCGGCATAATCATGATACCGGTTGTGGCGCGGTCCCCACCAGCCGGGCCGGTTCCAGTAAGGGCGGTGCCCATAATACCTGTAGCGAGGGCCGTAGAACCAGGAGCCGTAGTAGTACGGGTAACCGTAATAGAAGGGTCCGGGCGCGTAGTACCACGGGTCGTAGTAGTAACGCGGGCCGTAATAGTAGCTTGACCCGTAATAGGCCGGGCCATAGTAATAGGGATATCCATAGAAGGGAAGTCCAAGGATCCCTGTCGTGACGGCCGCCGCGGTCCCTACGACGGCCCCGGCCACAAGAAACGGAATGGCAAAGGGGTTGAAATAGCAACATTCGGCTTTGGCGCTCGTTGGTGTGAACACCATGAGGAAAGCCGCAACCATACAGACAACCGCCAATTTTCTAACGAATCTCATGTCCCTGGCCTCCTGGCTCTCGGGTTCACCTCGCCTGTATGGCCACTATAACAAATCCCACAGGAAAACCCCAAAACCCTTTCTTCGGTTTCCATCCAGCGCGATGCAATCTCGGATCATCCGTCCCCCTCATAGCCATACGCCTTGAAAATATCCAGGATCGTGCTGGTCGAGTAGGCTTCCTCCCTGTAGAGAAACGCTTGGTTGAACGCTTTCGTCACCTCGGATATCTTTTGGTAGGCGTGCGCAATCTCATTCTGAAAAAAGTGGATGTCCGCCAACAGGGTTTTCATCTCCCCCACCAAACCGGGAAGATCCGCCGTTTTCGTCACTTGGTCCACTAGGTGATCGAGGGCGTTGAGCTCTTCCCCCAGGGCATCTTTAGAACCTCCCAGGCTCATCAGGTGAGTGTTCAGGTAGTGGCAAAGGCCACCCGCGGCGTTGCGCAAGACCCGATTCCGCTGATCCTCCAGAGCTTCCGTGATGTTGTGGATGATGCCCTCGTGGTAGAGGAGTTGTCCGGACTCGTCGACCTTCGCCCGGGAGGTGACGGCCACCTCGATCAGTTCACCCGCTTTGTTCCGAAACTTCACATGCCTTCCCGCCACGTAACCTTTGCCGTAGATCTCCTCGAGCAGACGTTCCCTCTCGGAAAGATCCACGTAGAAGTCCTTCACGTTGCTTGCGAGTGCTTCCTCCTTGTTGGCGAATCCGAGCAGCTTCAGACCGGCTTCGTTGATGTCGATGAAGACCCCATCCGGTGAGATGGCGAACGCCATGTCACTGGTCGACTCAAAGAAGTCCTTGTACTTGGCTTCGCTTTGCCGCAATGCATCCAAAGCCTTCTTTTCTTCCGTGATGTCTCGGATGACATGGTCGATGCGGCGGATCGTGCCTCTATTCGAATAGACCACATGCCCCTCATCAATGACCCACTTGACCCGCCCGTTGCTGCTGACGATTCGGTACTCGGCCTCGTCGAACTCCATTTCCAGCAAATTGCTGTAAAAGCTCTTCACCTTTCCGATGTCCGCAGGATGCACGAAACTCAGAATGTGGTTCTCGCCGCTCAGGAACTCCCGCAACGGGACGCCGTAAAGGGCCTCCGCTGCAGGATTGATGGACAGAATCCAGTAACCGTTCGGCGACATGGAGACGACGACTTCATTCATCGAGTGAAGAATGCTCTCGAGACGCTCCTTGACCCGCTGGAGTTCGAGGCGCGTACGGCGACGCTGGGTGATGTCGGTGATCGCCCCTAAAATGGCCGGAGCCCCATCGCAATCGACGACGCTCACCTTCATCTCGATGATGGCATCCCCGTCGTGGCGGAGCATGACGAACTCGATACGGTCCGAGAAGTTCTCGCTGAAAAGTCGTTCGTTGAGAAAACGGATCACTTTCTCCCGATCCGCAACCGCGATGAACTTTGAAAAATCGGAGCCGGTGACCCGATCAAGCCCCTGCTGAACGATGCCGCAAAAAGCCTCGTTCGCGAACACCACCGTTCCTTCCCGGATGATGACAACGCCATCGTTGATGTGTCTGACGATGCCCCGATAGTCAATGTCTCCCCGGCAGACCCGAATGGTCTCGGCGTCCTCGATCGTTTGGCGCTGGATCATGTACTTCCCTTGCTTCTGAAAAGTGGTGTGCTCGTTCGTGTCTCGTCTCACGGCAGATACATCATGGGAATGGGCACGGTCTTGTCGATCTTTTCATTGAACCAGCCCATGTCGTGGACCCTCTCCACGGGCCATCCGGGATCGTTCACGTAAAGGGTTCCATCCGGATCCACACCGGTCACCACGATGATGTGATTCGGCCCATACCATTGGCCTGCGGCCCAGATGGGTCCCCAGAGACTGAGGAGTCTCTCAATGAATGTATAATGGTATGACTGGTTGACTATGGGCAGTGTGAAGAGGCCCACCTCGCTCGCGAGTCTGATGAACTCCGATGCGGTGATGCCGCGGTTCATGTAAAAATAGTCAGGCAACGGATTGATCGACTGGCGATACTTGTAGGCCCATAGCATGCGGGCGGACGCATGCCAACACGTCATGCTGCCGATTTGCTGAATCAGTGGGACGACAAGTCGCACAAGATCCCTTCCATCCTTCGGACGTTCCACCGTTGTTTGATCCATGACCCGAATCGAAAGCACG
>CAZGQL010000033.1:4905-5948 GCA_964527905.1 uncultured Syntrophobacteraceae bacterium
TTTTTTACCACATATTTTAATTATAATTCATCTCTCTTCCCACTTTCACGTTCATCCATCTCCAGAGCTCTCAGCGGGACGAGCCCCTTGTCCACCGGACGACACCCTCGTGCCCTTTTGCACCGAAAGCCGAAGCGAAAGGCTTGGACGCATCGAGGGAAGAGGCCAAAGTGGTACGGGGCTCATGCCTGGAGCTCCATCGAACGCCAGTGCTGCAAGCGCGCCCAGACGACCTGAAGTCAAATCCCTACACCTTTGAATGCTTATTTCTACAGTCGGACCGCCAACACAGCACGAGGTTGCGCTCCGGTCAAGCATCCGGAAGCGGCACTGCTCTTGCACAAAAGGGTGGCCTCATGGGGCATGGGACGCTCATGCTACGGCGAAGAGAGTTCGATCTTCGAGGCGGCACCCGGATGGATTTACCGTTATCCGGCCGGATCCGCTCGGTTTGGATCGCTTCCTGTGACCACACCATCCGCATGCCGGGATCATTTTGGAGGGGTTTTTGGATGCCAGAGGGTGACCGAGGGGGGGACCGCCCGGCTGGACGCTTCCTGCGTGAAGGGGTGCATCCAGTCTTTCACTTGATTTCGACGTTTCCTTTCCTTTCCATCGAAAACCATGGCCTTTGCTTCCAAAGGGGGCTCGGGCCCGCAGCCGCCTTCGGCGTATGCCGCCGCTTTTTCTGTCGACTAAACCCATTTGTCTTTACCGTGGCCTGCGTCGCGTTTCTGCTGACGTCTGCCGCAACGGTTCGGGCGATTTCCGTAAAGTTTCAGTGGGACGCCAGCACGGGTCAAGTGTCCGGCTACAAGCTTTATCAGGGGATTCAAAGCGGCCGATACCTCTCGAGCACCACGTTTCCAGGGACCGCGACGACGGCCGCCATGGACCTGGACCCCGCCGCGTCGCGCTACGTAGCCGTGACCGCTTACAACAGCAGTCAGCAGGAAAGTCCCTTCTCGAATGAAATCCTGTGCCACCCCGTGGTGGTTTCCGCCACCCCGGGAGGCACCATCAGCCCAAGCGGCACCTTCTTT
>CAZGQL010000033.1:5980-6236 GCA_964527905.1 uncultured Syntrophobacteraceae bacterium
CCTCTCCCCGAACAGCGGCTACCGGGTGGGCGCGCTCACGATCAATGGGAAGACCGTCGGGACCGCCACCTCTTATACGCTGACCAGCATCACGGCGAGAACGACCGTCGCCGCGACCTTCGAACTCATTCCCGCAAGAACTTTCTCCATCACCGTCACCGCGCCCACAAACGGCTCCATCTCACCTTCCGGTGCCGTTTCCGTTGAGGCGGGCGGGTCCAGGACATTCACGATCACGCCTGACACCGGCTACGTG
>CAZGQL010000033.1:6333-9936 GCA_964527905.1 uncultured Syntrophobacteraceae bacterium
CACCATCGCCGTAAACACGCCGACCAACGGCACCATCACGCCCTCAGGCAACGTCAGCGTACCACACGGGTTGAGTCGAACGTTCACCATCACGCCCTCGACCGGGTTCGGGATTGACCGAGTTCTGGTGGACGGGACATCCGTGGGTGCGGTCACATCGTATACCTTCACGAACGTGACGACCCCTCACACCCTATCCGCCCAGTTTTCCGCCAAGGGCAACCAGCCTCCGGTCGCCAATGCCGGTCCCGATCAGAGCGTCAAGGAGAGTACGACGGTCACCCTCAACGGCAGCGCCTCGAGCGATCCAGACGACGGCATCGCGTCCTATGGCTGGACACGGGTGAGTGGTCCGGCCGTAACCCTCTCGAACGCCGCCGCGGCCTCCCCGACGTTCACGGCACCCGATGTGGGGCCGGACGGAGCCGCCCTGACGTTCAAGCTGACCGTGACCGACAAAAGCGGCGCGACCGCAACCGACACCTGCATTGTGAACGTTTCTTGGGTCAATCAGCCTCCAACCGCCAATCCCGGTCCGGCCCTGTCCGTCGCGGAGGGCTCCACCGTCCAATTGGACGCTTCCAAGTCGACGGACCCGGACGACGGCATTGCTTCTTACAAATGGGTGCAGAAGACAGGACCCACAATCACCCTGGACAATGCATCCAGCGCGGTCGCAAGCTTCATCGCTCCGCATGTGGGACCGGGTGGAGCCTCGCTCACCTTCGAGCTCACCGTGACGGACAAAGGCGGATTGAAGAGCACCGCGGCGAAAACCGTCAACGTGACGTGGATCAATGTGGCGCCAAAGGCCTGCGCCGGACCGGACCGGACGGTGAACCAGGGGGAGGCGGTCATCCTGGACGGTTCCGCATCAACGGACCCGGACGACGGCATCGCAAGCTACAGCTGGTCCCAAACGCAGGGCCCCCCGGCGCTCTGGCTGACCGGAACTTCCGCTCCAGTCGCGGCCTTCACAGCCCCCGACGTGGATGCGGCAGGAGCTCAGCTGACGTTCCTTCTGACGGTGACGGACAACGGAGGGCTCCAACACAGCGATTCGTGCGTGGTCAGCGTCAACGATCTCCCGGGCCCCGACCTCATGGGGACGTGGGAGTCCTTCACCTACTCGAACTCAACCGCGGCGGGATCTTTGGTGGTGCGGAACGTGGGCAACCTCACGGCCGCAAGGGCCTATGTCGCCTTTTACCTGTCGACAGATGGGCTTGCCCCAGGAAGACTCATCAACTGGAAGGCCACGAAAGCACTCGCCGCGGGGCAGTCCGAGACCCTGAGCTTCATGTACAGAAGCACCCGGTTGAAAGGGCAGCACATCCTTGCGGTGGTGGACTTTCTGAATCGGATCCCGGAGACATCCGAAACCAACAATCGGGCTTCGGTGGTCGTCCCTTAGCTGAACAAGCCGGACGGGGCATCTCCCTGCCCCCCTTCGTCAGGCGCTTTCCTTGAATTGGGCGGGATCCAGTGAATGCTTGCGCAGCAGCTTGTAGACCTCGGCCCGGTATCGCCCCGCCATTTCGGCCGCGCGCGACACATTTCCCTTGCACGCGCTCAGGATCTGCGTCAAGTAGGCCTTTTCGAACTCATCCCGTGCTTCGGTCAGGGTTAGAACTTTCGATTGAGGTTTCACGTACCCTTCCTGCCCCAAGAGCAGATGCTGAGGCGAGAGATAGCCGTGGGAGGCCAGGGCGACCGCCCGCTCGATGACATTGGACAGCTCCCGCACATTCCCGGGCCATGAGTAGAGCATGAGCGATTGCATGACTTCGGGTGAGATCCCCAACAAGTCTTTTTTCATTTCCTTCTTGAATTGGTCCAGAAAATGGTTGGCAAGCAGGGGGATGTCCTCCCGTCGCTCTCGTAAAGGGGGCAGATCGATGGGAATAACATGGACCCGGTAATAGAGATCCTCCCGGAAGCGTCCCTCCTTCACGGCGCTCCAGAGATTTTGATTGGTGGCGACGATGTAGCGAATGTTCACCTTGATGGACTGGACCGATCCCAGAGGCGTGAATTCGCTTTCCTGGAGCACACGAAGCAGTTTGACCTGAAGCGTCGGCGGCAGTTCCGCGATTTCGTCCAGGAAAAGCGTCCCACCGTTAGCCTGGCTCAATATGCCCTTCTTGGTCTGGTTCGCGCCCGTGAACGCCCCCTTCACGTGTCCGAACAGCTCGTTTTCCAGCAACCCCTCGGGGATCGCCCCGCAGTTGACGGCAACGAACGGCTGGCGCGTGCGCGAACTGCTCACGTGCAGGGCCTTGGCAATCAGTTCCTTCCCTGTGCCGCTCTCACCGTAGAGGCACACGGTGGAATCGGTGGAGGCGACTTGGGCCACTTGACGGAGAATCTGCCGCATCTTCTCGCTGCTGGCGATGATCCCGTCAAAATGGAACCGCTCCTTGACAAAGGAACGCAGCCTGTCCACCTCCTCCCGCAGCTTCCCAAATTCGAGGGCCTTCTCGAGGCGATGCATCAGATCCTTGGCATCGAAGGGCTTGGTGAGAAAGTCGTAGGCTCCTTTCTTGGTGGCATCCACCGCGCTGGCGATCGTCCCATATGCCGTGAGGATGATGGTGGGCAGATGCGGCTGAATCCGCAGCAGCTCTTCCATCAATTCGATCCCGCTCATGCCCTCCATCTTGAGATCCAGGATGGCCAGATCGAACAGGATGTCTTGGGCAAGCCCAAGGGCCTGGTCCCCCCTATCGGCAAGAACCGGAGCATACCCCGCGCCTTCAAGTCGGGCCTTCATCAGAGTCAGCAGCCCCTGATCATCGTCCACTACAAGGATCTTCTCTCCGGCCACTGTCTCACCTGCGAAGGAGATTGCGTTCTTTTTGATCTATCTCGGCGTCGATGGCCTGCGATGCCTCCAGCTTCTTTTGGATGGCCCGCTCCATACGCTCGGACTCTGTTTCGACCTGTGCTGCCGCCGGCATTTCGCTTCCCACTCCCGGTGTCCCCTGCGAATTCCCACTGGCAGGCACCTCCGCAGGCGGCGGCACTTGTTTCTGGAGCTCCTTCAGGGCTGCTTCCTTGGATTTGAGTTCGCCTTTCAAGCGTTTCTGACTGCTTTCGACGACCACGCTCCTCTTGATCAGCTCCCTCCACGCCTTAGCCTCGGAGGCCAAGGGGCTTTGAGGATAGGACTTGATGAGCGCGTCAAAGTAATAAAGCCCTTTGGAGATGTTGTAGTAAGGACTCTGTGGATATGAATAGACAAACCCCAAATTGAACAGCGCGACCGCACAATGCGAATCGTGGGAACATTCCAAGATGGCCCTCTGGTTTGCCGCCAGAAGAGGGCCATATGAACCGTTCTGCATCGCTTCGTGAGGGGGAAAGATGATTTGAGGGGGGGGCGGCGGCGGAGGCTCGCTCTGGCGCCTAAAGGGGGAAACGCACGCAGAGGACAGCAAGAGCATCCAAAGCAGCCCCAATCGAAACAAGTTGGAACGTCCGTATCCGTACATCGTCACACCATAGCTTTGGGCCCAAAGGGACCGAGGCGCTCCGATATCTCGGGCAGCCTCCAGTCCGGAGGCCACGGTTTTCGTATCATCAGGACGGCGCCCGCGATGT
>CAZGQL010000033.1:9962-24510 GCA_964527905.1 uncultured Syntrophobacteraceae bacterium
ATCGGGCTTCATCCGCTCCCACAAGGCGCCCCTTCGTTCCGTCAACTCTCAACGGGTCGTGCCAGAAAATGGGCCTTGGAGACTTCCTTGGCTTGCAACTGGGCGGCCTCCACAGCCTCCACCTCAACAGGAAGAGTGAACACGAAGATTGACCCTCTTCCCAGCTGGCTTTCCACCCAGATTCTCCCCTTGTGCGCCAGGATGATGTGACGCGCGATGGCAAGCCCGAGTCCTGTTCCCCGACGGCTCTGCAGGCCATCGTGCGAGCTCTGGAAAAATTTGGTGAATACCTTCTCAAGATCCGCCTCAGGGATCCCGACGCCGTTGTCCCGAACGCGAACCTCGATTTCATTGCCGCTGCCATCCCTGCCTCGCAGCAGAGCGGCAACGAGAATTTCCCCACCCTCTGCGCTGAACTTTATCGCGTTGTCGATAAGATTGTCCAGTACCTGCTGGATCCGCCGCTCATCCACGAGAGCCAGCGGAAGCGGCTCGGGAATGACGGACGTGAGCTTAATCCGTTTCTTTTGGGCGATCAAGGCGAGGTTCCCGATGCTCCTCTGGATCAGAGTCGTCAGATCACAGGCGGTCAACTCATATTCCATCAACTCCTCTTCCATTTTCGAGAGGTCCAGAATGGAGCAGATGGTCGAATACAGGCGGTCGCTGTGGTTCCGGACGACAGCCAGGATCTCCGCCTGAGCCGGCGTGATGGGACCGGGAATCTCCTCGAGCAGCAGGGCCGTCCCCTCCCGGATCGCTGTGAGGGGGGTCCGCAGTTCATGGGACACGCGGGCGGTGAAATCGGCTTTCATGCGATCGAGCTGGGCGAGCTCCTCCGCCATCCAATAGAAGGTGGTCGCCAATCCCTCCACCTCGGGAGGCGAACGGAAACGAAGCGGCCGCACGGGCTTGCCCTTGCCGAGCCGGCGCATCTCCAGAGCCAGCCTGTTGAGAGGCTTGCTAATACTCCGTGCCTGATGATAGGCCAAAATGAAGGCCGCCAGCATGCCTCCAAGCGCAGACCAGGCGATCATGCGGGAGGCCCGCAAGGCCTGGTCCCGCGCGGCGGTGGTCTTCTGCTCGATCATGGCCTCACGGATCAAGATGAGCTCATTGATGTTTTGGATCAACGAATCGCTGATATCGGATCGCGCTTGCTTCCAGGGGTCCACCTCGTCCGATGGAAATTTCAATCCCTGCTCGTAACGGTCATGAAAGTGCCTGATCTCCTGGATCAGCTCCCGCTCGCGCGCCGAGTCCGCCAATCCCTCGATCTTCGCGAGAGCCTCCAAGGCATCCGCTTTGCCCTGCATGAATTTCGCATACAGATCGCCGTCCCGCAGCACGAGATACTTTTCCGCATTCCTCATTTCCGCGAGGAAGATCCTGATCAGGCGCTTCGCTTCCTGAATGTAGAAGGTATCCACGGTCAAGATGTCGGTGTTGACACGGTTGATCTGTTCCAAGTGAACGAAGGCGTAGAAACTGAGAACCACCACAAGGGCAAATAGGGTGCTTTGAACCAGGATGATGCGCCTGAAAATGGTGAGTTTCACGCTGCCTCTCGGTTGTGATGGGGGTGAGCGTCAAGGCTCCGATACTCCCGAAGCCAGGCAAGCAGCGGCACATCCAAAGGGCGTTTCATCGTCCGGATGGCCCCGGCTCAAAGACGTCCTTCGCACGCCCCTCTGACCCCGGGCAAAGCGGCATGCAACTTACTATAGCATGACCCTGCCCCCGGTCGCCACAGCAAGGTATGTCTCATGAAATCCGCACGACCTTCCGTATGGTTTGGGGAACCCGCCAGTGACCGAGCGCTTCGGTTCGTGGCGATTCCATGATGCACTGCCCATGGGCACCGTCTTTTCGCTTCGGTGCGCCTGGCAGAGACTGTTTTTTTTCCGACATGTGACAGGAGGAGCAAGTGAGGATTCTGGATCTGCTTCGCAAGCTGGGCATCCTGAGGTTTGGCGGCAAAGCCGCCGTGTACCGGAACTCCGCGGAAAGGCCCACGTCATTCATGATGGATGGTGTATTCGACGACGAGAAGGATCTGAAGGGAAACCCGCCGGAATCAGCCGGCCTGCCAAGGTTGAAACGGTCGGATGGCCATGGCGCGTCCTCGT
This sequence comes from uncultured Syntrophobacteraceae bacterium, assembly GCA_964527905.1. Taxonomy (GTDB): domain Bacteria; phylum Desulfobacterota; class Syntrophobacteria; order Syntrophobacterales; family Syntrophobacteraceae; genus CALBZH01. The sequence goes on from CAZGQL010000033.1 coordinate 12,092, forward strand.
ATAGCGCTCCGGATTTTGACTGAACGAGGCCGTGTCGACCAAGGTCTCCCAATCCGCTAGAACGCCACCCTAGCCGGCCGACGCCTCAAACGGCCCTGAACGCGGGCTGTCTGCCCCGCGTTCAGAGCCTCATCAGCCTACACCTCCTCACTTGTTCTTCACGGCGCACCTGAATCGCCGCCTCCCCTCTCCCCGCCGGTGAGCCTCCCAGCAACGAAACACTGGACCCGTCCGCAGGCAGCCGCTAATATTCCCAACCAGGCCCCCCCCTGCCATTCCATCCAGAACATGGGGGAACGCGCCCAGGAGGACACACCCGCCATGACGACGCCCGAGAGCCTTGTCGGCAAGCAAATCGACCAGTTCCGAGTCGAGCGCTACATCGCGAGGGGAGCCATGGGAATGGTCTTCCAAGCATTCGACTCCGTCCTTGCGCGAACGGTGGCCCTCAAGGTCATCCCGAAAGGCTGTGACGAGGGATGGAGCGAGATCGAAAAGGTTTCGAGGGAGGAGTCTCGGAAGCGGCTGATTCAGGAGGCCAAGGCTGCTGGGAGGTTGTCTCACCCGAACATTGTGACGATTCACTGCTACGGCGAAAACGAGGATCTTCAGTACATCTGCATGGAGTACGTGCGGGGGAGGACGCTCGCCCAAATCCTCGAAGAGCGCAAAACCCTGCCGGAAATCGAAGCGATCCCCGTTGTAATGGAAGTCCTGTCGGCCCTCCAGGCTGCCGGGCGTGAAAACATCATTCACCGGGACATCAAGCCTTCCAACATCATGCTTACCGAGGACCGCCGCGTGAAAGTGATGGATTTCGGCATCGCCAAGCTTCCCTCGCTTTCGATGACCGTCACCGGCATGGTCCTGGGAACCCCGTTCTATATGTCTCCGGAGCAGATTTCAGGTCAAAGGGTGGACATCCGTTCGGACATCTTCTCGACCGGGGCCGTGCTCTATGAAATCCTCACCGGCCAGAAGCCTTTCCCCGGAGACACAACGGCCACCCTCACTTTCAAGATCCTGCAGGTGGACCCAGTGCCCCCCATCGAAGTGAATCCGTGCATTTCTCCTCCCATGTCGGCCATCACCCTCAAGGCATTGGCCAAGGACCCAGCCGAACGCTATCAGAGTCCCGCGGAAATGCACGATGCTCTGCGCCAGCACCTGGAACGGCTCACGGTGCAAAGGGAACATCACACGGCAACCCTGTCGGCAACAGCCCCTTTCGTGGATGCCCCGACGGCTTTGGCAGCACCTGCCGAGGCGAGGACGCCCGAAAGACTTCACCGGGAAGAGATCGTAGCGCCGCATACGCCGGATTCTGAGGCGGTCTCGAGGCAATCCCCGCCGGTTCAAGGGAAACCATCCCACAAGGACCCAAGTTATTCCCTTCCTGTCGACATGCCCAAGGACGCATCGGCATTGTCGGAGACGGAACCCCCAGAGCCAAGTCCACCCTCCCATGTCGGGAAGGATTCCCACAAGGTGCAGGCAAGCTCACGTGCACTGGGTATTGCGGCCCTCCTGCTCCTGGTGCTGGCGGCGGGCTTTATCCTTTACGTCACCCTGCGCCCCACCCACCAGAGCGCTCCAGTCTCTATCGCCCCTCCCATCGCGCAGCCGCCCTCGACCCCTCCCATGTCGGAGGCTCCGTCGAGCCCCCCCGAGCCGTCGCCACCGACACGTGAGGAAGCGGGGAAATCTTTGGATGCCCTGCTCCTGGAGGCCGGCAAGCATTTCGTCCACAACCCCGGCATGGCCCAGCGCCTGCTTCAGGAAGCCCTCACCATCGAGCCCCACCATTACGAAAGCCGCCTCATGTTGGCGCGGCTCGCATCGTTCCAGAAGGACTACCCGCGGGCCATAGAACACTACGAAGCCGCTTTGAGGGTGAATCCCCAGGCCGGCGAAGCCTATTTTGAGCTGGGCAGCCTGCAGGTGGCCCAAGGGGATTACGCCGGGGCCGTTCGAAACCTCGAAGCCTGCCTTGCTCACATGCCCCGCAACCGGGACGACGTACTCACTAACCTTGGCTTCGCCTATGCTAAGCTTGGCAACACCCAGCAGGCTAACCGCCTGTTCCAGGACGCTCTTGCATTCAATCCGAGCAACGAGCGGGCACGGGCGCTCCTGACCGGCCTATTGCCCCAATCCGGATCACCGACGACTTCGGGGCAACCGAAGGCCGGCCCTGCAAAGATCGAGGGGAAATACTCGGTCGAGGGGACAAATCCCAACGGTTCGACGTACCACGGAGTCGCGACCATTGCGCGCCGGGACAGCCGCTGGAGCATGACCTGGACCATCGGCAAACAGACGTTCTCGGGAAGCGGGTCCCTGGCTGGCAACACCTTGACCGTCACCTGGAAGGGCCCGACAGGCGAAGGGGGCGTCGTTACCTACACCCTCACTCCCCTAGGGGTCCTCAAGGGCGTCTGGGCCAACGGGAAGGGATCCGAAACCCTCACCCCCCTCAAGTGACCTTCAAACGGGACCGAAAGCCCTCCGTTTGTCTCTTCACCCAGCACGGGGCGAAAGAGGCCCTCGGGAACTGAGCAAGACAACGCCGCCACGAAAAGATCGACCCAGAGGGGGAAACCCCGCTCCTGCAGGAACCATGGTCGCAGGAGGCCGCAGCGGCGGGGTGGAAGTCGCCCGGGACTCCGTCAGCCGAATGAGCCATTCGAAACAGCCCGTCAGGTTGGGCGGCGCTGAGCGCTGGCCTTGAGTGCCGCCACCAGTTCCTTGGTATCCTTCGGCGGTACCGGAAAATTGGCCTTCGCATCCATCCCGATGGCTTGCTCCGGGCATCCCGTCGCGCACACGCCACAGCCGAAGCAGCGATCCAGCTCGACCCGCGGGAGGGATGGTTCCCCTTCCAGGCGAAGGGCGTCCGCGGGGCATCGATCCAGGCAGGTCCCGCAGGCCAGGCAGCGGGACCCATCGAAGACCGGCTGAAATCCCGAATTGAACACCCACCCCGGTTTCGGCTGCTTGAGCACCTGCGAGACCACCTCACAGTGCCATCGGTCACAATTGCACATGAAATCGATGTCCTCGGTCGTGTTCCGGCTCATGTGGATCAAACCTGCTTCCTCGGCCTCATCCACAATCCGACGGGCTTCTTCCTTGTCCACACGCCGTCCCCCCAACCGTTCGACCATTTGGTCGGCGATGCCGCCAAACCACATGCACACGGAAAGCGGCATCCCGTGGATGTCCTCCCCCCTAAGGCGCGCCGCTTGACGGCAGTAACAGGTCCCAACGGCGATCGAGTCGTACTTATCGATATAGGTGAGCACTTGATCGTACGTGTGGATGACGTTCCCCGCCTGGATGGTGCGTGATACGGGAATGACGCGCGTCACGGGGTAGGAAATAGGTTGGATTCCGCGTGCGGCCTCATAGGCTTTCTGATAGGCATGGATCAGTTGGGCCAGTCTCCTGTCACGCTCGGATTCTCTTCCCGATATGAAATGATACTCGAAGATCCCGGGCATGAAGGGAAGCCCCTGATACAGCACCTCAGCTCCTGATCTCACAATCCCGCACAACCCCTTGTCCGCCATGGCCTCAAGACGCGCCTTGACCTCCGCCTCCGTTCGATTCAGCCTCGCAGCGATCTCCCCAGCGGTCGCGGGCTTGCGCGTCAGCACCTTGTTGACCTCCGCCTCCTCGGGCGTAAATAGCTCCTCCACTAGGGCGAAAAACTCCGGCACATCCAATCCCGCATAGGGACCGCCTCGGGACTGCATCACGCCCAGAAGATCACGATACACCGACTGTGTCATCATCTAATCCTTTGTTTGAAGATTGGCGGCTAGCAGGAACGAAAAGCCGGTTTTCTCTTTTCCACGAAGGCCCGAAGTCCCTCCATCCCCTCCGGGTGGCCGGCGCAACTCGCCAGACCCTCTCGTTCCCGTTCCAAATGGGTTTCGAAGGAAGTGTCAAAGGAATCCGTAAGCAGCCGTTTGGACCAGGCGAACGAATGGAGGGACCCCTCCACCAGTTGCGAGGCCATGCGGATCGCCTCCTCCAAGGCCCGCCCGTCGTCGGCGACCCGGGTGACCAGACCCCAGGCCAGGGCCTGGTCCGAATCGATGGGAGGGTCGAAGGCCATGATTTCCATGGCACGCGCCAGTCCGACCAGGCGAGGGAGCAGAAAGGAGCCACCGCCATCGATGCTCAAACCATTGGACGTGTACGCCTGTCGCAAAACGGCCGATTTCGCCATCACGCGGAAATCACAGGCCAGGGCGAGGGAAAAGCCTCCGCCGGCGGCGATGCCATTGATGGCGGCGATCACGGGCTTGCGCATGCGCCGGATTTCCTGGATGCCCAGATGGAATCGAGCGGCCAACGCACGAAACGCCACGGAAGGCCCCCCAGAAACGGACAGCGCCCATTTGAGATCACCGCCGGCGCAAAACCCTTTCCCCTCCCCGGTAAGGACCACGGCGCGCACGCCTCGATCGGCTCCGAGGCGGACCATAAGCGCGGCAAACGTGTCCACGAGATCCTCGTTGAACGCATTGAAACACTCAGGCCGGTTGAGCCGCACCGTTGCGACGCCGCCCTCCTGACTGACCAGTACGGATTCCGTTCCCATCATCCTGAAGCCTCCTGTTCGAACGCGCAATCCACCGTCGCCCCGTCCAGCCGCATGCCTGGACCCCCATTGACTCGCCTACCCATCCATCGCCACCGCCCCGTCGAGGGGTAACCGGATTCAGCGGAAACGCCGGAGCAACCGCTTGAGCAAACCCCGAAGCATCCCCACCTCTTCATCGCTCAGCTCTTGCAGGAATTCCCGGTTGGCTTCTTCGATGGCGGACCCGAGCGAATCGGCAACCGCCCGCCCTTCGGATGTCAGGCAAATCAAGATCGCCCGACGGTCTTCCGGATTGGATCGTCGTTCAACGAGGCCCGCTCCCTCCAGACGATCCAAAATGCCGGTCAGTGTCGCGCTGTCCAGGATCGTGCGCTCGCCAAGGTTGCGGGAGGTGACATGGTCCTCCTCGGCCAGGAAGGCGAGAACCATCGCCTGAACCGGCGTCACCCCGAAGGAAGTCGCCTTCTGCCCCCAATACCGCGCTCCCGCCTGACTGCATTTGGCGAGAAGATAAAAAATGCACTCCTCCACCCTCATGATGCCTCCCTTCTGCTTCTATCCGGAACTTCCGCCCCCCAAAGTCGATCCAAATTGATTGCATGCAAGATACTTTTAGCCCAGGATTCAGGCCCTCGTCAAGGGTTCCCTTATGCCAAGCGCTTTCAGCGTCCCCGAAAAAGACAAAGCCGGGCCGGGGCAACGAGGCCCCGCCCGGCTCTCCACATTCTCTTGGATCGCTGCCAGCCCGAATCGTCTCCCCTCGGACCCGGACAGGCATGGCTGATCTTTCGTAAACGGCCGCGGTGGATCGCGGCCCCTCCGACCCTCAGGACACTCCCTTGGCGTTCAAGTACGGTGCGTACTGCTTGTCGGTGCTCAGAATGTGCTTGTCGATCCAATCCTGTAAGAATTTCATGACCTCCAGAGTCATGCTGACCTTCCCGTCCTGGTAGTCCCGGTAGATGTAGGCCACCTTGTCGGTCATCTTGTCGTGCTTTGCCTTGTGTGCCTCGTAATCGGGGTAGCCATTGAGCTTCATCAGGCGTTCCTCTGCGGCGAAGTGTGTCCGCGTGTACTGGATGAGATCGCGGAGAATGCTGTCGAGCGCCGCTTTGCCTTGGCCCTGCCGCATGGCGGTGTGGAGCGTGTCGACCAGGCCGATGAGCTTCTTATGCTGATCGTCGATCTCTCTAATGTTCACGCTGTACTTGTCACTCCAGGAAAATGCCGACATCGAATCGTTCCTTCTCATTTCTAGGGTTCATCGGGACAGGAGCAGCCTCGGGCCGCGCCATGACCGGGCGCGAGCGACACTCCGGCGTGCCTGCCACGCCGGGCGCGAGCAAACACAACATACATCGGCCCAAAACAGTCCCGGCATGAATCCTTAGACGGGGTGCCCCTCCACCGGACTGGCTCAAGGACGGTCCTTGGGTTGCATTCGGTCTTGTTTCTTCAACCGATTGGGTTCATAGTAGGGCCAGATGCGCTCCGGCACCGTGAGCCACGATTTCCGTTCCGCTTTCCGATCCCCGATTCCGCATGGATGCAGTGCCAGTTCGCCTCACCCACGAACCCGCGGCAGCACTGCCGTGAGCCCCAAGGTCCCCGGTCGCCCCGAATGTCCGAGCGTTTCGGCATCCCGGCGCAACGACCGGGCATGGTTCCGTTCCGCTTGAATGGAAGGGAGAACACCCATGCGATTCATCCATATCAGCGACTTGCATTTCCATCGAGATCAGGAGAAGAACCAGGCGGCGAATCTCCTGCTCAAAACCATCAAGGACCGCTATCCCGAACATAAACTGATTGTCACCGGCGACATCACCGATGACGGCCATGCCCGACAATACGACAACGCCTTTGAGGCGCTCAGCCCCTTCAAAGGAAATGTCTTCGTCGCGCCGGGAAACCACGACTTCGGCGCGGCGGGCAATTTCTACAGCAGGGAGCGGGCACACCGGTTCGATGAAATGCTGGCCTCACGGCTCGAGCAGGGGGGCTCCTTCATGGGAGACAACACACCGGTGGTTCATTGCCTTGAGGAGGGTCCGGACCGAGTCATGCTGATCGCCCTCGATTCGAACCTTGAGACGGATCATCCCTTCGATTTTGCCTGCGGGGAGATCGGAACGGAACAACTGGGTTATCTACGCAGGATCCTAGACGATCCCTCCACCACCCAGATCCCCAAGCTGCTTTACTTCCATCACCATCCCTTCATGCACAACAATCCCTTCATGATGCTGACGGATGCCCGGGATCTTGCCAGAACGATCCATGGCAAGGTGGACGTGGTCCTGTTCGGACACAAACATGTGTCTGGGATTTGGCCCAACTGGGGCGGAGCGAAGTATTACCTCGCCTCGGACGATTCTCCGGGAAAGGATTGGGCACGGGAAATCCAAATCGAGGGCGGACGGATCCAGGTAAGGGACATCGACATCAAGCCGGGAAATCCCCGGAGGAAACCGAAGGATCGCTGATGCCGGTCACGGGGCCGTCATCGCCGCTCAATCGCCCGTCAAGGAGATCTTGAACTCGGAAATCGTCTTGAGCCCGAGAAGGCTTTTGGAGAGTTCTTCAAAGCGCCGTCGTCTTCGGGTGCGAATCATCATGTGGTAATGGAAGCCTTTTCCCCCCGCGTGATCGGATGCGTAACTCAGCTTCAGGATGGCGAACCCGTGCCGCGCCATGAAAGCCCGCAGTTCCTCCTCCGTAAAGGAAGCGTTGGCGGCCAGGCGTAGGGAGCACTGCGCATAAATCAAGGACGGCAGTCTCGATTCGATCCAACGAAACAGCGTCAGGGTCACGAGGGTCAGGGCCGTGACCATGATGACGGCGCTGTAAAACCCAACCCCTGCCAGAATCCCGATGGCCGCCGTGATCCAGATGGAGGCCGCCGTTGTCAGACCTCGAATCGAGAGACCCTCCCTCATGATGACACCCGCGCCGAGAAAACCGATGCCCGTCATGATCCCTTGGGCCATGCGGGTCGGGTCGATGCGCACGTTTTCGATGAGGGAGGGCGAAAACCAGTCCTTCTGATAAATCGCGATCAGCATGAGCACGCTCGACGCCATGCAGACGAGGGTGTGCGTGCGAAAGCCGGCCGCGTGGCCGTTGTAGCTCCGCTCCAAACCGATCAGCCCCCCCGCGGCCATGCCGATCGCCAAGTGAGCGAGGATTTCCCAAAGACTGTCCGTCATCCCCTGGATCCTCTCCCAGACAGCCGGCTCGGATGCGCCACACGGGAGGTTTGGAGCCGCCGCAGCAGGTTCTGACCCAAGATGTGACACATCCTGACCGTCAACCCGTCTTCCATGACCCCCCGCTTCCAGCGAGGCTCGTCTCCCTCCAGACCCTCGAACAGGGTCCCCATGGGTCCCAGATTATAGACCCCCGAACGCGGGTCCCTCGCCTCAACGACCTGAAGACCCAGGTGTTGGAGATAGCGCTCCATGAGGAGTTGCGTCATCTCCTGCCCCCCGTTCCGGAGCCCCGCATGGGTGAGTGCGGCGCCGAGCTTTCCGTCCAGCAGGTTTTCCTTCATGTGCATCCAGCGGGTTCGATCCATGAAGGTCTTGAGCATCCCGGTGACGTTCCCGAAGTAAACGGGGGACCCGATCACGATCGCGTCCGCGGCCCGCATGGCCTCGCCGACCCGTGGGACATCGTCGTCCTGGATGCTGCATTCGGTTTTCCTGAGACATCGGTTGCAGGCCCGACAGAACGAGATCCTCAATTCCGACAGTTCGACCAGCTCCGTGCTCACGCCCCCGGATTCCAGTTCGTGCAGGACCAGTTTCAACATGGTCGCGGTGTTCTTGCCCCCACGATGGCTCCCGTTGATAGCCAACGCTCTCATCATGACCCTCTCCAATGCGCCGAAAGACGCTCACGACTTTGAGGATTCCCGCATCGCCGACTCCAGACCCGCTGCCGCGGGACCGAAATGGAAAGCCCCGGCCGAATGGAATCGGGCGGGGCTTTGACCGAACGACGACTGCCGAACAATCGGGTGCGCAGGCAGACGGGGAGAGCCGCGACGGAACGCAACGCTCGAGACCGTTGTTATTTCTTCTTCTTGGGTTTGGCTGCCGCCTTGGCGGGCGCAGGTTTGGGCGCGGGTGCCGGATTCAGGAGGTCCTTGAGAGCCTTTCCGGGAGAGAACCTGGCCGTCTTCGCTGCAGCAATCTTGATGGCCTCGCCGGTTCTGGGATTCCGTCCTTCTCTTGCCGCCCGCTCGGCGACCTTGAACGACCCAAAGCCAACAAGCGAGACCCCCTCGCCCTTGGCCAAGGCCCCAGAGATCGCCTCCATGAAAGCTCCGACGGCAGCATCGGCATTCTTCTTGGTGATCTTTGCCTTTTCGGCGACGAGCGCTACGAGATCGGCCTTTGTCATGGTTTCTCCTCTCTGTAAGAAAATGCTTGTTGTAGGAACCAAACCCATTCAGGATGACTATATGGGCGTTGATGGCGCGGAAAGCAAGCCCTATTTGCAATCCGCTGACATTGGAAGTCTCTCGACGCCCTTCTCGGGATCAGAAAGCATGATGACCGAGATCCCAGCGACGGTGGGAATGCTTCTGAATGCGAGGACCGTCCCCCCTTCCACCAGGGCCTGCATGTCCGCCGTATCGCTCGTGGTGCGTGAGACGATTTCTCCGGAGCCCAGGCGATGGAAGCAGACCAGGGGAAGATCGAGGGGCTGGGGGGAAAGAGCCGCACCCCACGCTTGTTGACGATACGCTGGGTGAGCCTCGACAGGACGATGGTTGGGACGTAGAGGGTTCCGGCATTGACGAGGGCGCCCCCCCCGAGGACGGAAACCATGACCGTCAGCAGATGCCGACTCACGCCGTCCAAGAAGGGGCCGAGCGTCCGCACGAGTAGTCCGGCCGCCGGCTGATCCAGCATCATGTGGTCGAAAATGATCGGCAGCGGCCAAGGCTCGACTATGGAAATCAGGCTCTGAAGGAGGAGGGCCAGGAAGAGCAGCCCCAGGAGACGCCACTCTTCCTGAAGTACTTCCATGACCTGGTAGCGAGGCCTTCGCATGTTCGCATCAACTGTTTTGAACAGTGGTCAGCGCAGCGTGTGACGATTCGAGCTTTCAACCAGCCTCTCCCATGGCCCTCAGGTCTTCCTCGCTGTCAGCAAGGATCGGCGGAATTGGGGTTGATGCAGCAAAACCTACCGCCCGGAACAATCCCTGCGGTTCAGTTTCCTGGCTGCCGCCCCTGGTTTATCGTGAAGAGGAGTTTAATGACCCCATTACCAAAAGTCTGCTTCCAATCTCTAGTTTAACTCAAGGATCTCGAACGCTCGAGAACGAAGACACACACAGAGATTTCGGTCTCCGACCTCTCACCGCTGATCTCCGATTTTCGAGCGACGCCTAGAAGGTCATGGTCTGATAGTCCGTCATCAGGTCAATGAGAAACGGAGCCCCTTCGATGCGTACCCCCGGAACCATTTCATCGGGGGATAAATACCGATGGTCCACTCAGGCCTTGCAGGCGAAAAGCTCCGCCCCGTTCGCCATCAGGTAGTCGATGAAAGGCTTCATCTCCTCTCCTGTGGAGGCGCGCACGCCCTCAGCCATGCCGAGCTGCGCCCAGTGGATGGCGTCATCGATAAGGAACACCTTGACATCGTGGCCTTTCTCGCACGCCACCTTGGCGAACTGAAAAGCGCGCGTGGCCCGCCCCGCCTTCTCGAAACCGTTGGAAATGATGAAAAGCATCTTGCCCATGTTGTCACCTCCTTTCCTTAAAGATTCTTCCCTACCTGCCGCTTTCCCTCTTCACGAGCACTTCAGAGCTTGATGTAATGGAATCCGGCATCCTGGAGCGCCACGATTTCCATGAAGCTCACCGGCACTCGCACGATGAACTCCGGTAAGTTTTCCGGGCGCATGTTCAGGATTCGCAAGGACTCCTCGCACGCGAGAATCCGGTGTCCGGCCGCACAGAACGCCTCCATCTCGGACCGAAGATTGCGGTCACAGGCCAAACAGACCGCCCCCGCAAAGACATCCGCCACGATGACCACCTCCACTGTGCCCGATTCAACGGATCCCACTGAGGCCAAGGCCATCTTGACGGCCGCAGCCCATTTGTCTCGGTCGGAAATGTGGATCAATATCTTATGATGCGCCATTGTTCATGAATCCTGCTCTGTGAGAAGCCCGTCGCGGCCTTCCCAATTCTTGCGCACGCGGATCAGAAAATCCTTCTTTCTTTTCCTGCTGCTCAACACCTCTTCCCCGCTGCGATCGAGGATGGTCAGCAGGTCACTGTACGTTTCCGGATCGCCGACCCGGATTTCCAAGATGGAACCAAGTTTCATCGATGCCAGGACCGATTTGCACCGCAGCAGGCAATAGGGTTTGATGAATCCACAAAGATCGAGCTTTTCGTCGGCCTGCATGATGAGCTCCTGAGTGACGCCGCACTCCCTCAGTAGACCAGTGTTGCATTGGCGCTGAGGATTTCCTGGGTTAGAGCCGCTGCCGCCGTGGGCGTGGCGCCCTCGATGAGGTCCGCTTCGTCAATCTTCCGCTCTCTAATGCAGGGGACGCAAACCAGTAACTTGCCTCCCTCCCTCAGAAAATTGGCAATGAGGTCCTGCAAGGGGGGGAGACCTGCGGCGAAAACGTGCTCAATATAGCCCTTTTTGGCGAGATAGACGGCCGTTCCCTGCAAGGCCACCACCGCTTCGACTTCCATGACCTGGGCGGCACTCGCCAGCACGAACGGAAGTGAGGCCCGCTCGGGGTCCTCACCGGCATGGGTCACGATGTATATGATCTTCTCCTTGTCTGCCATTTCCTTCTCCTTATTGTTGTTGCAGTCGACGCCAGAACCACTGGAACTCACGCACACCGTGCCACCAGGGTGGAAAGGTCCTCGGCCTGAACTCCGGCCCGAAGGAGATTGCCCAGACAGATCGGACACATGGCCACAACCGGTGCGCCCGTCTCCCGAAGCTCTTCAACCCTCCTCCCCAAAACTTCCTCGGTGAGCCGCGGAGAGATCGATTCCGCAGGCCCTCCGCAGCAATGAGTAAATTTTCCTGAGTTTCTCACGGGAACCGTCTCGATTCCCAGATGCTCCAGCACCTTGAGCGGAACATCCGAGAGCTCAAGGTAACGGCCATAGAAACAGGGATCGTGCAGAGCAACCCTCTGAGTGCCGTTTCTCACCTTCAAGTTCAAACGTTCGAAGTACGTGCTCACCTCAAAGCTCTCCCCGGCATATTCAGGATAGAGGACCTTGATGGCGTAAGTCGTGTGCGGGTCCACGGTGATGAGCTTCTGGATGCCCTTGGCTTTCAAAGCGGCCGTAACGAATCGTGCGTGACGGGCAAAGCCCTCCACGTCCCCCAGATCGTAGAGCAAAATGCCGCTGTAGAAGTCGAGCTCGGGGCGATAGAAAAAGTCTACGTTGGACTTGACCAGCAGCTGGTGGATATCCCGGACGATGGCGTTGAACTTTTTCTTCTGGGTTGCCGGCGCCATAAAACGGAAAGCGAGGCTGGCTGCAAACACAGGGACGTAGCCTCCCAGAAACAGAAACTTTGCCCAGTAGGTGTCCTCGAAGCGGGCCAGCTGTGCCGTCATCCGCTGGATGTAGGGGATGGACTGATACATGAGCCCGGTGTAAAGCATCGCTTCCCCTTCCCTTCGAAGGGGGATGTCCTTCCACCAGCTGTTGAGAACGGGGTTGGATACCCCGAAAGGGTTGCGCGACTTCTCGAGGTTGCCGGCGATGAGATCGATGATGAGGAGACCGGTC
>CAZGQL010000033.1:24520-27994 GCA_964527905.1 uncultured Syntrophobacteraceae bacterium
ACCTTGGGGTGATACATGACCAGGTTTCCTCCACAATCAACTCTCACGAGCCTTCTCTCGCCGAGACACAGAGACGCCGAGAGAGCACCAGTCAATGCGATGCGCCGGAGTATCTTCTCCAATGGTTGAGAACAAAACGGCGCAGCCCCATGATGAGATCCCCGGGGTTGGCCCCTCGGGGACAGGTTTGGGTGCACAGGCCGCAGTGCAGGCAACGCCAGAGATCCTGAGCGTTTTCGAGGATCCGGTCCCGCGCTCCGATTTGAGCGTATCGGATCATTTTGCGCGGGAAATGCTCGTAGATCAGTGGGCAAATGGCGGCGCAGGTGCCGCAGTTGAAACATTCGAGGCTCGAGTTCGGGCTGAATCGCTCGACCTCATCGGCAAAGGAGGGATCCACTCTGGCCATGAATCATCCTTTCTCAGCTGACGGAGCACCCGAAGCGTGTGTTTCCACCGCATGCCGCACGAGCTCATAGCGGAAGTAGCTGCCGTCCTTTTCGCCCTCCACGATTTCGCCGTATTTTTTCAAAGTCGCCACAAACCACAGAACCGTAGAGGAGTCCATTCCAGTTTGCCCCGCCAGTTCGGGAACCGTCCGGCCTCCGTCGTGGAGAGCTTCCCGAATCGCGTCCATCTCTCTCTTCTGGTTTTTCACCCGCAGGGCGGCGGCCTGAATGATGTCCCGGCGGGCTTCACGGAGCGTCTTCATGGCCTCTTTCCGGGGCTCGACAATGTTTTTGCTGGTCTCGCTCATTCCATGGTCCTTTCACTGCCGTCAAGCAGCCACCTGATCAGACACGATGCGGTCCACCATGTCTTCGTACTGCCTCAGGGTCCATCCATTGACATCGATGGCGTTCTCAGGGCAGACGGCCACGCAGGCTCCGCAACCGAGGCAGAGGGCCGGGTTGACCCATGGACGCCGCACCACCACTCCGGCCAGCTCCATCTCCACCATGGTCAGGGCCCCCTCACGCAGGCAGGCCTCGACGCAGGCGCCGGTGCCTGTGCATCTTTCCAAGTCCACCTCGGCAATGAATGGCTCCAGTTCCACGAAGCCCCGGGAGAGGAGTGCGGTGGCTTTCACTGCCGCCGCCGAGGCCGCCGAGCATGCCTCGCCGACATCCATGGGCGCCTGGCAGGTCCCGGCCAGGAAGATCCCTGAAACGGCCAGCTCCACGGGCCGCAGCTTGGGGTGCACTTCCTGAAGGAAACGATCGGATCCCACAGGAAGCTTCATCATGCCGACCAGATCCGACACGTCGTTGGGCTCCATGCCGACCGAAAGGACCACGAGATCCGCCGGCGCCTCGATTGGTTCACCAAAAGTCAATGTGTCCGCTACCGTGACGGTCAGGGGAGAGCCCCCCCGAGCCCGGCTGCGGCTCACCGATGGCGGCGAGTCGGGTTCGAAGCGAAAAAAGACCACCTTGTTCCGTGCGGCTTCGGTGTACAGCTCCTCCTGCCCCCGCGCGTAGGTCCGGATATCTCGATAGTATTCGTACACGCGGGTTTTGGGACACCTGAGCCGGACCAGACGTGCTGCATGGAGGGTGGAACTGCAGCAGGTGCGCGAACAGTGCTCGTTAAGGTTTCCGTTTTCGTCCTCTTGGTGAACGCCGGGAATCTGGCGGCTCCCCACACAGTGAATCATGGCAAGGTGTCGGATCTCACGCCCGTTGAGCACCAGGGTATCACCCCCGTCGGCGTCTGCCAGCATCTTGAGAAAATCCGGGAGGGTCACCACCTCTTCGAACTCGCCGTAGCCGTATTCACCATAGCGCGGCAGGTAGGGACGATATCCCGTGGCCAGAATGACGGCCCCGGTCTCGACGGTGATTTGCTCCTCGCGCGTCGGCAGATCCGGGCCGACGACTCCGACAAAGGGAATAAAGGATCCATCCGTACGGCCCGGCAACGCTTCATCCCGGGAGCGGTCCAGTCCTGAGGGGGGCTCAGGCGGACGGCGGGTGAGCGTCAGACCGAAGTTACCGATGTAACCCTCGAAACCGGTCACCTCGGTACACGGGTAGACCGTGATTCCGGGATGAGCCAAAACCTCGTCGACAAGTCCTGCCACAAGATCGGCGGCCCGCTCTCCCGTGGGTGCGAGCCGGTCCAGATGGGCGGTTCTTCCACCCAAAAAGGGCGACTTCTCCACTAGGGCGACCTGAATGGATTGTTCAGCCAGGTCCTTGGCTGCTTTGAGGCCGGCAATACCGGCCCCGACCACGGTGGCGTGGGGTTTGGCCTCCACGCGGATCGGATCGAGGGGTTTGAGAGTGGAGGCCTTGGCCGCCGCGGCGGAGATGAGCCGAGCAGCCTTGGCGGTGGCCGGAGCTCCATGATGGACCCAGCTCACCTGCTCGCGGATGTTGGCATGCTCATAAACATAGGGATTCACACCCGCGCGTTGCATGGCGCGTCGAAAGGTTTCTTCGTGGAGGCTCGGAGCGCACGATGCCACGACCACCCGATCCACCGCTCCACTCTTGAGGTCCTCGATGATGAGCTCCTGACCCGGATCCGAACACATGAACATGTTCGTTCGAGCGACCGTCACGCCGGGGATTTGCCTGGCCTCCTCACACACCGCCTCCACGTCCACGTGGTCGGAGATATTGCCCCCGCAGTGGCAGATGTAGACGCCGATTTTGCGCTCGGCCCGTTCAGGCTGTTCTCGCTTTTCCTGAGCCATCACACATACTCCCTGTGCTCCCGGATATTTCGCCGTTAATGGGCCCGGGCTCCATAGGTCCCGCGCAGGTATCGCGATGCGGCCATAGCGGCTGCACCGGCTTCCACGATAGTGTCCACGATGTCCTTGGGGCCTAGGGCCGCCCCCGCGGCAAAGACTCCCTCCACGTCGGTCAGAACCGGGGAGATCTTGGGGGACATACTGTGAATGAAGCCGTCCGGTGCCGTGGTGACCCCGCTCGATTCCTGCGGATCCCATCCCGGCGTCATGCCAAGAGACAGGACGACCAGGTCATGCTCGGCCACCTGGACACCCCCTTCGGCATCCTGAGCCTCATAGCGGAGGAGCACCTTGCCGTCCTCACCGCCGCTGATGGACGCCACCTTGCCCCGGACGAACTGGATCCCCATGGCCATGGCG
Source organism: uncultured Syntrophobacteraceae bacterium (assembly GCA_964527905.1). GTDB lineage: Bacteria > Desulfobacterota > Syntrophobacteria > Syntrophobacterales > Syntrophobacteraceae > CALBZH01. Next base: position 27,642 of record CAZGQL010000033.1, read on the forward strand.
TTTTGGAAGAACTGCTCGTAGCCTTTGCCGAAGGCCCGGATGTCCATAAAATAGATGGTGATGTCCGCCAGCGGCAGCGCGCCCGACAACAGCATGGCCTGCTTGATGGCGTACATGCAGCAGACCCTCGAGCAGTAGGGGATGCCCATGCTCCGGTCCCTCGAGCCGGCGCACTGAATGTAGGCGATGGAGTCGGGCTCCTTGCCATCCGAAGGTCTCAGGACGCGGTTGTAGGGCCCATGAGGCGCAAGCAGTCGCTCCATCTGAAGGGCCGTGATGACGTTGGGGATTTTCCCCTGCCCATATTGTTGCTTGTTTTCGATGGGAGTGATCTCGTAGCCCGTCGTCAGAAT
>CAZGQL010000033.1:28018-38308 GCA_964527905.1 uncultured Syntrophobacteraceae bacterium
GAAATTCTCCGCCTCCTGGAAGTAGTTCACCGCCTGGGTCGGGCAGACCTTCTCGCACTTCCCGCACAACATGCAGTTTTCGGCGTCTAGGAGGGCGATGGGCGGTATGGCATTGGAAAAGGGAATGTAGACGGCCTTGCGCGCCGCAAAGCCCCCCTGCTCCGCGTCGGGAACGAGCACCGGGCAAGCGTACTCACACTGGCGGCACCCAATGCATTTGTCCGCATCCACGAAGCGCGCATTCTGGCGTACTAGAGCCGTGAGGGCGCCGCCACCGTTTCGGGACAGCGATTGTAGGCTGCAGTAGGTGAACAGGGTGATGTTTTCGTGGTGCGCGGCCGCGGCCATTTTGGGAGTCGTGATGCAACTCGAACAGTCGAGGGTCGGGAAGACCTTCGAGAGACGGATCATCTTGCCTCCGATGGACGCGTCCTTTTCCACCACGGCGACCTTGTAGCCCTGATCGGCCAGGTCCAATGCAGCCTGAAGACCCGCGATCCCCCCCCCCAGGACGAGGGCGTCAAAGGTGTATGGTTGTTTTGTGCCCATGGCCTTCCTTTCGATGGAGCGTCATTACACGGCTTCGGCGACCGCTGAGGAGGAACGCTCGGCTCCGGGTGGACCCAGCTCGGCCAGGAGCTCGTTCATCTGCTGGACTTCTTTAAGGAAAGAGCGTGTACAGACGGTGCAGATGGACGTCAGGCGAAGGCGCCTCACGTCGAGCCCCTCCCGCTTCATGAGCTCGAAAACGCGGTCCACCCGCTTCGCGAGAGCCTCGTAAGCGCCTTCATAGGGGCACTCCACCCCGCACGACATGATGATGATCCCGTCGATGCCTTTTCGAAAGCAGTCCAGATAGAATCGTTCGGGAAACATGACCGGCGCCCGAACCCGCAGAATAGTCGTGTTAGCCGGGTAGGAAGCGTGTGCCTGCCCCACGGCGTTGGCGCCGAGGTAGGCACAACTTTCGGTCGCCAGAATGAGAATCCTGGGTTGCCTGGGTGTGGACATCTATTTCTTCCTCACGATGAAAAGGCGGTCACATCCATCCCCGGAAACGTATCCCAAATACTCATGCCCAACCTTCTTGGCCCAGACGGGAATGTCGTTTTTCGTACCCGGATCGTTGGAGATGACTTCGAGAATCTCACCGACCTTGACCTTGCCGATGCCCTTCTTGGCCTCCAGAAGAGGTCCAGGGCAGGCGCTCCCCCTCGCATCCACGACGCTGTTGGCTTTGATGGTGCTCAGATCCATGTTGGACATACGTGACTCCTTCCTGGTTGTGGGTCGGGGGTACAAGCCCCCTTTGACCATGGTTTCCGAGAATCGCCTGGGCATCCAAACGCTCAGTTGCCCCCCGCAGGCTCCTTGCCCCGATCTCCCGAGCCACCCATGTGGCCCAAGGGCAGTTTCTTGAACCGCCCACCGGTCAAAATGGGATCGCCCGCATAGCCCAGGGCTTTGAAGTTGATGTAATCGGTCTTTCCAATGAGGCCGGATACGTCCCGCCCCCTGGCTTTCATCCAGGAAAAGTCCGTCCCCGAGGAAGAAAGCTTTTTGAAATTCACCTCGCGGCTGTCCTGGTGGCAGCGGCTGCAGGTCTTTTCCCCCTTGAGGGATTCGTGACACTGGGAGCATCCCAGGGCATTGCGGGCCGGCATGGTTTCGTGGTTGAGACCCCAGTACATGACCGTGTCCACCCATTTGTACTGTCCGCTGTAAGGCAGGTTCACGGACTGCATGCCGATTTCGAAGGACTTGTTCCAGTCGAAGGTCTTCCAGTATCCCTCCGGGCCGAAAAGATGCGGCACGATGAGGGTGTTGTGCACGGCATCGGCCATCTGGCGCCCTTCCATGAGCTTGAAGGGGGTGATGCGGGACCGGGGGTCCCTGAACGCCCCGAGGGGCTCGGTGAGCTTTTCCCCTGTGTCCGAGGTCAGCCGGTCCCCGATGAGATGCCGGCGCACCTTCCCGTTATACCAGGCATAAACGGGCACCGCGCTCTCCTTCCATCGGAATTCGCCCTTGAGGGTGTCGTAGTCGGGCATACCGAACTCGTCCTTTTGGGGTTTCCGTTCCTTGTCGCCCGCCTTGGACCAGTCCCACCACGTCTTCGTGGCCTTGCACTTGGCATAGACGGGACTGTGGCAGGTCACGCAGGCGATGTGTTGAACATGCCGGTTGAGATGGTGGTTGAGGAGGTCGTGACCTTCGTGCCCCTCGCCGGCATGATGCTTGTGAGGCTGGCTGGTGTGGCAGTTTTCGCAGGAGCGGCTCCCTTCCGCCACAGGCACCGAAAGCGACCGACCCGCGATCTTGTGGTTTCGGGTTTTGTGACAGTCCTGACACTGGAAGTCCATGCCGCCCATGTGCACATCGCAGTCGCGGCTCGGGTAGTACAGGATGCTGTTCATGTCGCCATGCTTCACCGCATCGCCGCCGCCTCCCTGGAAGTGACAGTCCCCGCAGGTCCTGCGGCTGGGCTTGCCGACCGTTTCAGCAACCTCTTTCAGATTGATCTCCGGATAAGGCATGCCGGCTCCAGTGGGCACCTTGGCGTATTTCTCGCTCGTGTCGTGACAGATGAGACAGTCGATTTTCGTCTTGTCCGAAAAGTCGAACGTGGCGTCCTTCCAGCCGTAACCCGCATGACAACTGGTGCAGCGGGGCCAGTTGGACGGAAGGGCGATGCAGAAATTGTTGATCGTATTGGTCGCCTTCCCCAGATGGATGTTCTTCTCGTGACCCTCCGTATGGGGAGATGGCCCTTTCCAAAGCCAGTGAGCGGATTTGAGCATGTCCTCGGCCTGGGCATCGTGGCACCTGAGGCACTCTCGGGTCACCGCCGACGGTTCCGGATTGTCGGGGAGCTTCACCAGTTCCTTGTGGCTGGGGACATTCTTGGCATGGCATCCCGTGCAATCCGTGGGCCCTTGATTGCGCTCCTGGTGGCAGCCCGTGCACTGCTGGTGATAGGCCGCCTTAAGCCCCAGTCGATCCGGCGTCGTGGGGTTGAACGGCTCCTGATGGCATGCCGAGCATCGGGCGGTTTCGCTGCCCCCGGGATCGGCCGGTCGGCGATGGTGACACTCGGTGCAGTTCCCAATCAACGCGGCGTGCTTCATGTGCATGAAACGAACCGGCCCATAGAGGTCGCCGGCGGGATCGCCTTCCTTCTTGAGCAGCGGGCTGTCCAACACCAGGTACCGGTGCTTTTGGTCCTTGAGGGTTGGGGCGTTGTCGCCAAGTCTCTCTCGGCGCTGGGAAGGCGTTTCCTCGAGAACGGCCGTCACGAGAGGAACGACCTCGTGGGCCCGCTGCAAGGCCGCTTCCTGGTCCACGGCCTTCCAGGGAGTTCCGTCCTCAAAAACCTTGGGGGGAGGAGCGGGTGGGCCTTTGGCCGCTGGCGCTTTGGGAGCTTCGGCGGACCACCCGGGAAGCAACGCGGCGGCGCCGATGACGAGCGACAATCCGACCAGGATGATCCGATGCATCCGTTTCATGAGGAAGCCACCTCCCGGGACTTGGGACTGAGGATAGGCAGATACGTGACCAGTATCCGGTAGACGAGCATCAGGGCGGCGATGAATCCGGCCGTGATGACGAGCTCGCCGATGGACGGGAAATAAGAGATCTCGGCGTAAGGCGGTCGGAAGCTCACCAGAAAGACGTTCACCCGGTTCAGGGCGACACCGCCCACGATGAGTGCGGCAACGATGAAAAGACCCCGTCTGGAGCGCCTCACCCTCGAGGAGAGCAGGAGACACCAGGGCGCGATGACCCCGAAGATCATTTCCACCAGGAAAGCCTTGCTCTGGGTGGTCCCTTCCCACAGGTGGACGTGGGCGCCCCGCGCGAACAGATCCCCGATCTTCACCACCAAATAAGCCCCCAGCAAAAAGATGGTGAAGCGGCTGAGGCTCGCCAGGACCCCGCTTTCGTCCTGAAGATCGAACGATGCCGAAGCGAGACCGTTTTCCAGAATGATCATGGGGAACCCCACGGCGATGGCCGACATGAGGAAAAGCAACGGCAGAATCGGGGTGTACCAGAGGGGATGAACCTTGGTGGGGGCGATGAGAAGCAGCGAGCCGAGCCCGGACTGGTGCATGCAGGAGAGCACCACGCCGGCGATGATGAAAACCCACATGACCTTATCGAGAATCGCGTCGGCCAAGCCGAGGAGCGAATCGACCGGGCGGTTTAGAACCGCCAGGGGGCCCGGTAGACGGACTCGGCCCTTGTACTGTTCGGCCACGATGGGAATGAACTCGATATAGAGGACGTGGAGGTAGGTCACCACGCACATGGCCACTTCAAAGAGCACCGAATTGCCCTGGTGGTACACGATAGGATGCCAGATGGTCCAGGACCTTCCGATATCCACCAGGAGAGCCAGAGAGACGAAGGTGTAACCGAGGACCGCCGTGAGGAGGGCCGGTCGCGTCACCGATTCGTAGGCGTGTCGACCGAAGATATGAGCCAGAGCCGCGCTGGTGAAACCTCCCGCCGCCAGGGCCACCCCAGTCGCCACGTCGATGCCGATCCACAACCCCCAAGGATAGGCATCACTGAGATTCGTGACCGCCGCGAGTCCACCGGTGTAACGGGCCACGATGAAGAAAGCGGCCGCGACCACGAAAGCGATCATCACCAGGATGCCCGGCGTCCAGAAGGGAACCCGCAAGGCTGCCGGCTGTGCGTGACTGTTCATGATTGCACTCCTTCCTCCCCTTCCTCCGGTTTTCCACCTGGAGCCTTGCGCTCCGTGAGCTTCATGACGCCGCCCAGGACCCCGAAAAGGACGATGGGCGCCCAGAGGTAGCTATATAGGCCGTGCTGGATGGTCTCGGGCAATTTCGGCATGGGACGATCGGGAAGCTTCTGAAATCCGAGACGGTCGAAGGAGACTCCCGAAAGGTACATCCAGCTGGTGCCGCCCACCTCTTTCTCTCCGTAGATGTGCGGGATGTAGCGCCCCGGATCTTCCCGAATCCTCTTCCGCGCCGTCTCCAGAAGTTGAACGCGCGGACCGAAGGTCAGTGCTTCTACGGGACAAACCCCAACGCAGCCCGGGACCTTTCCCACGGCTAGGCGCTCCTCGAAGCAAAAAGTGCATTTGCGTACCCTCGGCGTGAGGGGGTCTTCATACTCATAGCAAGGAACTTGAAACGGGCAGGAAACCATGCAGTATCGGCAACCGATGCACCGGGAGGCGTTGTAGTGCACAGCGCCGTTGTCCTTCCGAGTGAGGGCCCCCACGGGACACGCCGAAACGCAGGCCGGATTCAGGCAGTGCATGCACTGAATCTTGATAAAGGTGGGGGCCGGTCGACCATGCTCGTCCATGACTCCCGTGTGCACCCGGTTCACCACAGTGTAGGTCTTCGAGTCCATCCGACGCATCTTATCAAGCACCAGCAGATCGTCGAACGACCGCGCAGGAGCCGGAAGCCGCTGGACCGCATTGCAGGCCTGCTCGCATTTGCGGCAGCCGATGCAGCGGGTGAGGTCCACAAGGCATCCGTAGGACTCGCCCCTCGAGCCCCCGCCGGCTTCCGCGTGCGCCCCTTCGAGAAGCGGCGCTGCCGCCGCGACGCTGGCCACTCGGAAAAACTCTCTGCGATTCAGTTTCATGGATGCAGCCCCTTGCCTCCCGTTGGCGTTTCGAGGTCACGGTCTCGATGCTCCGGCACCAACCCGAATGATGTGCCGAGCTCCAATTCCTTCGATACAAGGAGGCACATCTCACTGATCCCATCCTCGCGGAACACTTCCACGGGCCTTCCATGAGTCCCACCGGTCCAGATCAGCGACTCCGGCCCCCCGTGGCCTCGTATGGGCAAGAACAATGCCAGCGAAACCATGCGCCCAGACTTCTACTATCACCATTGATTACAGATACTTGGCTCTCTACGCTGTTGTGGAGGTGCAGGCCCTGTGTTATTTAAACGTTTAAATGGCGCTGCAACGGCACCCTGTCCGCTGTCCGGGAGCTTCGCGAATGAACGAACTCGAAACGAACCGATACTTGAAGGAAATCATCAACACCATGAACGACGGCGTGTTGTTGGTCTCCCCCGACGGCACCATCCTCATGGTCAACCAGGCCCTGGAGAGGATTTCAGGCTATACCCGGGAGGAGCTCATCGGGCGCTCCTGTGCGACATTTCACTGTGACGTGTGCGAGCGGGTTCGAAGTGGAGGCGGCGACCGGCACTGGTGCCAGCTGTTCAACGGCGAAGAGAGCCACCGGAAGTCCTGTTTTTTCGTGCGCAAGGACGGCTCCTGCGTCCACGTGCTCAAGAACGCCTCCCTTCTAAGGGATTCCGAGGGCAAGGTGCTGGGAGCCGTGGAGACCGTAACGGACATCTCGGAGATCGACTGGCGAGATCAAAAGATCACCGAGTTGTCCCGGCTGTTGGAGGGGCAATCCAGTTTTCTGGGCATGGTGGGGTCGTCTCCGGTCATGCGACAGGCCTATGAAATCATCGAGAAGGCCGCCCAGAGTGACGCGCCCCTTATCATTACGGGGGAAACGGGAACGGGAAAGGAGCTGGCCGCCCATGCGATCCACCGCCTAGGCAAGCGCCGGGACGGCCCGTTCATCCAGCTCAACTGCGCGGCGCTCAACGAGGCCCTGTTGGAAAGCGAGCTCTTCGGCCATGTCAAGGGAGCTTTCACCGGAGCCACCAGCCATCGCCAGGGGCGTTTCGAAGCGGCCGATGGGGGAGACATCTTCTTGGATGAAATCGGGGATTTGCCCTTGACGATCCAGGTCAAGCTCCTCCGGACCCTGGAGACCAAGCAGGTGGAACGCGTGGGGGACCACCGGCCCATCCGCGTCGATGTGCGGATCATCACGGCCACCAACCGGGACCTCGAGCGACTGGTGCGCGAGGGCCGGTTTCGGGAGGATTTCTACTTTCGCATCAATGTGATCCCCATCCATTTGCCCCCCCTGCGAGAGCGCATGGAGGACATTCCGGCCCTGGCCGATTGTTTCATCAGCCGGCTCCGGGAGCGAAGCGGGAAGCCGATCACTGGACTCAGTGCCCAGGCCATGGACATTTTCCTACGTCACAGCTGGCCCGGCAACGTACGGGAGCTCAAAGCCGCCCTGGAATATGCCTTCGTGGTCGCCGAGGCGGGCCTCATCCGTCCCGAGCACCTGCCGGCCAAGCTGACCGATACCAAACGCACTACCGAAGGGGTTGCCCTGCCCACCCCTCCGACCGAGTCTTCTGCGGAAAAAGACGCCCTCTTGAAAGCGCTGATCCAATGCGGAGGCAACCAGACCCAAGCCGCCAGACTCCTGGGGGTCAACCGGGTCACCGTATGGCACCGCCTCAAAAAATATGGGATCGACCCGAGGAACCTTGGCTCAAAACCCTGAGTTTCCGAGCCGCCTCGACAAAATGAAGTGCCCAAGGTGGAGACCTATGCCCGCCAAAGCCAAAATGGTGAGATGAAGGTCCGTTTCCACGAACCCTCTTCAACAATCGGATGTTCCGACCCCAAAGCCCGCCGCCGGCTCATCCACCCCTAAAGACCCTGTTCACGATGTGTCCTCACCCAGCTCGCCCGTTCCAGTGGAAGCATCCGTGTTCATCCGACTCACAAGAGGCAGACCCTACATCCGGATGGACCCGTTCCAGGATTCATCATGACCGCGGGGGAGGGAGGCCGAGGAGGATCGATGCGATCGCCTCCCGACGAAAGGAGAAAATGCGCCTGAGCTGAGCCCGCACGAGAGGGTGCGCGATTTCGCCAAGGGGCCAGAGGGGGAGGCGGTACCGGACTTGGTCCCGGATCACCGTCTTTCCATCTTCGCACGTGAAAGCATGGACATGTACCCATTGTCGGTAGGGACCCGTGATCTGCTCGTCGACAAATCGGTGCGGGGGATTCCAGTGGGCGATGCGCGTGCGCCACGTGAACGGCACTCCGAAAAGCCGGAGCCGGTAATCGATCCGGGCCTCCTCCCGCATGACAATGGGCAAGGGGGTCGTGATCCGAAAGCGCAGCTCCGGGGGCGTAATGCGCTCGAGGTTCGAAGCATCGGCGAAGAAGTCGAAAACATCGCGGATCTCAAGGGGAAGCTGCATCACGGTGCGCAGCACGTGAGCCCTCGGACCGTCCCGTCGGAACTCGAGGTTGAAATCGGAAACCGTCGGCACCCTTTCCCCTCCCCCTTCCCAAACAGGCCCTACGACTTCTTCAAGAAACGACGAAGGGACCCGGAAAAATTCGACGGACGGTGGCATCCCGCATGCAAAACCAGTGAACGGAATGACCCGTCCATGCCGATCAGACTGGAGTCGAGCCCTCTGGCGAGTCGAGTCGCCTTCCGAGGCAGGCAGCGAAGGTTCACCTTTCGAGCAGGAGAGCACCATGACTCATACACACAGGTTTTGCCGGGTGATCGTCGCCACCCTTTTCCTCTGTCTCATCCTCGCCTCGTGCACCAGGTCGGACAGCCCCGGGGACCCACCCTTCACCGCGGGCAACTCCCTAACGAAGGAGGCCAAGGAGGCCATTCAGGAATATCCCAGGAAGCCCATCAACAAGGCGCGGATGACTCAAAATCTGGGGGACCAACGCACCGAGGCCATGGACAAGGCCCTGACCGCGACTGCCGGCAAGTGAGCCCAAAACCGCATCAAGCATCGTTGAGCCCGCCTTTGATCACCCGCAGCCTCACCGGTTCTCCGGGCTCACCGCCGGGATTGGACCCCCGGCATGTATGGCACAGGAGCGCCGGTGCATAAGCGAGCTCGAGCAACAGGTAGGCCGTGGCCTTGATGAACCCGAGCTCCCCGCGGTTCGGCACTTGCTCACCCATTTCGAGGAGCATCTCGGCCCGGGCCGCTTCCCGCGCCTTAGCCCCCAGTTCCTCGGGATCGATGGAAAGCTCACGGCAGCGCCGCTCAATGCGCTGCCGCACGCCATCGGTGATCTCAACCCCGCACCCCGTACAATAAAACCTCGCTTGTCCCAGCCACATGAAAATCTCCTTGAGAGCCCCTTTGCCCAGGCTTCCAGAGGCTGTTGCAAGACTTGCAGGAAGCCCGTCACCGTCATTCCTGCTCAGGCGGAGATCCAGTCTTTTTCCATGACTTCTGGGTCCCCGCATCCCCTGGGATGACGAGATTTATACGTTTTGCAGCAGCCACTCCGCATGCCCCTAATGATAAGTCCGTCCCGGAACGGACACGAGGGGGCTCGGTCGGAGGTTTCACACCATTCGCATGAATGGAGCCGAGCATGAAGGAACTTCATGCGCAGACCGGCGTGCTTCTGATATAATTGCCCAAACTTCGAATCCGAACGCACCGGAGGCGATCCAGAGGAGGGTACCATGGCCACAGTGGAATCCAGGAGCCCCTGCGCGAAATCCGCCGAGGGACCCCGAAACCACAGCTCGGTTCAAGCGATTCGACAGGCGATCCTCGACAACCTGACCTGCTTGCAGGGAAAATTCCCCGAGGTCGCCACGCCCAACGACTGGTACCTTGCCCTGGCCTACACCGTCCGGGATCGCCTCCTTTCCTGCTGGACGCGCGCCGCACGGACCTACTATAAGCACGCAAGCCGCACGATCTGCTATCTGTCAGCGGAGTTCCTGCTGGGACCTCACTTGGGAAACAACCTGGTGAACCTCGGGATCCTGGAGGAAGTGGAAGCGGCCGTCGCGGAGCTCGGTCTCGACCTGGATGCCCTCCTTGAGCAGGAAGAGGAGCCCGGGCTGGGTAACGGCGGCCTGGGGCGGCTGGCGGCCTGCTACATGGATTCCCTCGCCACGCTCAACATCCCGGCGATCGGATACGGCATTCGCTACGAATTTGGAATCTTTGGGCAGGAGATCCGGGGAGGTTGGCAAGAGGAAGTGACCGATAAGTGGCTGCGGTACGGAAATCCGTGGGAGATCCCGCGGCCGGAGATCGCTTTCAACGTCAAGTTCGGAGGAGAAACCCGGGGGGCTGTCGACGATCAGGGCGTCTATCGGGTGGAGTGGATCCCGGACGTCGTGGTCAAGGGGGTGGCTTACGACACCCCCATCGTCGGCTATCGCACGCCGACAGCCAGTTTCTTGCGTCTGTTCAAGGCCGAGGCGGTTGAATCCTTCGATTTTCGTTCCTTCAACGTGGGCGACTACTATGGGGCAGTCCACGAAAAGGTGACGTCCGAAAACCTCACGAAGGTCCTCTACCCCAACGATGAACCGTTCGCGGGCAAACAACTTCGGCTCAAGCAGCAAGCTTTTTTCGTCTCCTGCGCGCTCCA
>CAZGQL010000034.1:0-7180 GCA_964527905.1 uncultured Syntrophobacteraceae bacterium
AGCGCCATCCTCTGCCCCACTAAGCATAGCGCCGAAACCTATGCCAAACAATTATCGCAACTAGGACTCAAAGCCCAATTTGTCTCAGGCAAAAAGATCGATCTCAAAGCTCCCTACATTAAAGTGTTGACTATCTATTCTGCTAAAGGTTTAGAGTTTCCCTTTGTGGTAGTCACAGGACTAACAGCAGGTAATTTCCCCAACTTCAACAGTGATTTACCAACCGAAGAACATGCAAAAATCCGCGATGAACAAAGGCGATTATTTTATGTGGGTTGTTCCAGAGCTATGCGATCGCTCATGGTTTGTGGCTCCTCCTCCCATCCCTCTGAATTTATTGCAAACCTTAAAGCCCCCCACTGGCATAGTTAATCCAGTAGCCAAGGCTTTAGCCCAAATTAATAAGGGATGGAAATAAAGTTTCTACTACGTTTCTTCTTAAAGAGTATAATTATACAAAGTATAATTTGGGTCTGTGGTCATGGAATTAGAGCTAAAAAAGTGGGGCAATAGTCTAGGCTTACGCATTCCGCACAAATTAGCGGTAAGTTATGGCTTAGAAGAAAACTCAGTTGTCGAAATTTTAGAAACTGAGTCAGGGCTAATAATTCGCAAAAAAAATATTCCCCTTAGCCTTAATTCGCTATTAGCAACCATTCCCACCGACTTTACCTATCCTGAAGATGTGCAGGATTTTGTGAATAGTGCGCCCATTGGTCAAGAACTGTTATGAGTAAAGTTGTTGATGAGGTATCTGTGCTAGAACGCGGCGCGGTGATTCGGATTAATCTAAACCCAACTCAGGGCAGAGAACAAATGGGAAACGCTCGCCCTTGTTTGATTTTGAGTAATACGCTGTTTAATCAGGTACGCAATGGTTTGGTGATTGTCTCGCCAATTACGAGTACGGTGAAGCCAGAGATTCAAACCTTGATGGCAATCCCTGAAGGATATCGTGTAAAAGGATCGGTGATTGCAGAACAGGTTCGGACTTTAGATTTAAGCGATCGCTGGTGGCAAGACACCGGAGAGATATTAGCGGCGCAGTTTGTGGATCGAGTGGTTGCAGTGCTGCGGTTAATTATTGACTGAGTTAATCACATTTTTCTTGTTTATTCATTTTTCCTACAGTTAATATACTAAAAAGTTCCATTAAAATCATGTCCTCAAAACTCTCTCTGCAATTGCAAAACCTGATCCAACAGCCTGAAGCCGTGTTACATACGTTTGTAGGTATGATTGCCGCAGGAAATGTGGCGATCGACTGCTCAGGAGTAGAAGCCGCTGATATTAATGAGGCTCAACTGCAAATTCTGTTTGGACAAATTCGAGGAAAATGGGATTTCCCTCAACTCGGCGAATGTCTCGACACAGCCACCATGAGCGAATCTCTCGCAGAGAAGTTACTTAACTGGTTTGAAAATAAGCCAGTCGTTAAAGTTAGTAATCAAATTATCAATCTTAGGGATTCTATCCCCACTCCATCTCTCAACATCTTTTCCCAGCGCGATCGCGTCATTGATGAATATCGCACCTACATCGAGAGCTTTCTCAAAATTTCTGACCCTAGGCTCAAAGAATTTGTCGAACAGCAATTAAATAACGGGCATCTCTGGTCACCGCCCCTCCTGCAACTCACACCCGCCTACAAACAAGGACGCACCACTAGGGAACTCATAGCCTCTGGCATTTTGCACCCGGATTGTGCCCAATACTTCCGCACCAGTACAGGACAACCCTTTCAATTTCGCTATCACCAAGAACAAGCCTTTGCGATCGCCCATCGTCAAGAAAACTATGTTGTCACCACAGGCACAGGATCGGGCAAAAGCTTAACTTACATCGTACCAATTTTTGATGACCTGATCCGCAATCCCAATATCAAAGGCGTTAGGGCAATTTTGGTATATCCCATGAATGCCCTAATTAACTCCCAAAAAAAAGAACTAACCAAATTCCTAGAGAATGTACCAGATACTCACATCCGTGTGGAAAAATATACAGGACAAGAAACCCTAGCCCAAAAGATCGCCATTCAAAACGATCCCCCCCAAATCCTACTGACTAATTATGTCATGCTGGAACTCATGCTGTCGCGAGTTCACGAAGGGAAGTTTGTAGAATCCAAAAATCTAAAATTTCTTGTCCTGGATGAATTGCACACCTATCGGGGTCGTCAAGGTGCAGATGTAGCCATGCTGATCCGTAAACTCAAACAACGGTGTGGTCAAAAGCTAATCTATATTGGCACTAGCGCTACCATGTCCACCCAGGGCGATCGCCAAGACATCAAAACCACGATCGCTCTAGTCGGCAGTAAACTATTTGGTGCTGAAGTCAAGCTTGAAAATGTGATCGATGAAACCCTAGAGTGTTCTATCGATCGTCCTGAACCCACCCTCGAAGAACTAAAAGAGGCGATCGCTGCTCCTTTGCCACCCCAACCAAATGATCCACAAACCGATCTTGCTCTATTTCGCCAACATCCCCTCGCCGCTTGGATTGAAATGAATTTTGGGCTAAAAGAAGACCAAGGGCATTTAGTCCGCCGCACCCCCATCGCCATTTCTACTGGTGCGGAACAACTTGCCAAACTAACCAGCTACTCAGTCACTGAATGCGAACAAAAACTCACCGAAGTATTGCTATGGGGCAGTCGCACCAAGGGTTTGACTTTTAGACTACATCAGTTTATCTCCCAAGGCGGTAGCGTCTATGCCACTCTCGAACCCAAAGAGCAACGACACCTCACCCTAGATGGACAATACAGCACCACCGGCGATCGCCTCCTTTTCCCAGTAGTCTTTTGTCGTGAATGCGGGCATGATTACTACATGGTGCGTTACGATCGCGAAAATCATAAAATTACACCATTACTCCCCAACGCGATCGACTATGACCCCGACAACTCCGACATCCAAGAAGGCTATATCACCCTTGATCAGCCTGATCTATGGAGTGACGAAGATTGCGATCGCTTGCCTGACAGTTGGTTTAAGGTTACCAAAAAGAATGGTAGAGAACCCAAAAAAGAATATATCGATCGGATTCCCCAAAAGTTGAGGATTTTGCCGAATGGCACAGTTACCGACAAATTAACCGAAGGGATTCCCTGTTGGTTTATTAGAAAACCTTTTAATGTTTGTCTTAACTGCGGCATAGTCTATGACGGACGCAAAGCCGAATTTACCAAACTCTCACGCCTCAGCAGCGAAGGACGTAGCAGTGCCACCACTCTGCTCTGTCTTTCTACTGTTGAAGAACTCAAAGCCAGTCTCGGTGAAAATAATCATGCTGCTAAAGTTCTGAGCTTCACCGATAATCGTCAAGATGCCTCACTCCAAGCCGGACATTTCAATGATTTTGTCCAAACCACTTTTTTAAGAGCATCCCTCTACAGCGCTCTTGCTAAAGCCAAAGTACTCACCCATGAGGCACTGGCTCAGGCGGTTTTTAATGAAATGAATTTACCCGAAGAGGAATATGCTAAAGAACCCGCTCCCTTTGACACCAGCAAAAAAAATGAGAAGGTATTTCGTAATCTTTTAGAATATCGGCTCTACGAAGACCTACGGCGGGGTTGGCGGCTATTGCAACCAAACTTAGAACAATGTGGCTTACTAGAAATCCAATATCAAGGATTAAGAGAAACTTGTAATAATGAAGGACTATGGCAAACTTATCCCCATCCCATTTTGCTAAAAGCCTCTCCTCAAGAACGTTTTGTGGTGATCAAAGAACTTTTAGATTTATTGCGTCGTGAACTCGCGATCGATGCAGAATTACTACAAGCGGATAGATTAGAACGATTACAAAAAGAAGTAGCTCAATCCATTCGTGAACCTTGGAAATTTGAACCAAGCGAAATCCTACATAGTGCAAAATGGGCAAGTTTTGTTAAAGATGAATCCAAAGTAAAAAGCCATAGGACAGACAAAAGAGAAACCATATCCCTTAGCAAACGCAGTCGTTTCGGCAGTTTTTTAAGCAGTAATGATGCTTGGTCATGGTTAAGCGAATCCCTCAAAGAACCTGAATATGAAAATTTGTTGAAGACCCTAATTAAGGCTTTGCAGGCATCGGGTTTTGTTAGTGGGGATGACCACAGCATTCAACTGCGCCTAAATAAGATGGAATGGCACGCCGTACACTTAGACCAAATTCCGGTTAGCCTGCTCACTTCCAAGCGTTTACAAGGTAGTACCACCAATCAAACCACCACAAATCGATTTTTCCAAAACCTATACCAACGCGATGTAGCTCGGATCAAGAATCTAGAAGCGCGAGAGCATACAGGGCAAGTTACCAATGAAAATCGCGAACAACGGGAAGAAGACTTTAGAAATGGCAAGATTGCCGCACTTTTCTGTTCGCCCACCATGGAGTTGGGAATTGACATTTCCGATCTCAATGTCGTCCACATGCGAAATATCCCACCTAGTCCTGCTAACTACGCCCAACGCAGTGGCAGAGCGGGACGCAGCAACCAAGAAGCTCTAGTAATCAGTTATGCCTCCGTTGGCAGTGGTCATGATCAATACTTCTATCAGCGTCAAGGTCAAATGGTCTCAGGCGTAGTCCTACCACCCAAACTAGAACTAGGCAATCAAGACCTGATCAAATCTCATGTTTATGCCATTTGGCTAGCAAAAACAGGGAACTATTTAGGAGATTCCATGAATCAATTACTCAACATGGATGCGCCCAATTATCCTCTCAATGACGATATTCAAGCTAGATTTCAATCTACTAGTACAGGCGATCGCTTGCTCGAATGTATTGAAGCTGTGAAAGAAGTCTTAGCCGATCGATTCTGTCAAGGGGATATCGATCGCGCTGGCTGGTGGAATGACAACTGGATACGTCATACCCTTGAAGATGCTCCCAATGCCTTCGATCGTGCCTGTCAGCGTTGGCGAGACTTGTATGCCGTCGCAGTCAAGCAAAGAGATGAAGCCAGAAAAATCATTGATCGTTTTGCTGCAGGAGGAGTTAGCGATACTGATAAAAAGAATGCTGACAATTTGGAAATTGAAGCCAAGCGACAAATAGATTTACTCATAGGGGCAACAAACAACAAAAATCCTAACTCTACTGAACAAGAGTTTTATCCCTACCGCTACCTTGCCACAGAAGGTTTTCTCCCTGGATACAACTTTCCTCGCCGTCCTATTCGCACCTACATCCCCTTTGATTTTGATGGCGGCAGATTTATTTCTCGTCCTCGGAGTGTAGCAATCCGCGAGTTTGCCCCCGCCAATATTGTCTATTACGAAGGCAGTAAATTCCAAATTACCAAAACCAAAATATCCGTTGGTGGTATTCAAGACGAGTATACACAAGCGGCTTTTTGTTATTCCTGCGGTTACTTTCATGAAGGACAAATGGGATGGGCAAGAGATATATGTGAGAACTGCGGCGCAAAATTAGAAGACAAAGGGAGATTAAACGCCAAAACCAGACGGATATTGGAAATGAATACACAATCAACCAAACCACGGCAACGCATTACCTGTGATGAAGAAGAACGCCTCAAGTATGGCTACATGATGACCACCCATTTTCGTTATGCTACGAACAAACGTGAAATTGCTGAAGTTCTAGTTCAAGAAGACAAATCTACAAAATGCCTCATAAAACTTAGTTATGGAGAAACTGCCAATTTATGGCGTGTCAATCGAGGATTAAAGAACAACCGCGAAGAAATTGGCTTCAAGCTAAATCCCAAAACAGGTGAATGGGGGGATGTTAAAGCAGACGCAAATCAGTCTAATAACCTTGAAGATTTACCCCATAATCAAGTTCTACTCAAAGTACAGGAAACTTCTAATATTCTCGTGATTGAACCTCAGAATATCCCCGAAGAAAATCAGGATACATTTCTTGCTACTTTGCAATACGCCTTAGAAAGAGCGATTCAAGCAGTATACATGCTAGAAGAAGATGAGTTGTCTTCCGAACGATTGGGAAATGGAGAATACATTTTATTTTGGGAAGCATCTGAAGGTGGTGCAGGGGTTCTCTCTCAGATCATCAGTGATCCTAAGGCATTCCAATATATCGCTACACAAGCACTAGATGTTTGTCATTTTACTGAAGGCAAAGATAAACCCGACTGTGTAAAAGCTTGCTATGAATGCCTGTTATCTTACAGTAACCAATTGGATCATGCTCTGCTCGATCGCTACTCAATTCGTGATTTTTTGGAAAAGTTAAGAAGTAGCGAAATAGAACGCCATCTCCAGGAAATGAGTAGAGAAGAACATTATCAGATGTTGCTTGCACAAACTGATCCAAATTCAGATTTTGAACGCCAAGTTTTGCAGGAAATATACAACTCGAACTTAAAGCTTCCTGATCAGGCGCAATACTTTATTGCTGAAGCAAACATTAAACCCGATTTTGTCTATCTCACTGAAAAAATTGCCATCTTTTGCAATGGTTCAGTACATAACTCCGCAGAACAAAGAAAGAAAGATCAACAGGATCGCGATCGGTTGCGTCATGTAGCTAACTTCTTTGTTTTGACACTTAGTTTCGATCAAGACTGGCGATCGGAGATTCGCAGTTATCCTGGGATGAACTCCCCCACGATCTCCGTTCCAAACACCGTAGAACCATACAAAACCCAATTGAGCATTACTTGAGCCGCCGCTACATCTCGATCTGCATTGTAGCCACATTTGGTGCAATTATGTGTGCGCTCGTTGATGACCACAACTAGGGCAAGTTTGGGAAGGTTTTACTTTCTGGGTAGGGATTTCAATGTACTGACCACCCGCTTCATTAACTTTGTACTCCTAACCCCGCCCTGCTACGCGAGGACGGGAATGGGTCGCGAAATTTCGTTCCATGAAGTTTGGATGCCCGAAGCGGTCAAAAATGAATTGCAAACAAACTAGAGGGCAAGATTATTTTGCAGTCTTCTTAGTGAGGCGCAACTGGCGGAACCAATCCTGTAATAACTGTTGGCATTCTGCTGCTTGCACGCCGCCGATCACTTCTACCCGATGGAAGGCAGCGGCACTACGGGGAATATCTAACACCGAACCCATCGCCCCCGTTTTACTATCTTTAGCTCCATAAATCACCATGCCTAACCGTGCCAACACGATCGCGCCGGCACACATGGGACAGGGTTCTAGGGTGACATAGAGCCAGCAATCATGCAAATAGCGAC
>CAZGQL010000034.1:7215-7459 GCA_964527905.1 uncultured Syntrophobacteraceae bacterium
ACTGGCGTCCAGACGGGCGTGGGCGAGGGGAGTACGACCGCGCTCTCTACGATTTTGCCCCCAGGCAATTAGGTGCTCCTGGTCATCAACAATGAGGGCACCTACAGGTATCTCCCCCGCCTTGCCCGCCGTCTCTGCCATCCTCAGAGCTTGATCCATCCAGTAGGCGTGTACCATAGGTGAGGCACCAAGCACGAGACTGTTATGATGAATACGTTTTGGAGCCAGAAGGAGGCATTTTGAG
>CAZGQL010000034.1:7530-7762 GCA_964527905.1 uncultured Syntrophobacteraceae bacterium
GATAAGGAAGTAGTCAAAGCCTATTTTAATAGTACAGGCTTCGAGCGGTGGAAACGCATCTATGGTACAGAAGCGGTGAACTCCGTGCAGGCAGACATCCGTAAAGGACACCAACAAACGATCGATCAAGTCCTAGACTGGCTTAAAGCCGAGCCTAACCTATCAGAACAACATATCTGCGATGTAGGCTGTGGTGTGGGCAGTTTGAGTATTCCCCTCGCCCAGTTGGGGG
>CAZGQL010000034.1:7804-18336 GCA_964527905.1 uncultured Syntrophobacteraceae bacterium
ACAGGCGCAGTCCCAGTCCCCTGACCCCCAAAACCCCCAATTTACAGTAGCGGATTTAGAAACAGTGACCGGTAGTTACGACACCGTGATTTGCTTGGATGTGCTGATTCATTATCCCCTCGAAGATGCAAAAAAAATGATCCACCATCTGGCGAGCTTGAGTAAAAATCGCTTAATTCTCAGCTTCGCTCCCAAAACCTGGTTCTATGACCTGCTGAAAAAAATTGGCAGCTTCTTCCCTGGAGCCAGTAAAGCTCCCGGAAAAACGCGGTGAAGCGCTCCGGAGCGAGCGGATCGGCCGTCTCCTGTGCGAGAAGCCGCTCGCCGACTTCCGCCGCGTGCCGCAGGACGCCGGCGGGCGGTTGGGTGGGCGGCGTGAAGACCACCACGGTGCCCCTTGCCAGGAGACCCTCGCGGTTGCAGCGGCCAGCCGCCTGGGCGATGGAGTCGAGCCCGGCCATGGCCCGATAGACCACCGGAAAATCGAGATCCACGCCCGCTTCGACGAGCTGCGTGCTGATCACCCGAGTGGGCTGCCCCGCGGCGAGCCGCGACTTGATTTCGGCGATGCGGCGCGAGCGATGCGCCCCGCACATGAGAGCCGACAGATGAAAGGTTCCCTCGGGCATGAGCGACCACAGCCGCCGGGCGTCATCGCGGCGGTTGACGATGCAGAGCACCGAAGGATGCTCCGCCAAGCACCGGGCCAACTCCTCCCATTCCAGAGCTTGTCCGAGCTTGTCGGATCGCCTCACCTCGACCCGTTGGAGATCCCGAGACAGGGCGGCAGGATCGGGAACGATCTCCCGGATCCCCTCCAAGCCATCAAACACAAATCCTGAGCTTGTGTGGGGACCCAGGGCGGGTTGCGTGGCCGTGCTCAGGAGGAGCGTCACGCCGTAGTGGGTTCGCAGCTCATCCAAAACGAATAGAATCGGGCGCAGGAACTCGGGCGGCAGCAGCTGCGCCTCATCGAGGATCACCATGCTCCCAGCCACGTTGTGCAGCTTGCGGCACCGGCCGGGGCGGGCGGCGAAGAGCGATTCGAAAAACTGCACGCTGGTGGTGACCACAAGGGGCGCGTCCCAGTTTTCGCAAGCAAGCCGGGACCGAGTGTTTTCAAGCTTTTCATCGCCTGGGTCCAAGTTGCTATGGTGCTCCACGACGGCGTCGCCGAAAATCGCTCGGAACTGATCCGCTGTCTGCTCGATGATGCTGGTGTACGGAATGACGTAGATGACGCGCCGGTGGCCATGGATGGCTGCGTGGTGGAGGGCGAAGGCCATGGACGAGAGGGTCTTGCCCCCGCCCGTCGGGACCGTCAGGCTGAAGCACCCGGGAGAGGCCCCGGCCTGTTCGACGCACCTTTCGAAAATGGCCTTGCGGATCCGGTTGACCGGGGTATTCGGGGCCGCGGCCTGTTTACGGGCCATGTAGGCCTCAAAGGGGGCCTTGAGCTCGCTCAAGGCCGGGTAGGTGGTGCGAGCACCCGCCCGTTCCGGGTCGAAAAACGCTTCCGTGTCCAGGAAATCCGCATCGACGACGCAGGAAAAAAGCATCCGGACCCAAAAGGCGGGGTCAAGTCCCCTGGGCTTTTCGACGGGGAACGGCTGTGCGAGCACGTCTTCGGGAATTCCGCCGGCCTTGGCTTCCTCGAGGCGCTGGATGTCGGCCAGGCGCTGGACCAGAGCCCTATTCCCGGTACGGTCCGAAGCCCAGTCCGGGAGCCCCGCGTGATGCCCTGCGGCGATGTAAGCCAGCAGGCGCCCTGCCTTCTGAAATCGCCCCACCGCATGCAGGGCCCCGGCCGTGGAATGGTCCACGCGAGCGACTGCCTCCAGGTGGGCGTCCTCGTCGGCCGCGGCCTCGAGCTTCTTCTGGAACGCCGGGGCGTATTTCCCGAGGTCGTGCCAAAGACCCGCCAGCCGACCCCACTGGCGGAAGCCGAAGACGGCGGCGAACTCGGCGGCCCGCTCGGCCGTCCCGAACAGATGCTCTCGCAACGCATGAGTTCGGCCTTCGGACGTCACATGAGCCATGGGCTCCTCGAACATCGCCGATCCTCCCTCTACCGACGGTCGATTCGCAGGGCGGAGGAGATATCCATCGTCTCCTGCTCGCTCAGCCGCTCCTCGAGCTCAACATGGACGCAGGCGCCTTCAAAGGGCGTTTGACTGATGGCGACGATGGTCCCCTTGCGGATGAACTTCAAGGGAGGGACGTTCCCCGGAATGGGGATGGTCAGGACGGCGGGCCGCCCGAGCAGCGCACGGCTGGTTTTCCGGTCGCGGATCCCCGCAAAGAAGGCGGCGCCGCCCCGGGAGACATCGGCAAGGTCGCCCCGGAAGGGCTTGCCCAGCGGAGATCCCGTGCCGCTCAACAGCTGGACCATGATGCTTCCGGGAGTCTTGAGCCGGCGCTGGGAGCGACGCTCGACGCTGTGCTCTCTGAGGAGGGACGGGATGTCGAACGAGGCGCGCACGTAGTCGCGCAGCTTTCCCTCGAGGGCCGGGAAGGGCTTCTCCCATTCGATCAGCGCTTCTTTTTCGAGGTAGGCCAGCTCGGCCCGGGAGAGCGCGACCAGGGACACCGTGCAGACGCTCTCGGAGAAAAACCCATCGGCTGCGGCCACATCGCCTGGCCCAAGCCGCCTGAGCACGACTTCCCGGTCTCCCGTCCGCCACAGCACGGCCAGATCCCCACGCCGGATGAAGTAAAGCCTCGAATGCTGCTCTCCCTGCTGAAACAACGTCTCGGTGGCGTCGATCGTCATCCGCTTAAGCCCGAGGTAGACCGCGTTGCCCTCTTCCTGAGTCAGGAGAGCGTGCAGGTCGGACCACAGGGCGGCATGCTCCCCATCGACGGATTGTCGCTTCGCCTCTTCGATGATTTCTCCGGACTGGATGATCTCCGTTAAGGCAAAGGGGTCCACTTCCATTAACTTCGCCCGAAACCCTTCAGCCCGCGAAAAATCCTTGCGCCCCGCACACTCGACGATCAGCTCGAAAAGCAATCCGACGGCGGCCTTGGTGTCGTTTTGAGCGACATAGGTGTCAACGAGAGACTCGCGCAGAGAGTAATCATCCATTGTGTTTTCCTCTCCTTTGAGGCTGCGACGAGGGCAGCCGTGAACGGGTTTGAGCCGGGCGGCGGAGCCACCCCAGGCTATGGGTTTCCGGGTCGCGCGGGGCCGGAGCCACCGCGCAACCGCTGGAGCAGGCACCTTCAGACCGGGTGCAAGATGAGCGAGAAGTTGATTGGGGCCAGTTTACAGGCTTTCGACGACCCCTTCCAGACCCAAATCCTCGAGGGTACGCCATTTCCTCGAAAGCCGATCCTTCGGGCACGATTTTGTGGTATGGATGGGGTGGCCTCCGGCCATGGAGAGGGGCGGTGATCGCGGCTGGAATGCGCTCCCACGGAAACGGAACGGTCGAGGATCCACGAATCGGCGTAAGGGATTGCGGACCTTCCCCGGGAGCTCGAGCGGAAGGGTGCGGACCTGGTGCAACAATACCAGGTGCGGGTCACCGTTTCCGCCTGCGCCGCCCGCCGCCTCCTGGTGGACGTGGTGCAGCTGCTGCTGGTGCTCAAGTACCGGAAGCTGCAGCGCTCGGTCAGCGTCACCTGGAACCCCGTCACCAAGCGGCTGGACCCGCTGGTCTGCGAACGGTGCGGGCTGGGAACGACCCGGGTGACGCCGGCGGGGGAAACGTCCGTGAAGCTCCTTTGCGCCTCCTGCGGCGCTTCGGCGGCGCAGCGCTAGGGCCGCCACGCCCCGTCAGGGGGGACCTATGGACAACGGGCAGGGAGTCCGCCAGCTTCGACGACGCATGCGACGGGCGCAAGCTCTGGCGGTGCTCCTCGGCGTGCCCGGCTTCGCCTGCATGCTCCTGTCCGTTCCAGGGGTCGCTCCCGGTCTGGAGTTTATCGCTCCCAAGGGGCTCGTCGGCAGGGTCGTCTGGTTGCTGACGGGCGGATGTCTGTTTGTCGGTGCGTGCCTCCTGTTCACGGCTGCGACCCAGTGGGCCAGGCGGCTCTTGTGGATCCGGGAAAACAGCGCGGCGGTTCCCATGCGACTGGTCTTGGACGATTCGGACGGGCGTGGGGGACGTCGCATCCGGGCGCGATTGTTCCCTCCGGGATCCTCGAGCCCGAGTGGACGAATCATGAGGATTTGGGTGATGCCCCGCGACCTGCACCGGCACCGGGGCCGGGAGTGGCCCGCGATCGTCCGGTTCGATCCCGAAACGGGAAAACCGGCGGTCGTGGACTTCGAGCACGGAACCCTCTGGGCCATGGCTGGGGACGCTTGATCGAGTCCATCCGAAAAGACCTGACCGATCTCTCCGATCCAGTCGATCTGACGCCGGCCGGCTTCCTGGGCCTCCCGGCGACCCTGCGTCGGTTCCTGGGGTGGATCATCCTCGAGCGGGCCGTGACCTGCGACCGGATGGCGGTCTTCCTGGACGTTCCGGAAGCGGAAGCGTTGGACCTCGTGAGGGACCTCGAGGCGAGGGGTCTGATCGAACACGTTCCTGCCTGCGGCTTTCCCGTCTACCGGGTCTGCCTTGAACCGAGGCGCCTGCGGCCGCCCGAAGCCTTGCGCCCGGTCCTCGACGGGGACTTCGTCATCCGGCGCGGAAGGCCGTCTTGAGCGTCATCCCCGATGCCGCAGATTGAGGAAGCGACTCAGAGGACACGCATACGGAAATCCGGCGGGTTTGTCCCAAAGGCCGTTGACTTAAGCGACAGGATTCCCCCGTGAGGGGGGCCAGGGGAGGTGGGATGGATTTGTGAGGCGTTACACCTACTTGATCCCCCCTAAAGAGGGGAATTTGCGCTGGTGGGACGTTGAGTCAGCGGCATTGGGGTTGATCCCTGCCTGAGCCCCGGGTTTTTGGCCTCCCTTGTTCCTGAATAAGTGCCATCGTCGCCCCCGCGAAGGCGGGGGTCCAGAGGCCCCCCTGAAAACTGCATCATCACCTTCGCCGGCCCCGAATCCCGAGCTCTAGCTTGGGAGGCGGCGGTGCCTCGGGCCGGCGAGGCTCACCGCTCACTCCTGGGGCGCCAAGCGCTTGCGCTGATCGGAAACGTGTTCCTCGAGGCCGTACTTGCGCAACCGGTAATTGAACTGGCGCAGGGTGTAGCCGAGTTCGCGGGCGGCCCAGGAGCGGACCCAACGGTTCCGCTCGAGGGCGCCGAGAATCTCGTTTTGTTCGATGTCGCGCATGCGGAGCCCCGTCGACGGAGGCGCCTCCTGTCGCTTGGCCCCTGGAGCCAGCAGGCGCGAGAGGTCGCCGGGACGGACCAGGGGGGCATCGACCAGAATCGCGAGCCGCTCCGTCAGATTTTCCAGCTCCCGCACATTCCCCGGCCAGCCATATTCCCGCAGGATCCGCTTGCTGTCCTCATCGAAGGCCAGGGTGCGTCCGTACTCCCGCGCGGCCCGCTCCAGGAAATACTCCGCGAGCAGCAACACGTCCTCGACCCGCTCCCGAAGCGGCGGCACCTGGATCGGGAAAACATTGAGCCGGTAGAAGAGATCCTCGCGAAAGGTTCCCTCCCCCACGGCCTTCGCGAGGTCCCGGTTCGTGGCGGCCACCACGCGCACGTCCACCTTCAAGGTCCGCGTGCTCCCGAGCCGCTCGAACTCCCACTCCTGGAGAAAGCGCAGGAGCTTGGCCTGGAGCGGAAGCGGCAGCTCCCCGATCTCATCCAGGAAGATCGTCCCACCGTCGGCCTCCTCGAACCGCCCGGGCTTGGGCGCCGTCGCGCCGGTGAAGGCGCCCTTTTCGTGGCCGAAGAGCTCGGATTCCAGAAGGTTGTCGGGGAGGGCCGCGCAGTTGAGCTTGACAAATGGAGCCCGCGACCGGGGACTGAGCTCGTGGATGATCCGGGCCACCAGGGTTTTGCCGGTCCCCGACTCCCCGAGCAGCAGGACCGAAGCCTTGCTGGGGGCCACCTTTTCGACCATTTCCCGGAGGGCGGCCATGGACGGGCTTTTGCCGATCATGAAGAAGTTGTTGTACTTTTCGGAAACCTCAGCCATGAGCGCCTGGTTGCGCTTGCGCAGGCTCTGCTCCCGGTCGCGCACCTGGCGGTTCAGATGGATGAACTGGGCGATGAGCGCGGCCACGATGGTGAGAAACCGGATGTCCTCCTCGAAGGACACGTCGTCGCCGAACAGGCGGTCGACGCTCAAAACGCCGATGCATTCCCGGTGGAGCTTGATGGGAACGCCGAGGAAGGCAATGCGCTCTTTGCGGATGCTTCGGGCCTGGGTGCGGTTGAGAAACAGCGGCTCCTCGCTGATGTCCGGGACCACGAAGGGCTCGGCCGTGCTGAAGATCCGGCCCGTGATGCCCTCGTTGGGCCGATAGCTCCCCCGCTTCATTTCCTTTTCGGCGAGGCCGTGGGAGGCCTGGATCTTGAGCCGGCCCGTTTCAGGGTCGAGGAGGGTCACCGTGGCCCGCTCCATCGACAGGGATTGGGAAAACACGCTCAGGATGGTTTCGAGGGCATGGTTGAGATCCAGCACCTGACCCGTGATGAGGCTGATTTCGTAGAGGACCTTGAGCTCCGCTTCGCAAATGGCGAGTTTCATCGTGCGCGACCTTCAGAGAAATCCTGAGCATGCGTTCCCTCGCTCATGGGGAAGCACAACTCTTGCCAGGAGAGCGAAGCGGGCGGTTGAGGGGATGACTTATGACCAGTAACATATTAATTATATTAGAATAGTATCGACATTCCGGGAAGCATGGATGGGAGCGTGTCTTCGTAGAGTTGCATAAATAGGCTAAAATATTGTCACAATAATGTGCCGCGAGGCCCGCTTTCTCCCCATAGACACACGGTTTTGTGCCGCATGGAAGACCAATACCACCCCAGGCGTAACCCGGCCCCACCGCCCCTACCAGCATGTTGGTAGGGCCGGGCCTCGCCCATGTGAGTGTCCGATGCATCCGACAGGGCACGTAAGCCTGATGACCATTTTGGTAGGGCCGGGCTCCGCCCCGGCCTTCAGAGGGCTCCTTCCCTCCCCGCGATTCGGCGCGTTGCACCCGTCCCAAACCGGCTTTCAGGACGCAGTGGACCGGACGAGATCCAAAAAATTGGCGAAGAGCCGTGCGGAGGTCAGCTGGAGGGTCGCTTCGGCCGCGTCGTAGGCGGCCAGGATTTGCGAACGCGCCGGCGCGTGCTCGGACCAGCTCAAGACGGTTTCCCGGTCCACTTCCGGGTGAAACTGCAGTCCGTAGGCGGCCGTGCCCCATCGAAAGGCCTGGTAGGGGCATTGGTCCGTCCGAGCGAGGTGGATGCCTTCGGGGGGTGGCACGAAGCAGTCCGTGTGCCACTGGAACGTGGTGAAGGGCGAGGGCACGCCGCGGAAGAGCGGGTCCGAAAGACCCTCGCGCGTCAGGGTGACCTCCGTGACCCCATATTCCTGGTTCACGCGGAAGTACACCGTACCGCCCGCGACGGAAGCCAGGAGCTGCCCCCCCAGACAGATTCCCAGAAAGGGGAGCCCAACCGAGAGGATTTCCTGGATCCACGCCTTGAGCCCCACGAGGAACGGGTGGACGTCGGTGTCGCTGACGCTCATGACGCCCCCAAGAACAATGGCTCCCGACAGGTCCCCCAGGGCTGGAAGCCGTTCCTGGGCCTGCATGTGGATCACCCCGTAGCGGCAGCCACCCCGGCCAAGGGCGTCGATCAGCGTGCCTGGGGGCACTTCGGGGTCGTTTTGGATGATGGCGATCATGCTTCCTCCACCTGTGGGCGAGTTTGGAGGGCCCTCATGACGGGGCGCCCTCCACGACGTTGAGCCAGATCTCGAGGTCCCGCGACAGGATTTTCTCGGCACGCCGGATATCGAGTCGATACGGCTCCGGGATGAAGCCCAGGTCCGCCACGTGGATGCCCTCTCTTCGGCCGATAAAGGGACAGGTGACGGGCAGATCCGGGGACGAACGGGCCAGGAGGCTGAACACACGGTTGAGGATCCGTTTGCAGCTCTTGATCTTCAGGCCTTGTACGCTGTAGTTGTTGGCGAACAGGGTGACGCCGATGAAGCCGTCCCGGGGCGGGAAGAGATCCTCGGTGATGCCGTCCCGCTTGATGAAGTAGTAGGGTGCAATCAAGGAGAGACGGATGGGGACGGACCGGCCGTCTCCGTGGGCGGCCACCAGGGCCCGCGTGACGTCCGAGAGGTTTTCCGAGCACGGGTCGAAGGGCCGCACGCGCTCGGTGACATCCGGCACGATCCCCTGCAGACGTTCCCGCGCGGCTCCTTGGATTTCCGGCTGCACCAGCAGGGTGAGACCCGGGCAGGTCCTCCAGAAGGCAGGGTCGAAAAAGACCGGATCCAGCTCCTCGAGGCTCTTGACCTGAATCACCTGAAGACAGGTGCACACCACCGAGGGCTGCCGCAGGCGTTCCAAGGTCCGGCGGCCGTGGTCCTCGAAGCTCCGTTCCAGGGCCAACAGATCGTTTTCGTCGATGAACGCCACCCGCGCCGCCTGGACCACATGATCGACGGCCACCACCTGCAGGAGATGCCGGGCGTAATCGAAGGGCTCGTGCGCCCCCTGCCATTCCTCGAAGGTCAGGATCTGGAGCTCCGCCTTGAGGGCGTCGGGAAACCGCTCGATGCCGTCCTCCCCGCTGAGGTTTTCGCGCGGGATGATCACGGTTCGGCACCCAGCGCTGGAGGCCGCCTCGAGCTTGGCGGCCAGTCCACCGATGGCGGTGATTCGTCCCTTGGTGTCGATTTCGCCCGTCATGGCGACATCGCGACGCACCCTCCTCCCCGATGCGAGGGAGGCCAGGGCGAGGGCGATGGCCCCGCCGGCCGAAGGCCCGTCTTTCCGCGTCGAGGCCCCCATGAAGTGCAGGTGAACCGGCTCCTCCATGGGGCGCTGATCGATCCCGAGCTCGCTGGCGCAGTGATAGATCCCGGTCGTGGCCACCTTCCGGCTCTCGTCCATGATCTTTTCGATGTTGCCCGTCGCGTGCACGATGCTGAGGTAGCCCTTCCCGGCCGGAGAAAGCGCCCGTTCGGCTCCGACGGCCGTCGCCTGGATGGGGATGATGGAGCCCACACCCCGCTCGACGTCGAGCGCGATCGTCTCCCCGATCCGGTCATCCTCCCCGATCTGGCGCGGGCGGGTGGGCTCCTTCAGGTACCGTTTCACGGTCTCGCGGTAAATGACGATCCCACCCCCACCCGTCCTCCCGCCCGTCAGGATCTCTTTTCGTTGGATGCGCAGGAACAGGGTGCGGATGAGGCGCTCCAGCTCCCGGACCCCCGCCTCGTAGGTGTAGTCCCGGACCAGATAACGCAGGATGTCCTCCTCCGTTTCGGGATCGAACCGGATTTGTTCCGGTTCGATTTGATATTTCCTGCGCACGCGCCGGATGAGGTGCTGTCGGGCGATGGCGATCTTTTCCTCAACGCTGTACCGATCCAGCTGTATGACCTCGCAGCGATTGACCACCACGGCGGGAACCGTCTCCAGGGTGTTGGCCGTGAGGAAGAAATGGCAGTTGGACAGGTCGATGTCCACGGTCGTTTCCGTGTACTTGTCGTGAAACAGGTGGTTCTGTTCGGGGTCGAGAATTTCGAGGAGCGTGGCGATGGCGAATTTTTCGGTCTTGTCCGCCTCGTCGAGAATGAACAGCCCGTTCATGGCGCCCATCTTGATGAGCCCCTGGACGATGGCCCCCGGCTTGGAGCCTTCGTAGGTGAAACCGTGCCCGCGGATGTCCGTCTCGTCGCGCATGCCGCCAAGGGAGATCTTGTGGTAGGGGACACCCAAGTTCTGGGCGACGGAGATGGCCAGGGAGGTCTTGCCCACCCCGGGGGGGCCGACCAGCAGAAAGGCGCTCCCGGTCTGGTGCCAGGCCGTCCCCTGTTCGGGTGAGAAGAGCTGGTAGCGCCAAATGAGGTTCGTGAAGAAATCGCAGAGCAGTTCCTTGGGGCGCTGGAGTCCGTAGTGGGTCTGGTTGAGACCGGCTTCGAAGACTTCGGGCGCCACCCGGATGGGCTCGATCTTCCCCCAAGGAATGGCCAGGAGCGTCTCGATGAGCTCACTGTACTTGGAGCCGCTGTGGCCGAAGGTGTTGAGCCGGTTTTTGTCGATGACGGCAAGCACCTGCGGAGGAAACCGGGGATCCGCATGGGCCTCGTCGATGCGGTCCTTGAGGCTCTTGAGCCCCTCCTCCGCCGGCACAGGCGTGGGCTTCGACGCCACAGGGGGCGGCGGCTCGGGCCCCCTCCCGCGCGCCTCGGGGACCATGGCCCGCACGGCATCGCGAAAGGCCCTGAAGAGGGAATCGGTGAATACCGCGCCGTCGGCCGGTCGGGGAAGATCCAGATCGCGGCACAGACTGGTGCCTCCCGGATCCTCCAGAAGCGCCTTGAACAAGGTCCGGGCCCTGTAGGCATCCCGCTCCTCAATGCGTGCAAAGAGGAGCAGGAACTTCCCGAAGCTTTGGGTGCTCCGCGCCAGGGAAGCACTGGATGCGTGGCT
>CAZGQL010000034.1:18357-18665 GCA_964527905.1 uncultured Syntrophobacteraceae bacterium
GCGCAGCACGCCGACCTGCCCCTCGGAATCCTGGTGCAGGAACACGGGGGTCAGGACGGCCTCGGGAAGATCGCTCAACGCCTTCCAGCACTGGCGCAGCACCCTCGAGATCCCCTCGCGCGTGGAGCGCTCCCGCTCCGCGGCATCGAACAGTGCGAGGTACGCCTCCCCGTTGATCCCGTTCATTTCATCGGCCAGAAACTCGCGCAGGGCTCGATAGGTGGTGGGGTCGGCCGACCGCTGTTCCAGGGCGAAGGCCACATCGGCCTCGACCACGTCCCGTTCCGAATGGTCCGGGTAGAGCATGT
>CAZGQL010000034.1:18686-19833 GCA_964527905.1 uncultured Syntrophobacteraceae bacterium
AGCAGAAGCTCAAAAAAGGCGAGCATCTTCCGCTCTTCGGCGGTCCCGTCCCCGAGGCGGGCCTCAGGGTCGCCCGGCATGACGAACGCCAGAAAATCAAACACCCGCTCATGGATCTGGAGGGCCCAGCCGGTCTCGGTCCGCACCGGCAGGCAAACGAGTCGGCTGACGGTCTGCTCGTCCTCGAAGCGCGTGATGGCAAGCGTCTCGCTCAGCGTATTGAGCTGGGCGGCCTCGGTCCCCCGACGCTGGCGAAAGTGTCGAAACACGCGGCGGACCAGAATGGATCGGAGCAACTGCGAGACTTGTCGGATGCGTTCCCAGTCGGGCAGGGGAAGCGTGTCGAGGGTGCGAGGGTCGAACATCATGGGAAACATAAAAGCCCCCGTGCTTTTTCCATCGCGATCGGTTGCATTGCGGGCCGATTCATGCTCTCTTGTGTCGACGCCGCCCCACGGGCGGCAGTATACAACAGGGACCGTGTGAGATGAAGGCATACAAACCCCTCACCAGGAGAAGCCCCCATGTTCCGTCGATTTTCCGGGCCATACCCGTCGCGATCCCCCTCATGGCTCTCGTTGCCGGCGCTGCTCGCATTCCTCACCATGGCCGCGGGCTGTG
This sequence comes from uncultured Syntrophobacteraceae bacterium, assembly GCA_964527905.1. Taxonomy (GTDB): domain Bacteria; phylum Desulfobacterota; class Syntrophobacteria; order Syntrophobacterales; family Syntrophobacteraceae; genus CALBZH01. Next base: position 19,308 of record CAZGQL010000034.1, read on the forward strand.
CCACCGTGACTCCGCCGGCTACCGTGACCCCACCCTCCGCGCAGCCTCCGATTCAACCGACCGTCGCCCAGGAACAACCCCAGGCCCATGGCTGGTTTGCGGCGCGATTCAGGATGAAATGGGCCCCAGGGACCACCCCCGCTTGGCACCTCGACGATTGCCTCGCCTACGAAGTGATCTCGCCGGTTCTGGAGAAATACCGGGATCGGATCGTCCTGTGGCGTTTCCACCGACGCGCGGCACCGGACGAGACCGGGCACCAGTTCAGCTTCATTTTCTACGCCACCCCGCGCCATGCGGAGGCCATCTACGCTTCCATCCGATCCAATCCCCTGCTGGCCGCGCTGAAATCCCAGGGTCATGTGGTGCAAGACGTCTACGCGGACACGACGAAAGTGGAGCTGCCCAACATCGAGGACACCGCCGACCCCAGTTGGTCCCTTCCCTTGAAACGGTCCTGGCCCAATTTTATCATGGGGGTGAGTGAGACGTGGTTGATCCTCATCTCGGAGTTTGTCGGAGAACG
>CAZGQL010000034.1:19852-27322 GCA_964527905.1 uncultured Syntrophobacteraceae bacterium
GGGTGCCGCCGTCCGGCAGCTTTTGACGCCGTCCGAAAAGGTTCACACGGCCGTCGAAAAAATCTGGCGAGAGGAAGGCGACCACGCCCTGTTGCATCATTTGAATGCCGTGTTTGGGTATGCACCGGTGAGCATTCCGACCAATGCACACCTGATGCGATTTTGACAGAAGGGCGCCGCGGGTGAACGCCGGGGCACTCGTGGAGCAGGGAAGCTCGGAATTGTGAGGGGGCCAGGGGAGGCAGCATGAACACGGAGGCCGATAGCTCCGCCGAGGGTATCCGGGCGGAGCTCGAGAAGGCGCAGCGGCGCATCGAGGAGCTGGAAGAAGCGGCTTCGCGACATCGGGAGCTCGAGCTCGCGTGCGCCCGCCAGTACGAATTCCTGATGCACGTCATCGAGTCTCTCCCGCACCCCTTCTACGTGCTCGACGCCAACGACTATAGCATCAAAATCGCCAACTCGGCGGCTCGGTTTGGCACGCTGTCCGAGCGGACCACCTGCTACGCCCTCACACACCGGCGCGAAAGCCCGTGCGAACAGCCCGAGCACGCCTGTCCGCTGCGGATCGTCAAGGAAACCCGGCAGCCGGTCACGGTGGAGCACATCCACTACGACCGGGATGGCACCCCCCGCAACGTGGAAGTCCACGGATACCCCATCTTCGATGAAAACGGCGCCGTGGCCCAGATGATCGAGTATTCGCTGGACATTACGGAACGCAAACAGATGGAGCGGCAGATCATCGAACACGCCGAGCGCATCAAAAAGTTCGCCTACTCGGTGTCCCACGATCTCAAGAGCCCCATCATCGGGATCCATGGGCTGACGCGACTTCTGCACCAGCACTACCGGGATCGGCTGGACGAGCGCGGCCGGATGTACTGCGACCAGATCCTGCGCGCCACCGAGCTGGCCGTGGGCCTGGTGGAGGAAATCAACGCCTTCATCCGGGCCAAGGAGGCGCCGTTGCACTTCGAGCCCGTTGCGACCGCAGACGTCGTCCATTCGGTGCGGGAGGAATTCGACGCACTGCTGGCCATGCGGCAAATCGAATGGGTGGAAACGGAATGCCTGCCTCAGATCATCGCGGACCGCATGAGCCTGATCCGCGTGTTTCGGAACCTGGTGGACAACGCCATGAAATACGGGGGCGGCGGCATGAGCCGGATCGAGATCGGCTACGAGCAGCGGGAGGACGCCCACGTGTTTTCGGTGAGCGATAACGGCGCGGGCATTCCCGCTGGGGACTGCGAGAAGGTATTCGAGCTGTTTCAACGGAACCAGAACGCCGCAAGCGTCGAGGGAACCGGACTCGGACTGGCCATTGTCAAGGAGATCGCCGAAAAGCACGGTGGGCGTGTCTGGGTGGATTCAGACCCTGGAAAGCGCACAACCTTCTATTTTTCAATTCAGAAGGGCATTGGCTGATCCCCACCGACGCTCCACATACGACATCAGGCCAAGGAGTTGTCCAGGCACAAAGGGCGCTCCCCAAGCCGAGTGCCCCCCGGCCCCAAACCCTCACTCGGGTGGGATGCCCATTTCCGAGGAGCGCACGGCGTCAATTGGAGCTCGACGGCAGCGTGATGCCCTCCCGGTTCCACTCGGAGCCCCAGGCACTGCCGGAGACGCCGTACATGCTCCGCACCCGCACCTGAACGTCCTTGTTCCCCTTGAGCAGATCGGCCAGTTTGTTCGGGTCCTCCCGTTCGTACTGGTAGGGATAGACGACTTTCGGCCTGAAGGCCCGCACGGCTTCCGCGGCCATCTGTGGCGTCATGTTGTACGGAAGGTTCAGGGGGAGAAAAGCCACATCGATTTTTTTCAGCGTCTTCATTTCAGGGGTGAGCTGAGTGTCCGAAGCCACGTAGACCCGCTTGTCGTCGAAGGTGAGTACATAACCGTTGCCGTCGCCCTTGCGGTGGTAGAGCTCCCCGAACCCTCTCGTGGCCGTCACGCTATACGCCGGAACAGCCTCCACCCGGATCCCCAGGAGGGTCCGCACATCGCCGTTTGCCATCTCCAGGCCGCCTTCCACCGCCCGCGCCGTGGACGGCGACAGGACGACGACCGTTTCGGGAGTGCGCAGGGTGAAAATGGCCTTCGTGTCGAGGTGATCCGTCTCGTTATGGGTCACGAGGATGAGGTCGGCCTTGGGAAGCTTGGTGTAGTCGGCCCAGAAGCCGACGGGGTCTACGTACACATGCCGGCCCTTGTAGGTGAACAGCAGACTCGCGTGTCCAAGGAAAGTGATCGTGAAGGACGATTTCGCCGTCTGGATGGTGTCCGTCGGAAGCGGCACCTGAGCGGTCGCCGGACCCGCGAACCACAGCATCAAGGCGACCAGGGCGATCTTTTTCAGCATGGCTTTCCCCCTCCCGGGCGTAAGGTGCGTCGCGTCGTCCCTCCGGACACCACCGCACCAATCGGCGTTCGAATGGGTCTTCATTCCCGCGTGTCCCTGGAGGGAATCCAGGGGCTTTCAAAGCATGGATCCCCGCCGGAAGCAGGCGAGGATGCCGTATGCGAAGCACAGTCACCTTATGGTGTATGGCGTGGCGCCATTTCAGGAACCATCCCCAAACAAGCATCCGGAAATGGGGCGGGGCTAAACCTCGCCCCACCGACACCAACAGGGTGCGCAGGATGAGGACGGGGGTTGTCCCCGCCCGAGTCCCGGGTGTCCAAGCGCCCCTTGTTCGCGAACCGGTCCTCAGCCCAGCTTTTCCACGATGAGCTTCCGCGCCAACTCCAGAGCGCCGGGGAGCTTCTCGGGCTGGTTGCCGCCGGCCTGGGCCATGTCGGGGCGCCCCCCGCCGCTGCCGCCCACCTCTTTTACGATCTCTTTGATCAAATCCCCGGCGCGGACCCGTTTCGTCAAATCCTCGGTGACGCCGACCAGCAGGAACACCTTGCCTTCGTGGGCGGCCCCGAGCACCGCGATTCCGGTCTTGGTCCGCTCACGGAATTGATCGTTCATTTCGCGGAGCACCTTGGGACTGTCGGCGTCGACTTGGGCGATGAGCACTTTGACCCCGGCGATGTCCTCGGCCCCAGCGATGAGGTCGGCCGATTTCCGGCTCGCCATGGAGGCCTTGAGGCCCTCGAGCTCCTTTTCGATCTGCTTCTGCTGGACGGTGAGCTTCTCGATGCGGTCGACCAGTTCAGCCGGGGCCGCCCTCAAGAGCCCGGCCGCCTGCCGCAGAATGGCCTGTTGCCGCTGGTAATGTTCCACGGCCTGACGCCCCGTGACCGCCTCGATGCGACGAACACCGGCCGCGACACTGGTTTCCTGAACGATCGCGAAAAGCCCGATGTCCCCCGTGCGGTGGGTGTGCGTCCCGCCGCACAGCTCGCGGCTGAATCCCGGGATTTCTACCATGCGCACCCGATCGCCGTACTTTTCTTCGAATAGAGCCATGGCGCCCGATTTCACCGCTTCGTCGAAGTCCATGACGTGGGTTTCAAGGGATTCATTCCGGCGGATCTCTTCGTTCACCCGGCGCTCAATTTCGGCCAGCTCCTCCGGAGTGAGGGCGGCAAAATGCGTGAAATCAAACCGGAGGCGATCCGGCGCCACGAGGGAGCCCGCCTGCTTCACGTGGTCGCCCACCACGGCGCGCAGCACCGAGTGCAGGATGTGAGTAGCGGTGTGGTTGCGGGCCGTGTCGCGACGCGCCGAATCCGTCACGCGCAGCCGCACCGATTCGGCCACGTGGAATCGTCCGGTCTCCACCTTCCCCACATGCACGAACAGGTCCCCGGGGAGCTTCAGCGTGTCCGTGACGACGATCTTCCCGTGCGGACCCGTGATCTCGCCCGTGTCCCCCACCTGACCGCCGGATTCCCCGTAGAAGGGCGTCCGCTCGACGACCACCTCCACGTTCATCCCCTGCTCCACGGCCCCGAGGGATTCCCCATCGCGCACCAAGGCCACGATGGTCGATTCCGCCTCCAGCGTCTCGTAGCCCACGAACTCCGTCCTGACGCCCCTCGCCCCCAGCTGCCGGTAGGCTTCGGACAGCTCGCGTTCGCCGCTTCCCTTCCAGTGGCTCCGGGACTGCTCACGCTGCTTTTCCATGAGCTGGTTGAAGCCGGCTTCGTCGGCGCCCAGGTTGAGTCCCCGCGCCATGTCGGTGATGATGTCGATGGGGAAGCCGTAGGTGTCGTAGAGTTTGAAAATGAGCGCCCCTGGGATGGCCGAAGCGCCCTCATCCTGGAGGCGCTTCACTTCCGTCTGGAGGAGCTTCAGGCCGTGATCGAGCGTCTCGCTGAACCGTTCCTCTTCGTGCATGATCACCTTGGTGATGAAGCTCCGGTTCTCGAGCAGCTCCGGATAAGTGTCCTGCATGGATTCCATGACAGCCACGGCCGTTTCGTGCAGGAAAGGCCGATCCAGCCCCAGGAAGCGTCCGTGGCGCAGGGCCCGCCGAATCACGCGGCGCAGCACGTAGCCCCGCCCCTCGTTGCTCGGCAGGATCCCGTCCCCGATGAGGAACGCCGCCGCGCGGCTGTGGTCCGCGATCACCTTGACGGAGACGTCCTTATCCTCCGAGGTTCCGTAGTGGTAGCCGGTGAGATCGGCCACCTTCGCGCGCACGGGGGCGAAGAGATCCGTGTCGTAGTTGGACGGCACCTTCTGGAGCACGGCGGCGATGCGCTCGAGCCCCATGCCCGTGTCGATGCTGGGCTTGGGAAGCGGCTCCAGGGTCCCGTCCTCCTTGCGGTTGAACTGCATGAACACGAGGTTCCAGAGCTCGAGGTACCGATCGCAGTCACAGCCCGGTCGGCACTCCGGCCGTCCGCAGCCGATGGCGGGACCCTGGTCGATCAGGATTTCCGAGCAGGGACCGCAAGGCCCCGTGTCCCCCATGGCCCAGAAATTGTCCTTGGTGGAAAAAGCCAGGATCCGATCCGCGGGCAGGTAGCGCCCCCAATAACCACGGGCTTCCTCGTCCGGCCCGAGGTTCATGCCGGGGTCCCCCTCATGGATGGTGGCGTAGAGCTTATCCTTGGGGAGCCCCGCGACCCCCGTCAAAAAGTCCCAAGCAAACTGGACCGCGTCCTCCTTGAAGTAGTCGCCGAAGGAGAAATTGCCCAGCATCTCGAAAAACGTGTGGTGCCGGGCCGTGCGGCCCACGTTTTCGAGGTCGTTGTGCTTGCCGCCCGCCCGCATGCATTTCTGGCTCGTCGCCGCGCGCACGTAAGCCCGCTTATCCTCCCCGAGGAAGCATCGTTTGAACTGGACCATGCCGGCATTGGTGAAGAGCAGCGTCGGATCGTCATGGGGGATGAGGGACGAGCTCTTGATGACGGAGTGGCTGCGTTCGTTAAAAAAATCGAGGAAGGCCTTGCGGATCTCACTGGCTTTCATGGGGTCTCGTCTCCTCCCAATGGGTCCTTGTAGGTGATGATGGGTTCCGGCGCTCCGTCCACGTTGTTTCGTCAGGAAAGCCCCCTTCGAGGAGGGTTCAAGGGGGGGCCGCGAAATGACTTTGGCAGAGCCCTAATCGCCCCCGACGTCTCCGGCCAGGCTCACGGGAAACGGCACGTCGTGGAGCTGTCGCAACCGGCCTTCGATGTCGGCCATGATGTCGGGATGCTCCCGCAGAAAGTTCTTGGCGTTCTCACGGCCCTGCCCGAGGCGCTCACCGCTGTAAGAGTACCACGTCCCCGATTTGTCAACCAGATTGGCGCCCACTCCCAGGTCCAGGATGTCGCCTTCCCGGGAAATCCCACGGCCGTAAACGATGTCGAACTCGACTTCCTTGAAGGGCGGGGCGATCTTGTTCTTGACGACCTTCACCCGGGTCCGGTTCCCGATCACTTCCTGGCCCTCCTTGATGGGGCCGATGCGGCGGATTTCCATGCGCATCGTGGCATAGAACTTGAGCGCGTATCCCCCCGTGGTCGTCTCCGGGTTCCCGTAGGAGACGCCGATCTTCATCCGGATCTGATTGATGAAGATCACGCACGTCTTCGACTTGCTGATGGCCGAAACCAGCTTCCGCAGCGCCTGGCTCATGAGGCGGGCCTGAAGGCCCACGTGGGAATCCCCCATCTCCCCCTCGATTTCCGCCTTGGGCACCAGAGCCGCCACGGAATCGATCACGATCACATCAATGGCGTTGCTGCGAACGAGGATCTCGGCGATCTCCAGGGCCTGCTCCCCATAATCCGGTTGGCTGACCAGCAGGTCCTCGACGTTGACCCCGAGCTTGCGGGCATACAGCACATCCAGGGCATGTTCGGCGTCGATGAACGCAGCCACTCCGCCCTGTTTCTGGGATTCGGCGATGATGTGCAGGGCGATGGTGGTCTTCCCCGAGGATTCCGGGCCGTAGACTTCCACGATGCGCCCCCGGGGAACGCCGCCGATGCCCAGGGCCAGGTCCAGGGAGAGGCAGCCCGTCGAAATCACGGACACCTCGGCTTGGGGGGTCCCCTCCCCCAGCTTCATGATGGAACCCTTGCCGCACTGCCGCTCGATTTGACTCAACGCGGTGTCGATCGCCCTTTGCCGGTCATCCGGTGCCCCCATCAACGGGTCTCCTTCGGTTCAGTCCGTGGGTTGAACGTGCGTTTGAACATGCCGGTATTCGCAGGGGGATCCCGAATCCTGTCGCTCCGAGGAGGTTCCCGTCAACGGTCCGGTTCGGCCCCCGACCGGCATCGACCGGCTTCTCCCCGGCGCATCGATCGAGCGGGAGCGATCCGGAATGGGTACGGGAGGCGCGGGAGGCATCGGCGGGGTCATCGGGCACGGCCACCCGGGAAGGGTGCCCTGCAAAGCGGCGTGTATTGCGCCCCTTCAGGTCTCAGCACGCTCTTATACAACACCAGATCCGTGACGTCAAAAGCTTCGGCGATGAAGTTCTGGTTCGACAGGAGGGTCTCCTGGAGCACCCGGGCGCGCTGGCTTCCCTTGACGCGCCCGACGGTGAGATGGGCTCGAAATGGACGCCCCTCGGGCTGAAACCCCAGCGTCCCAAGCGCCTCCTCGACGCCCGCCTGGAGGGCCCGCAGCGCATCGAGCTCGCCGCGTACGCCTACCCAAACCACCCGCATCTGCTTGATCGAGGGGAACGCCCCGCAGCCGGCCGGCTGGAGCTGGAACGGAGATGCCCCGCCCGCGACGGACTGGAGCGCCTCGCACAGGGTCGGCACCTGCTCCTCCGGCACATCGCCCAGGAATTTCAGCGTCAGGTGGATCCGGTCGGGCTTGACCCAGCTCACGGGCGCATTGGCCTCCCTGAGAACGTGAACGAAGCGGCCGAGGGCCGCCTGGACTGGACCCGGCAAGTCGATGGCGACAAACGTTCTAATCATGGCCATGACTCAGAAGCCTCCAGAGCAAAACCAGGGCGGCATGAGCGGACCGCTCCTGAATGCGGGCACGGTCTCCGCCGAAAAGGTGTTGTTCGACCCGCACCGCTCCCCCCACGTTGCAAGCGATGAAGACGGTCC
>CAZGQL010000034.1:27376-37482 GCA_964527905.1 uncultured Syntrophobacteraceae bacterium
CGACCTGGCAGCCCGCCTGCCGGGCGGCCCCTTCGGCCATGGCCCGCGCCACCGGCTCGCTCACGGCGCCGTGGGTTGCGATGAGATCGCCCGGAACCTTGAGGCAGTCGACCTTCGCCGAGTTGCTGTACGTGATGAAGCCACGGTCGAAATAATCGGAAGCCCCGGGAACAGCGGTGATCGTGCGGGCCAGGAGCCCCCCGGTGCACGATTCGGCCACCGCAAGGGTCCAACCCCTGCGCCGGAGCAGCTCCCCGATCACGTGCGCCGCATCGTCCCCGTCGGTCCCCAGGATGTGCTCCCGACCGACCCGCGCGACGACCGCTTCCTCGGCGCGCCCCATCCGCGCCTCGAGCTCCTCCCGGCTCGCCGCCTGCCCGAAGATCGTGATCCAGTTTTCCACGACCTGGGGCAGATAGCCGATCTGGACCCCGAGTTCCGTCGCGGGCAGGTCCTTGAGCAGCCGGTTTAAGCGCGATTCGGGGAGCCCCTGGACACGCAGGATCCGCTTGCGGTACACCATGCGGCTCGGGAACCGCGCCGTCAGATCCGGGACAACGAGCTCCGTCATGATCTCCCGCATCTCGTAGGGCACTCCCGGAAGAAAATAACAGGGAACCCCGCGATGGACGAGGGCGAACCCCGCCATGCCCCGCCCCAACTTGACGCTCCCCTCGGGAAGCATCGCCATGCGGGCGACTTCCTGGGACCAAACGCCCCCTCGGGCGGCCACCCGCGCCTGGAGCCATTCCAGGTAGGCCGCATCGGGTGTGAGCGGCAGGCCGAAGGCCCGCGCCACGGCGGGCGCCGTGCGATCGTCGTCCGTCGGTCCCAGTCCCCCCGTCACAATCAAAAACGCGCAGCCCTCGACGGCACGATTCAGGGCCGTCACAATGCCCTCTTCCTCGTCTCCCACGGTCAGCATCAACTGGAGTCGAAACCCGCTGTCTCGCAGGATCGAAGCAATGAACTGGGCATTCCCGTTCACGATGTCCCCCAGGAGGATCTCATCGCCCACGGTGATGAGACCTCCCAGGACCTCACGATGTGCTTCCGACATGGGTCCTCCCGATGATCCGTTCATGTCCCCAGCGTCGCTCCTGCCGCAATCCTCGGGGCAGCGTCTCGCCCCCTTGCGCCCGCGACGAGAATCCTATTTCACCACAGAGCGCACGGAGCTCACAGTGAAAAATCGAGCCGATTCCGTTCTTCCTGGTACGCCTGCAGGTGGAGCCCGTGCGATCTTGAAAAGACGCACACCCGCCACCTTCGTGTAACAGAGAGCGTCTACGCTCCCGTCCATGGGACTCACAGAAGGTCGCTTCACGCGCCTTCCGCGTCCCCCTCCGTTTTCGTTGCATGGATGAACCCGCGCACAGGAGCACCGGCATGGAAAGCGATCTCAGAACCCATTTCGGCGAAGTGTTGGCGAGGCGGTTGAGCGAAGTTGAGCCAGAAATCCGCGGCATTCTGGCGGACCTGAAAAACGTCGGGGCCGCCCCCGACCCCATGGATGAAGCCGACCTCACCGCCAACCGGTGCGCAACCGAGCTCATGATGCTCTTGCAGCACCGCAACAGCAGGCTGGTCCGGGAGATCTATTCCGCCCTCGACCGCCTCAACCGGGGTGAATTCGGCATCTGCACCGAATGCGGCGACCCCATCGGCCTCGAGCGCCTCAAGGTCCAGCCCATGACCCCCGTCTGCCTCGACTGCAAACGTGCCCTGGAGACCCTCGCGAAAAAGCGCGTTTCGTGACGCCCTGAGCCGTCTGCATCCCTGCCCCTCTCCCCCCAATGGCGACGTGAGGTGCGCCCATCATAAACCCCCACCAGCCAGGGGGGATCCAGGGGGTGTAAGGGATTGCAGCCTCAACGAAAACACCCCCTCTATCTCCCTCGGAGGAATGGAGGCGCTTGAGTCGACGACGCTGCCCCCCTCCTACCCTCGATGCCTGACTGCCCCGTGCATCAGGCCGCTGCAGTTTTCCGTGTCGATTCCGACAAAAATAAAGCTTGAATTGAAGGAACCCATTCGAGTAATGTACGTAGTCAAAGAGCAAGAGTACCCAGCCGCCGATCGCATCGGTGGCCCAGACCGTTCATCCATCGCCAAGAGTCGTTTCAGCATTTAGGCCCGGACACGTTTCAGCGGCGGCACGACCCACGATTCTCATTCCGACCCCGAAGGCCTTCCCCATGACTGGCAGCGAGGATCTGACCCGTATCCGCCCGCGGCCCAATCCGCCCCCTCCAGGCGCAGGCAAGTCCCCAGTCCCCGGGGATCTCGGTGAATTCCGGGTGTCCACACCCATGCTCGAAATCGACCCCGTAGCCCACGGCATTGTTGTCGGCAATCGTTTCGCCTACGCCAACCCTGCCTTCGAGGCCTTGACCGGATACCGGAGAGACGCGCTGTCGGCCCTGTCACCTTCAGATCTCCTTTCCTCTCCACCATCCAGCCCATTGCCCCAAGTCTCGGGATACGAAGCCGGCCATCCTCTTGGAATTCCGCTCGAAGCACGCCTGACCACCCGCGACGGGGCCCTCAAATGGGTCGTCGCCACGACCGTCCCCCTGAATCACGTCCAACGGGAAGCCGCGCTGCTGACCCTCGTCGATCTCACCGGCCACCGGGAGCGTGTGGAAACCCTCTCCCGGAGCGAGCGCAAGTACAAGACCGTCTTTGAGCTCGCGCCCGACATGATCTTCGTCCACGACACCAGTGGCATCATGATCGATCTCAACCCGGGTGCGGCCAGGCGGCTCGGCTACGCGCGGGAGGAGATCGTCGATCGGAAAGGGTTGCTGGATGTCTGGTCGCGGAGAGACACGGAGCGGTTTGAATGCATCCGGGAAGAGACCTTGAGAGACGGCGAATGGCTCGGCGAAATCGAATCCTGCACCTCGTCCGGCCAAACGTGGTTCTGTGAGAGTCATGCCAGGGTGGCGGAGCTTGGCGGTGAGACGATCATCATCGTGATGTCCCGGGATGTGACGGAGCGCAAGCGCATGGAGGCGCAGATCCAGGCCGCTCTCGCCGAAAAGGAAATGCTGCTCCGGGAAGTCCACCACCGGGTCAAGAACAACCTGCAGATCATCTGCAGCCTGCTGACCCTGCAGCTCCGCGACGGCGCCGGCGAGCGGGCCCGGGAGCTCATCCGGGAGAGCCGGAGCCGCATCCTTTCCATGGCCATGATCCATGAGAAGCTTTACCTCTCGGAAGGCGTTCACCAGGTCCGTTTCCGCGATTATGTCACCGACTTGGTCCATGAAATCCTTGGATCCTTCGGGAGCGCGGCCCATTCAATCTCCGTGAGGCTTGAGATCGACGATGTGGCGTTCAGGATGAAGACAGCCATCCCGTGCGGCCTGATCCTGATCGAGCTGGTCTCGAACGCCGTCAAGCACGCTTTTCCAAACGGACGCCGGGGGGAGATCACGGTCGCCCTGCACGCGGACGGGGCCCACGGGCGGCGCCTCTCCGTGCGAGACAACGGCATCGGGATTCCCGAGGGCTTGAAGATCGCCGGGCTCAAATCGCTGGGGCTGAGGCTCGTGTCGGACCTCGCACGCCATCAGCTCCAGGGTCGGATGGGGATCGCGCGAGACGGGGGGACGACGGTTCATGTCACTTTCAAAACCACAGAGGCGCACTCAGGGCTCCAAGGGCGGCCGTAGGCCCAGGATCTTCATCGTCGATGATGAGATCCTCATCATACGGGGACTGGAAGAGTCCCTGGATGACCTCGGCTATGCCGCGTGCGGCTTCGCCCTGTCCGGGGAGGAGGCCATGGCGTGCCTGGAGCGACGGAGACCCGATTTGGTCCTGGTCGACGTTCGGCTCCAGGGGGAGATGGACGGAATCGACCTGGCCGGCCGCGTCACATCTCGGCTGGGAATCCCCGTGATCTTTATTACCGCCTACTCGGACCGGGATACCCTGAAGCGGGCCAAGGTCACGGCCCCTTCGGGCTACCTCGTGAAGCCGATCCGGCAGGGGCAGCTCAAGGTGAGCATCGAGCTCGCCCTGGATCGGCTGCGGCGGGACAGGGAACAGGCAGCCCTGCTCGCGGGATACCGCACCACGCTCGACGCCCTGCAGAGCCGGTTGGCCGAGCGGGACCGGGATCTTCTTGAGACGTGTAACGCCCTGGAATCGGCCAGGGCCGAGCTGGAACGGAAGTCGGCCAAGCTGGAGGAGCTCCGGGGCGAGCTTCAGGACGTCGACCGGTCCCTCATGGCCTTGACGGGCCATATGGCCAGGATGAGGGAAGAGCTGGAGATCGAGGTGGCGGCGGCGGTGCGCACCCGGATCATGCCGATTCTGAAGCAGCTTCGAGCGGATCCCGGGTTTCAGCAGCACCGCATCGAGCTCGAGATGCTCGGCATGTACTTAGACCAACTGTCGTCCAACCTGGGCAAGCCGAAGAATGGGGAAACTTCACTTTCCACGACCGAGCTGCGCATCGCCGCCCTGGTGAAAAACGACCTCACCACCGAGCAGATCGCCAATCAGCTGTTCATCTCTCCGGAAACCGTCAAATCACACCGGCGAAACATCCGAAGAAAGCTCCACATCCAGAACACCAAGACAAACCTCTCCACCCACCTCAAATGCCAAATGGCCAAAGCCCTCTGACACGCCCACCTCAGACATTCAGACACTCGCTCCGACTCGTCCCCCAACCGCGACAGCCGCAGTCCGCCTCACGCCGCGTGCCCCCTCAGAGCTCCTCCATGGCGCGGTCACGTGCACGCCCACCCACGCGCGGCCGAGATGCCCACTCAGGATCTTTGCCCCACCCTCCCCCTCTCCACCGCCGCAATGGGTAGGAACATACCCATTCCATCCTCCCTCAATCCCATCCTTGCTGCTGTTACAGAACTGAAATATTCATGCAACCAAGATCGGTAAGAACCGATAAGATAACGCCGAGCCAGTATGGCACTTCACTCTGTGCGCATCCCCCAACGATACTGAATGCACAGCAGCAAAACTGTCATCCTCAGCAGCTTAAATGGTGTTCAAGCAGCTCCCTGTTAAATTGTGAGTATTTAATTATTTAAGCAAGTATAATATACCTAAACCAAGGAGAATAAAATGAGATCATTATGTATTGCTGTACTGGCATTAATAACACTTATTGTTGGATGTTCAGCTAAATTTAAAACAGCAAAATTTGACATCGATGCATGGACAATAAAGTCGCAACCAATAGAAGGAATAGTATATTATGAACCACATCAAGTTTTAATTACTTATGAATTTACAGCTCTTATTGATAAAGATGGAAAATTTATTGGAACATCCAATGAAAACAAGTGTAAACGTGTCATACAGAAGCAAGAATTAGCAATTGAAGCAAACTTCAACGAACCAAGAGTACTACTGAACGAACCATCTCCATTCGCAGAAGGCAAACTGAGTGCAAATTTTTCCAATGGGATGATCGTGTCAATTAACAGTGAATCAAAACCCCAACTTCCTGAACTAATAAAAGAGATTGCTGGTTTCACAAAGGAAGTCGCAGCGGTAGTTGCACGTTCTCCTAAACCAGATATGACAGGCTTACCGGCGTGTAATGCCGCCCCCATCATCGCAAATAAGACCCCTTGGACCAAGATTATGATGGAATCAAAATAAGATTACTCTATTGCATATGCCGTTTGTATATGGATAAAGACCAAAAAATAGTTAGGTAATGTTTACAAAAAAAATAATTCTATAACGTTTTTAACACAAAAAAAAGTTCTTGATAGCATATTTTATTGCTTGAACTATTTTGAATAAAAATTTTTTGATCAAAACAAATAGTTACAATAAACCAAACTCTCTGAGAAAGCGTAAAATTAGGAGACCACCATGCCAATAGGATTATCGCTTCACATTGGCCTTAATAGTGTTGACCCGAGCCATTATCAAGGCTGGTCAGGTCCTTTGAATGCGTGCGAAGCCGACGCCAACAGTATGGAATGCATAGCTAAAGCTAAGAACTTCTCAACAAAATCACTTCTAACAGCTATAGCAACTCGCAAGAATGTCATAAAAGAGATTAGTTATGCCGCCAGCCAATTGAACGTCGACGACATGTTTTTCTTATCTTATTCCGGTCATGGCGGACAATTACCTGATTGGAGTGGGGATGAGTCTGACCAACAAGATGAAACGTGGTGCCTCTTCGATGGGCAACTGGTTGATGATGAGATTTATGGTTTGCTGAGGCAATTTCGTTCGGGTGTTCGAATCTTGGTCCTGTCAGATAGTTGCCACAGCGGAACAGTGATCAAGTCTGCTTATTACTACGGTTTGAATCAATATGAGGATCATGGATTTACATCCAATATTAATGGCTCTATCGCTTATCGATTCATGCCAGATGTCATTGCTCGAAAAGTGTATGAAGCAAATAGGCATATGTATGACCAAATCTTGACAAACCAAGATTCTAAGAATTCCAAATCACAGATCCAGGCCACAGCAATCCTCATTTCTGGCTGTCAAGACAACCAATATTCAGCAGACGGCGCGTTTAACGGTCTATTTACCGGAACTCTGCTGCGAGTGTGGAATGGAGGGACGTTTTCTGGCACCTATCGTGAACTGCATTCGCTTATCCTTCGGAGAATGCCACCAGATCAAAGTCCAAACTACATGACAGTGGGAGTACCAAACCCGACCTTCGAGGCACAACTGCCGTTTACTATATAGCGTATGAGTTGCATGGGTGTCAGAGCAATGATCCTTGATTCATTTGCAGGCTGGCAGTTTCGGGCGAATGACCAAGCAGACTCACCCCCTGAGGAACAGACTGCTTGGAATCCCTCAGTCATGTCCTTGTAGTTCTACCAAAGTCCGCTCCTAGTGACGTGGTTCGCGTAGGCGGCGAGGACGTCCGGGGGCACGGTCTGGATCTGGCAGGCCGAGAGAGGCAAGGCGAAGGTGTTGAAAGGATGGTCACCATGGCAATCCCAGACTTCGAAGAACTCATGCTGCCTTTACTTAATTTAGCGACTGACGGTAGGGAGCATCTCATTCGTGACGCGATCGATCGACTCGCGACTCAATTTACCCTGACCCAGGAGGACAAGTCGCGTCGACTACCCAGTAGTCAGGAGATTGTTTTTGACAACCGTGTGGATTGGGCTTGCACTTACATGAAGGAGGCTGGGCTTGTCAAAGCGCGTAAACGCGGCGTGTACCGGATCACGAAACGGGGTCAGGAAGTGCTCTCATCGAATCCGCTCAAGATCGACAAGAAATTCCTAATGAGGTTTAATGAGTTTGTCCAATTCGAGAAATTTCTACATGAAATGATCGATAGCGATTCTGCAGGTAATTCCAGGACACCAGAAGAGTGGCTTGAGAATGCACATTTTACGATCCGGACCATTTTGGCAGACGATATTCTCTCGCAAGCCAGATTGAGTTCTCCACAGAAGTTTGAGGATTTGGTGGTCAAGTTGCTCGTTGCGATGGGTTACGGAGGAACTTTAAAAGACGCTGGCAAAGCGATAGGCCAGAAAGGTGATGAGGGCGTCGATGGTGTCATCAAGGAAGATCGCTTGGGGCTCGATGTGGTATTCGTCCAGGCTAAGAAATGGAAAAAAACAGTCGGCCGCCCGGAAATTCAGAAGTTTGTAGGTGCTCTGGAAGGTCAGCGAGCAACAAAGGGCGTATTCATCACCACATCTATGTTCTCAAGAGAAGCGTACGACTATGTGAACAAGATTGATTCAAAGATCGTACTCATCGACGGCAGGCGCCTCGCACGCTACATGATAGATTATAATATTGGTGTCACACCCGTCGCCAATTATGAAGTGAAACGAATTGATTCTGATTTCTTTAAGTGAGGCTGGTGAGTGGACCGACGGCTTTCAGCCGCAACCTCTCCTGGAACAGTGCGTGAACCTGCCCACTCACACCGCTCCTGTCCAGTTAACATGCCAACCTGGTCACGTACTGCGGGGGTAAGGCTAAAGATGGCTGCAGCACACCTCCTGTTGCTCCTACTGAGAGCATTCGGGCTTCCCTTTTCAAATCCGCTCCTGGTGGACGTGGAAGGCGAGAATGGAGCCGGTGACTCGGCTTCGGCCCATGGAGAGGAAGACTCCGAGGCCGAGGGCTTGGAGGGAGAGGAGGACGCCGGGGTGCCAGAGAGAGGCGAGGCCGGCGAGGACGTCCGGGGGAGCGGTCGGGGCCGGGCCGGGCGGGAGCAGGAAGGCTAGGGCGAAGGCGGTGGGGATGGCGAGGAGGGCCATTTTCTGGTAGGTGGAGATCCTGCCGCCTCCCCGGTGGTCACAGCGAAAGATTTCCGAGAGAACGCGCCAGCCCTGGGTCGCCGTGATGGTGACGAGAAAAGCCCAGGCATGGAAGGCGGTGAGGAAGGTGACGGTCCCCACGAGGCCGGTGGCCACATAGAAGACGGACGTCACCGCCTGGATGGGGATCACTCGTTCCCCGTCCAGTCCTTTTTCGTAGGCGATTTTTTTCGTCTTGCCCGAAAAGACGAAGCTGCGGTTCCGGAAGAGCTTCTGTAGGAGCGGGGGGGCTTCGGACCAGGGCTTGCCGTAGCAGCACCCGAAGCTGATGCAGGCCAGTCGCCCCAAACCCTCGCCGAAGCTGTAGGCGATGGCCAGGGCCGCGAGAGCGGGGAGCATCGGGACCGCCGCCGGGCTCTCGGGGCCGACGATGCCATTGACAGCGAGCACCGCCGCTGGGGCGGCGAGGAGTCCCGCGAAGGAGGCGCCGCCCACGGTGAACGTGTAGGCTTTCTTTTCGACCACACGGGCGATGATGCGGGAGGCCGGCAAGGCCACAAGTAGCACCAGCGCCACCAGCGCGTAGACCGACCGGACGGGCACCCCGACGGCCCCGAGGAGGACGAAAAAGCACGACACGCCGAACACGCACGCGCCGGCGTTGACCAGGCCGTAAGTGGTCAGGTTCAGACCCGCCCAGCGTTCGGCATCGTGCTTGGCAACGGGAACGGCCGCCAGGAACTGCCAGCGTTCCGCGGTGAGGTGCGTGAAGCCCCAACCCAGGATGGCCGCGAGCAGGGCCGCCAGCGACAGGACGAAAATCAGATTGGCCATGGTGAGGATCCTTTCACTTTGGATGCTGTGGTAAAATATTTAAATGCGGTCTCGCCCGCCAACCCCTCTCGTCACCCCCGCGAAGGCGGGGGCCCAGGAGCCATTGAAAAACCTGGATTCCCGCCTTCGCGGGAATGACGGTGGGGGGGGTACACGCGCACTCTGCAGCAGGGTCTCTTTAATGCCATTCGTGCAACACCCCTCTTTCTGAACCGCACTCCAAAGCACACCCCCTTTCATTTCCCCCTCGAGGCTACACGCTCCTTTGATCACCCCCCCCAGAAGGTCGGAGGGCGTTTACCGGGTAAAAGAGAGTGGACAGAATACAAGGGCTCAGCCGATGCGGGTGGCGATGCGGCTGCGCACGGTGAGCTCCGTTTCCACGAGGGGGCGGCCGAAGCCCGCCGAAAAGCGGCTTCTAGAACCCGCCAGCCCCTCTCGTCACCCCCGCGAAGGCGGGGGCCCAGGAACCATTGAAAAACCTGGGTTCCCGCCTTCGCGGGAATGACGGTGGGGGGTGTATGCGCGCTCTGCAAGAGCCTCTCTTTGAGTGCCCTCCGTCCAGCGTCACTCTCTTTGACCTGCCTCCAAGGCACACCCCCTTTCATTTCCCCCTCGAGGCTACACGCTCCTTTGATCACCCCCTCCAGAAGGTCGGAGGGCATTTACCGGGTAAAACAAAGTGGACAGGATACAAGGGCTCAGCCGATGCGGGTGGCGATGCGGCTGCGCACGGTGAGCTCCGTTTCCACCACGGGCCAGCCGAAGCCTGCCGAAAAGCGGCTTCTAGAGCCCGCCAACCCCTCTCGTCACCCCCGCGCAGGCGGGGGCCCAGGAGCCATTGAAAAACCTGGGTTCCCGCCTTCGCGGGAATGACGGTGGGGGGTGCATGCGCACTCTGCAAGAGCCTCTCTTTGAGTGCCCTTCGTCCAGCGTCGCTCTCTTTGACCTGCCTCCAAGGCACACCCCTTTGACTCCCCCTCGAGGCGACACGCTCCTTTGATCACC
>CAZGQL010000035.1:0-4700 GCA_964527905.1 uncultured Syntrophobacteraceae bacterium
TGGACGTCTACAAGCGAGACCTGGACATCACCCGCTATAACGTGCCGTTTCTCCAACATCCCTTCGTAGCGTTCTATACGTCACGGGGCTGCCCGGCTTTGTGCACCTTCTGTCTCTGGCCCCAGACCTTCGGGGGGCATCGCTGGCGGACCCGCGGATCCGAGAGCGTGGCGGCCGAGGTGCGGCGGGCCCGGGACCTCTTTCCACACATGAAAGAGATCTTTTTCGATGACGACACGTTCGCCTGGGGCAAGCAACGTGTCATCGATCTTTGTGCCAGGCTCAAGCCCATCAAGTTCACGTGGTCCTGCACGTGCCGGGTCCACGCAGATTATGAGATGCTCCGCGCCATGAAAGAGGCCGGCTGCCGGCTGCTCATCGTGGGATTCGAATCCGGGGATCCGACGGTCCTCAAGAACATCAAAAAGGGTGCAACCGTCGAACAGGCTCACGTTTTCATGAAGCATTGCAAGGAACTAGGGTTGCTGGTGCACGGGGATTTCATCATTGGGCTTCCAGGTGAGACGCCCGAGACGATTCGGCGCACGATGGAGTTCGCCGAGAAACTCGACTGCGAGACCATCCAGGTTTCAATCGCCCACCCATATCCCGGGACGGAATTCGATACGTACGCGCGTTCGCACGGGTACCTGACCGAGCACGACATGTCCGATGAGCTGGGCCATCAATTGCCCAACATCGAATACCCCGGGCTGTCGCGCCAGGAAATCGTCGAGGCGGTGGAGTATTTTTATGGCCGTTACTACTTTCGGCCAAGGATTGTGCTTCGGATCTTGAGACGGGCCGTCTTCGACCGGGTCGAGCGGCGACGCCTCTACCAGGAAGCCAAGGAATATCTGTCCCTTCGGGCCCGCCGGCTGCGGTTTTCCAGAGCCGGTCGCTGATGGGGACTCGAGTCATCATCCATGCCGATGACTTCGGGGTCTCGGAGGCCGTCAATCGGGCCGTCGTGGAGGGGCATCGGCGAGGCGTCCTCACGAGCTGCAGCGTGATGGCATCGGGTGAGGCGTTCGATTCCGCCGTACGGCTGGCCCTCGAGTGCCCAGGTCTCGGGGTCGGCCTGCATCTTGTGACGGTTCTTGGGTGTTCGATCCTGCCGCATCGGGACATTCCCAGCCTGGTGGATCGTTCGGGTCGCTTTCCCAGTGATCCCACGTGGGCTGGTCTTCGGTACTTTTTCTGTCGGAAGTCACGAAGCGATCTGCGCCGCGAGATCTCCGCCCAGTTTGAAGCTGTCTTGTCCTCTGGAATCCCCATCACACACATCGACTCCCACCTGCATCTCCATGTCCATCCGGTGATCTTTGAACTGGCCGTAGAGTTGGGGAAACGATACGGTGTGCGTCGCATGCGTGTTCCCGAAGACGATCCTGACCTGGCGAAATGCTACCTTGGCGGGCTTCCCCCTGGGCGGGCGCTGGAGTCAAGGATCTTTCGCCTCCTCACAAAACGGATGAGGAAGCGTTTGCGCGTGGAGGGGTTTTCGTGTACGGACCGAGTCTACGGGCACCTACTCACGGGGCGCATGACCGAAGACTACCTGCTCTTTCTCCTGGAACGGCTGACGGTTCCCACATGCGAGATCTATTTCCATCCCGCCTGGTACGACGATCGATTGAGCTTAACCCCTGCCCAGCGGCAGGCCCGGAAGGAATTCGACGCTCTCCTGAGCCCGCGTGTTGCCGAACGGCTGTCAGCGACGGGCCTCATGCGAGGGCGCTATTGCGACCTGAATCCTTGAAGGGACGTGACGGGGGTTACCGGTCGAGCTGCCGGATGAGTTGAGTCACTTCCGTGGCGTTGACCGCATTCGGTTTGAGCTCAAGAAAGCTTCTCAAGTGTCGAGCCGCCTCTTTTTTCTCACCGATTGCCAGATAGAGCATCCCAAGGTTGTAGTGTAGAGGCGGGAAAGACGGTTCCAGCTGCAGGGCCCTGGTGTAGTGGGCTATGGCGTTGTCGTAGGCCCGGACATCGAGTTCTTTGTTGCCCGCCCTGTAAAGCAGCCTCGCCTCCTGGATCCTTGCGGATGCTTGAGATCCGTCCAACTTCGGTTCCAAGGAAAGCAGGGTTTGGACGGAAGTCTGTTGGATGGATGGGGCCTGCGCGTGGGAGAAGCCCGTGAAATGGGGCGACAGAAGGCTGATCACGAAAGCCACGAGGATTCCAAACCGGGTCGTGGATCTTCCCTTAGGGCCCATGTTTCCCTCCTTCACGAACAAGAGTCTGTCTGCAGGTGAGTCGTGTTATCGCTCCCTTCGGAGCGATCGAGGCGCGGTTCCTTTCATTCTTCTCGTGAGGAACGAGTCGGAACATGAGTCATTTTTCGTCGCGGGATGGTTTTTCGGCGTCTGCGGACGGAGGGATCTCAGGGGCGGTTGGTCAGCGTCACTCCGCCCACGACGAGGCAGGCGCCGATTCCCAGAGAAAGATCGAGTGGCTCATGAAGGAACAGATAAGCGAGCACGACGGCGCTTAGGGGGACGAAATTGATGAAAACGCCGGCGCGGGAGGGTCCGATCGCCTGGATACCCTCGTAGTACCAGATGAAGCCGATCGCCGACCCAAAGATCCCGAGGTACAGAATGGAACCCCAGACCGCCGCCGAGTAGTCCAGGACGGAGCTGGTCAATCCCTCGGACAACGCCGGAAAAAGAAGCGCGGCGGAACCTAGGAGGCACGCATAGGTCACCGCAAGAAGGGGGCTCAGCGACCGAACCACTCGTTTTCCCACGAGGGAGTAAGTCACCCAGCTCGCGACACATCCAAAGATGAAAAGCTCTCCTCGGCCCAAGCTCATACCGAGGAGACCCAGTTCCCCCCTGGAGACCACCAGTGCCGCCCCTCCCATGGAGGCAAGGATGCCCAACCCATGGATGAGACGAATGCGTTCGCCATAGATCAGGGCGGAAAAGAGCGTCAGGAAAGCAGGGTTCGTGGCGATGATGAGGGACGCACGGTTGGCCGGGATCAACTTCAGGCCCGAGAAGAAGCAGACATTGTAGGCGAAAACACCCGTCAGTCCCAGGATGAGAAGGGGCAGAAACTGGCTTGGCCTCGGCAGTGGAAAAGATCGCCGCGTTCGGACCACCAGTGCCCCCAACACCAGGGAAGCTACCAGGAACCGGAGAAAGGCGGCGCAGAACGGTGGAGCCTCGCGGGCGGCGATCCGCCCCGCGATGAAGGTTCCGCCCCAGAAAACAGCCGTCAGCGTCAGCTTGGCGTGAATGAGAGCACTGCCCACTCGGGGAGAACCGGACGAGGGAACCACGTAAGGTCGTGCCTCCTTGACGAGAAAAGGCCCGGAGTCCGGACGGACCAAATTCCCGCGGAAGGGGTGTCCCGGACGGATCGCCTGTTTGCCGCCGCCGTTGACGGCGGAATCAAACAGAATGACGTCGGAGAAGGTGCGTTCCGCCAGGTGCGAACGGCCGAGGAATAGGCCTTCTGGGGTGGAGGGAAATCCTCCAACCCCCGGAGGACGTTCCCGATCGTCTTGTTTTCGGTGCGGTTCAACTCACCGGCAGGGCCACGGCGAATGCACGGATGGAATAGACGATGCCGACCATCCCCAAGCCCACCATGGCCCAATAGAATCCCCATTTGAGGGACGGCTTTTGCAGCACCAGGGACACGGCGCCCACGACCAGACACAGCTGCAGGAACAGCACAGCCAAATCGAACAGGTCGCCGGCAGCCGCCAAGGCATCGACCTTCCGGTCCCATTCCTTGGCCCCCACCACTTTGCCCAATTCGCCGTCGATCTCCTGGGCCCAATTCTCACGCCCCACTGCTGCCGAACCGAGCAGGAGCTCCTTCTTCTCCCGTGCGTAGCGTTCAATCTGCCCATCGAGATCTCTGACATGGTCCTGGAGGGTCTGAGTCAGCTCGCCCCGGACCGCCCCCGATTCCATGAGGGCTTTCAGCAGATCGCGCTGTCCCTCGATGAGGCTTTGTTTGATGCTTTTTGATTGGTAACAGGCGTAAACGTTTGCCCGGGCGTTGTTTCCGATGATCTCGTCGTCACCGTACTTGCTCGCTCCCAGATCCGTGATGGCCAGGATCGCCGCCAGCAGGGCGATGGTGACGCCGCAAATCAGCTCGAACGGCCCGCCCGAGCGACACTCGGCGATTTCCTCCACTTTCACCTCGCTCATCGATTTGCTCCAGCTTGTTCATGTTGCATCGAAGTTTGAATCCATCCAGTTGAGCAGTTGCAAAGGCTCTTCCAGCAGAATTTGTGCCCCGTGGGCCACAAGCTCCTCTGAGCCGCGGAACCCCCACAGCACCCCTACGGGCACCATGCCGGCCCGGGTGGCCGTGATCATGTCCGTGTCGGTGTCTCCGAGATAGAGAATCTCCGACGTCGGAACTCCAATCCGGGAGGCGATGCGCAGGGCTCCGGTCGGATCCGGCTTTCGGGGCGTCTCGGGGCTTTCCCCCAATACCACATCGAAAGGCCACCGTGCCAATAGAGCGGCCACGATGGCCTCGGTGGCTTCGTGGGGCTTGTTGGACAGGATCGCCATGGGAACACGTCGTTTGTGGAGGGTGTTCAGCAGGTCGGGGATTCCCGGGTAAGGGCGGGTGTGTTCGAGTTGCCGCAGCCGGTACTCGGCGCGCATCCGGGATACGAGTGTCGTGACGGTCGCGTCGTCGCGGTGGGCCATCGGCAGGGCACG
>CAZGQL010000035.1:4818-32052 GCA_964527905.1 uncultured Syntrophobacteraceae bacterium
GATCGAAAATCACCGCCCGATAGCGCATGCGGATGGCTCCAGGCTCAATCCGTTTCCGATGCGGATTCGGCTTCCGGCGCGGTTCTGAGAGGAGGCGCCACCGTCGAGTCGTCCGCCGTGGCGTGGGTAAGATGTTTGATCGCCCGCTTCAGGGCCGTCTTGGTGGTGTCCGACATGGCCGTGAAGTCGATGTCCACCAGGAAGCTTCGCTGAGCTTCATCAAGGTTGTACCAGAGAAACTCCAAGGGGACTTCCACCATTCCGTCCGGGAGAGTGAAAGCCAGGGAGAACTTGGCGGCAGGGTCTCCGACAAACAGGTGGTAGGGCCCAACCTGCAGCTTTTGGACTCTCAATCGCGCTCACTTGCTCGAGATCTCGAGGACCTCCACCGGAACACTCTGTTCGTAATCGGGAAAAGAGCAATGCAAGGTCGCATGCCAGTGAATGGCGTGCCGTGTCGGGGGTTTTTTCTTGTTGAAGGGCCACATATTCAGTCCTTGCAGAGAACATTTGACTTCGTCGGCAGTGTTTCCAGACGTTCGTTGTCAGCGCCCGCAGGCAAGGTGCCGCCCTGTTATTAGCACGCCTTCCAAGGATCCACAAGAATCCCGAAGCCAGGTGGCGGACCCTTCGCTAAAAAACTCATTGCACCGTAAAACCTGGTGCCATGGGTCACAGGATCGTGGTCAAGGTGACGGGTCGGTTCAATTCCTCCGGGAGGCGCTCCACCGTGGCCTTCGCCCCCAGGACCTTGACGACGCCGTGCGCCCGAAGCTCGTCGAACACATCGGCCGCCCGCTTGAAATCAGCTGCGGTGGTCGCGAGCACCTGGTCTCGAATCACCTGACGGACCGATTCGCTGTCCCGCATCAGATGCCGCAGCATGGATCGGTAGCCCCGCGCGTCGGGGAGCAGGTGAGCATCCAGGACACCGATGGTCCCAATGATCCCCTTGGCGATCTCCTCGGCGCTAAAGTCCGTGGATCGAAGGAAATCCGCCGCCCGGTCGAAGACCTCGAGGGTACGGAGGCAATTGGGGTCCCTGTAAGACACGACGGTGAGGTTTCCGGTATGGCGGTCGAACTGGGAAAAAGCTCCGTAGGCCCCTCCCTGAACGCGCACGCGCTCCCAAAGCCATGTACTGCGCAGGTATGCGGCGGCCACTGTCATAGACCCGTGGAATTCATGCCCCCGTTCATACACGTTGATGCCCTTTCCGACGTAGTTGACCTGGCTCGGAATGACGAGCCCCTCAAAGGCAGGCGGGCGCTCGATCTGCCATGCTACGCGCGGGGAGGAGCCCTGGCCTGGTTCTTGGATCTGCTTTATCCATCCATATGCCTCGGAATCGAGCTTTGACCAGTCATCCGAACTGCAGGTCACGTTGAACAGGAACCGACGCCGATCGAGCAGGAGAGCCTGCAAGGATTGGAGCGAACCTCTGACGGCGTCCCAGTCTTCTTCGATCCGACGGACGAGGTCTCTGACGAAAAACAGGTAACTCAGCCCACTGGTCCGCTCGCTGACCCAGTCGGCCTCGCTGAATTGGGCTCGGATCCGCTGACTGACGATCTGATGTCCATGTGGAATGAGACGTTGCTCGTGCCGGGCCTTCTCCTCCAAGACCATCTGACGGAAGCGCTCCGGATTGTCCCACCGGGTGGCCGAGAGCAGCTCCTCGAGGATTCCGAAAAGATCAGCGGCTCGGGCCCTCATGGCTTTCGAGCGCAGGATCAAGTAGGCGAGACCTTCACCGGAGTCAGTCGTGACTCCGGTGAAGATTTCGGGCCAAATGCCTCCCGTCTTCCGGCTGATTCGTTGGGTCAGGGCGGCGTAATCCTCTTTTTCGGTCCCCATTTCCGTAAGCCCCCTTGCAAAAAGAGGGACATAGGGCAGGAGGTCCTGCGGAAGGGTGTGCAGATCGATCCCGATGTCGAGGTAGAGGATGCCGTTGGTGAACAGGTCATGGAAAAGCAAGGGCGAGTCGTTCGGAGTGAGAACCTCGAGGGGGATGACCTTGTTGGTTCGCTCGAGATCCTCGATCCGCAGCATCGGAATGGTGGCCAGCGCCTCGGGTGGATCCGGAGTCTCCTGGATCCGACGAAGGTTCAGGGTGTTCGCGACGATTTCCTCGATTTTTTGGGGCGTGAAGGTCCGAAAAGCTTCCTCGAGCCGTTCGCGCTCGAGGGTTTCCTCCCTTCGGCGAAGCTCCGGGTCCGGCACCAGCAGTACCGTCGTCCGGTGGGAGTTTTCCAGAAAATGACGCCGGATGAGGTCGGAAAAAAACATCGGATCGCTCGCGATTCGGGTCTTGAGATCGGAAAGCGGTCGCTCGAAACGCAAGAGGGCCAACGGGTCGTGCCCGTGGAGCCATGTGGTCAGGGCCCGCAACATCAGGGCGAGTCCACGGGGAAATGATCCTGTGTTGTTTTCCCGCAGTCGAAACTCAATGGTGTTGAGCGCCGCCTCGATCGTTTCGGGCTCGAAGCCCTTTGCGGCCAACTCAGAAAGCGTACTCAGGACGAGTGCTTCGACCGGTTCGGCATTGTGGTCGCGAAGCCCTTTGAGGCCGGTGGAAAAAAACATCTGCCGGAGCTCGTTTTCGAGCCCCACCCCTGTGAGGTCTTCGCCCAGACCGGACTCAATGAGGGCTTTCCGCAGGGGCGAGCCGGGCATGCCGAGCAGCATGTAGCTCAGGACCACGAGACTCAGGTTCGCGATGGGGTCGTCCGTCTCCGGAAGCAGCCAGTTGATCGTGACCATCGGTTTGGCCGTCGGCCCCTCGCTGGAGCCGTCTCCGGTTGCCTCGCCCCCGGCATAGGAGCGCGTGATGCGTCGTGGCGCATCGAAAGGCGCCTGCAGCGCGACCGTGGATGCCACGGCCCTGTGGCCGAAGTCACTCAGAACGCTGTCGAGGATGGCAAGGCGCCGATCGGGGTCGTCGTCGCCGTAGAAATATATCCTAGCGTTCGAAGGATGGTAGTATTCCTCGTGAAAGGCGCGAAACTGTTCGTAGGTGAGCGTGGGAATGACCTTCGGGTCTCCGCCGGAATCCAAACCGTACGTGGTATCGGGATAAAGGGACTGCTGGCTGTATTCGGCGAGCAGGGTGTCGGGGGAGGAGTAGGCTCCCTTCATTTCATTGTACACGACCCCCTTGTAGATCATGGGCTGATCGGGAGCCTCGAGGTCGTAGTGCCACCCTTCCTGCTGGAAGATCTCCGGTGTGATCCGCGGGTGGAACACCGCGTCTAAATAAACGTCGATCAGGTTGTAGAAGTCCTGAACGTTCTGGCTCGCCACGGGATAGCAGGTCTTGTCCGGATAGGTGAAGGCGTTCAGGAACGTCTTGAGGGACCCCTTGAGGAGCTCGACGAAGGGTTCCTTGACGGGATACTTCCGGGAGCCGCAAAGCACCGAGTGCTCGAGGATATGGGCCACACCGGATGAGTCCTTCGGGGGGGTGCGGAAGGTGATTCCAAAAACCTTGTTTTCGTCGTCGTTCGAAAGAGAAAGCAGTTCGGCGCCGGTGCGCGCGTGGCGGTAAAACCGAGCGAGGGTCTTGATTTCCGGGATTTCCTCTTCGAGCAGCAAAATGAAGCCGTGCCGTGAATCCATGTTTGTCTCCCCCTCCAATTCAAGAAATCAGCGTGCGACCGGCCGGGGCGGGACCGCATCCGTTGCTGGTGCATCATGAAAACCTATGTTAATACACCTCGAAGGCCTGTACCAGAGAGAGTCTCCTATGCGGGACGTGCAGAAAGGAGAGTACCATGAAAGTAGTGTTCCTCGGGGTTGGGGAGGCTTGCGATGATTCGCTTCCCAACACCTCCATCTGGCTGCAGGCGCGGACCAAGTACGGAGGCCGCTCCGTGCTGCTCGATTGCGGATTCACGGTCCCACCCCGCTATTTCGCCCAAACCACGGACCCCGAAGACCTCGACGCGCTTTGGATCTCTCACTTCCATGGGGATCATTTCTTCGGCGTCCCGGCCTTGTTGTTGCGCCTGTGGGAAACCCAGCGGCGCAAGCCCCTGGTCGTCGTGGGGCCGCGAGGGGTGGAGAGCAAGGTGAGCCTATCGATGGAGTTGGCCTACCCGGGATTCCTGCCTAAGCTCCAGTATCCGTTGGAATTCGTCGTGGCGGAGGCGGGAAGGGCAATCGACATCGCGGGTCTTCTGTGGCGTTTCGCGTCCAACCTGCACGGGCAGGAAGATCTCGCGGTCCGCATCGACGACGACGATGCGCACGCGGTCTTCTACAGCGGGGACGGTCTGGCGACCTCCGAGACTCTGGACCTCGCCGCCGGCTGTGATCTGGTGGTCCACGAAGCCTTTCGGATGGAACAACCTCTATCGGGCCACGGAACGGTGCTGCAGGCGGTGGGATTCGCTCGAGGCGCCGGAGCAAAAACGCTCGCCCTGGTCCACCTTCAACGGGAAGAACGCAAGGCCCGCCGGGCGGACATCCTGACCTTTGCCAGGGAAGTCCATGATCTCAAGGTGATCCTCCCCGAGCCCGGGGATGTGATCGTTCTGTAAAGGCATTTCCCCCAATCCAACCGACAGGAGCGCCACATGACCGAGGAACTCGCGACCCTACCCACCCGGAAACAGATCGCCGTTCGCCTGCTCTACACCCTTTTCTTCCTGCTGGTGCTCGAGATCTTGAAATTCCTGGTCCAGATCACCGTGGTGTTTCAGTACGTGTATCTGCTCGTGGCACAGACCTACAGCCGGCCCCTCAAGGATTTCAGCAATCGCCTCGCCGCCTATGCCTACCGTGTGATGCGCTACACGACCCTCAACGAGCACGAGCGGCCTTTCCCGTTCGGGGATTTCCCCCGTGACGTGGACCAGGCCGAGGAGCCCGTCCGGTTTGACTGATCTTCAAGGAGGAGTCATGTCGCTTCAAAATCGGTGCGGAGAAGACCTCGCAGGGCATCCAGCCGATCCACGTTGCGAATGCCCGAGGCACGGATGGTGATTCGCCGCTCGAGATCTCCCACCACCTCGATCGCCACGTCCCAGCGTTCGGCGGGAATGTAAGGGCCAAGCCGCTCGGGCCACTCAATCACGGCAACGCCCGCTCCGTGGAGCACCTCACGCCAGGGCAGGGTCTCGATCTCATCGGGGTCGCCGAGTCGATAGAGGTCCAGGTGGTATAAGTGAATTCGGCCGTCGTACTCGTTAATGAGGGTGAAGGTCGGACTAGTGATCGGCGTCGACGGGGGAACCCCGAGACCTCGGGCAATGGCTCCCGCAAGGAAGGTCTTTCCCGCACCCAACTCGCCCCACAACGCCACCACATCTCCCGGTTCGAGAATCCCTCCCAGGGCCGTGCCGAGCGCCGCGGTCCGCTCCTCGGAGGGACACCCAACGGTGATGGAGGTCGTTGGAGGCGGTAGAGGCATCCTCAGCGGCGCTCCAGTCTTCCGATGATCCGGGGGATTTCCTCGAGGACGTCCGATGCCAGGAGTCCCCGGGTCGTTTTTTCGGCCACGCGCCGGTCCGCTGCCGCCCCGTGCACATATACCCCGAGGCACGCCGCCTGAAACGCTTCGAGGCCCTGTGCCAGGAAACCGGCGATCATACCGGTGAGCGTGTCCCCCATGCCTCCGCTTGCCATGGCCGGATTCCCCGTGCTGTTGACGGCCAGGCGCCCATCCGGGGCCGCCACGACCGTTCGACTTCCCTTGAGGACCACGGTGACGCCATGCTCTGCGCTGAAGCGAGATGCCACGCCGAGGCGGTCCTCCTGCACCGCAGCCGTGTCGGTGCCGAGAAGGCGCCCCATCTCACCAGGGTGCGGCGTGATGACGATCGGGTGTCGGGCGCTTCGCAGCAGGTTTGGGTCGTCGCTTACAATGGTCAGAGCATCTGCGTCCAGGACCATGGGGCAAGGACAAACGGGGAGAAGACCCTTCACGAGTCGGTTGGTACTCGAATGGGTCGATACGCCGGGCCCCACGGCGAGGGCCTTCTTTCCGGGAAGGAGCTCGAGGATCGGATCCAGGGCTCCAATGGCCGGAGTCTGGTCCTCGGTCTCCGGGATCGGCCAGGTCATGGCCTCGGTCAGCTTCACTTCCAGGATCGGATTCAAGCTCGCAGGAATGAACAGCGTGACCAGGCCGGCCCCCACCCGAGCGGCTCCCTCGCACACCAGCGCCGCCGCTCCCGTCTTCCCCTTGGATCCGGCAAGGACGGCCACGTGCCCCCCGGTCCCCTTGTGCGCGGTCCAAGGCCTCGGGCGGAGCCAACCCGACACGAAGGATTCATCCAGCCACCAGCGCTGAATGCCGCTTGCCGCGACCACCTGAGGAGGAATTCCTATATCCACCAGGCGCAATTCGCCCACGTAGTCACGCCCCGGGTCGATCACCTGCCCGACCTTGATACAGCCGAAGGTCGCCGTTCCTGTGGCCCGGATCGCGGCCCCCAAGACTTTCCCGGTGGTCGCATCCAGACCGGATGGAATATCGACGGCTAGAACGGGCACCTCCAGTCCGTTGACGCCCTCGATGATGCGGCGGTACAGTCCCTTCACCTCGCTCTTGAGTCCCGTTCCGAGGATGGCGTCCACCACGACGTCGCTGTCGGAAATGCCCCGCCATTGGGTGTCGTGATCGGCCGCCTCGTCCCAGACTTGGACAGGGACCTTCAGCCGTTCCAGAATCTGGAAGTTGCTCAAGGCGTCCCCCCGAAGCGAGTCCGGTCCGCGCAGGCACACGACTCGAACCCGAGCGCCCAGGCCGTTAAAAATCCTCGCGAGCACGAATCCGTCGCCGGCGTTGTTGCCGCTCCCCGCAACCACGGCGATGCGACGGTCGGCCAGGTCCGGAAGGATTTCCATGAAAAACGCGGCTGCGCCGCGGGCGGCGTTTTCCATCAGCACCATGCCGGGGATGCCGACGACCTCGATCGTCTGGCGGTCCAAGGCCGCCATTTCAGAAGCTGTGACGATTCGCATCATGTCTTTCAGGTCTCCAGGACGACCACGGCGGCACTGTAATCCCCCTCGTCGGTGAGACTCACATGCCAGTGGATGGCGCCCCGTGCCAGACAGAACTGCCTGGCGGCATCCGAGAGAACGATTTCCGGCTTTCCCAGGGCATTGTTTCGGACCTCGACGTCTCGCCACCTCAAGGGGGGCCTCATGCCGGTCCCCAGTGCCTTGACGAACGCCTCTTTGGCCGCAAAGCGCGACGCCAGGCAACGGGCGCGGTTGCGGCGCCCCTCGCAAGCCGCGAGTTCCGCCGGCGTGAACACACGGTTTTCAAATCGCGCTCCCCAGCGATCGAGGGATTGCCGAATCCTTTCCACCCGGACCAAGTCGATGCCGACACCGAATATGCCCACGTTCAGCCGTTCACCAAGGCGATCATTTCACGAACAGCCCGCTCCATGCCAACCAGCAGGGCGCGTGCCACCACCGAATGACCGATACTGAATTCCTCGATCTCCGCGATCCCGCGGAGCCAATGAACGTTCACGTAGTCGATGCCGTGACCGGCATGGACGCCCAGACCCAGCTTCCGAGCCAGTTTGGCGGCATCCACGATGCGCTCGTATTCCTCCTTGCGCCGCGCAAAGGAGTCCGCCTCCGCGAATGTCCCCGTATGAATTTCCACATAATCGGCTTCCAACCGGTGGGCCGTCTTGATGTGCTTGGGGTCCGCGTTGATAAACAGGCTCACTCCGATGGAGGCTTCGTGAAAGGTGTGGACGGCTTCCTTGAGGGACTCCTCATACAGCACCACGTCCAGTCCACCTTCGGTGGTCAACTCCTGTCGCTTCTCGGGGACCAGGGTCACCAGGTCCGGCTTGACGGCCAGAGCCGTTCGGATCATTTCGGCGGTGGCGGCCATCTCGAGATTCAACTTGGTCTTGACCGTCTTGCGGAGGATTTCCACGTCCCGATCCTGAATGTGACGCCGGTCCTCCCTCAGGTGAACCACAATTCCCTGGGCGCCGGCCAATTCCGCAAGGGCCGCGGCAGTGACCGGATCCGGCTCCCTGGCCTGACGCGCCTGGCGGACGGTGGCGACGTGATCGACATTGATCGCTACTCGAGCCAAAAGATCTCCCTCCTGCTTGTCGAACGCTTTTCTGCCCATCGAGTGCCGTGTTTCTTCGAGCGGACTTTACCCTTCCAGGGGCGGACCTTGTCAAGGAGGATTTGGGGTGGGGCGGGCCGTCCCGATCTGAGCTCAGTCGGGCGGTTCGTCCGCGTACCAGGCGAAGTCTTCCTCCGAATGGCCGAGCATCCGCAAAAGCTCGAGCGACTTGAGTTGCATCGCGCGGGCGCCTTCCGGACCTCTCTCGTGGTCAAAGCCAACGAGGTGCAGGGTCCCGTGAACCAGCAGCAAGTCCAGGACGGACTCGAGGCTGGATCCGTGCAGCTGGGCCATCTCCAGGGCAGTGGGAACGCTGATGACGACATCGCCCAACATCTCCGGGGCGACATCACCGAACGCCCCTTCGTGCATGGGGAAGGCCAATACATCAGTGGCTTCCGGGATGCCACGATATTCGCGGTTCAACCGAGCCATTTCTTGGTCGTCGAGCAGCGTGAGGCTCAATTCGGAATCAATGCATCCCAGCGCGCTTAAGATCTTTCTTGCCGCTTTCCTGATCCGCGCCCGGTCGATCGGGACCCGGACTTGTTTCACGCTGAGTCGGATCGATGGCATGGCTTTTTCCTTTCGCCTCACCGCTGGGCGCGGGGGGAGTCGGATAGTCTATGCGCTTGTGATGCACGGTAGCAAGGATCTGGTTGAAATGCTTGGCGATTTGGTGAAGGTCCTTGAGCGTGAGCTCGCACTCGTCCAGTTGCCCGTCGATGAAGATGTTGTTGATGAGTCGGTTGACCATGCCTTGAATTCGGGCGGGCGTGGGATCGGTCAGGGAGCGACAAGCGGCCTCGACCACGTCGGCGAGCATCACCAGGCCGGCTTCCTTCGTCTGCGGCTTGGGTCCGGGATACCGATAATCGTCCACGTTGATGGGCGGGAGATCCCCCCCCTTGGCGCAGATGCACTTTTCTCGAGATTCGACCGCCTTGTTGAAAAAATAGGAGATGAAGCTGCGTCCATGATGCTGGCGGATGATGTCGATGATGGCCCTGCCAAGGCGGTGTTGGGTCGCCAGCTCGACGCCGTCCTTGACGTGAGCGATCAAGATGAGGCTGCTCATGGACGGCGCGAGTTTCTCGTGCCGGTTTTCGCACTCGAACTGGTTTTCAATGTAATACAGCGGCTTTTTGATCTTCCCAATGTCGTGATAGTAGGCCGCCACCTTGGCCAGCAGCGAGTTGGCCCCGATGGACTTGGCCGAGGCTTCGACCATGTTGCCCACGATGATGCTGTGGTGGTAGGTTCCCGGTGCTTGGACCATGAGCTCTTGGAGCAGCGGCTGGTCCATGGTGGCCAGCTCGAGCAGCTTGATGTCCGTGGTGTAGGAGAAGAGCATCTCGACGAGGGGAGTGAGGCCCGTGACCAGAACCCCGGCGAAAACCCCGCCGCAGAAACCGAACATGACGTTCAAGAGCATCCTGGGGATCACGGGTTGGTCCTGAAGCAACGCGCCCAGCACAATCAAGATTGCGTTGCTGCACCCCACCAGCAGGCCGGCCTTGATGGGGATCATTCGGTTGCGACACGGAATGACCGCGTGGGCGCCCACAAAGGAGCCGATCAGGAAATACATGAACAGGTGGAACTCCCGGCCGAACAGGATGGCGGCGTAGATCGTCGCAAGCAGGGAAAAGATCAACGAGACGGTGACGCCGAAGAAAATGCTCACCAGCATGGCTCCGGCGCTCAACGGGATGGCGTAGATCAAGGTCTTTCCCGACATGTGGACGGTCGTATCCCCCAGCACATCGGCCATGCCGAGAGTCGCCCGTGCCAGGGTCAGAAGGAAAACCAGCAGGGTGGCGAGAAAAATGAAATCTTGATCCTGAATCTTGAAGCTTGGCAGGTGCTCCTTGTACACGTGCACCACGACCCACGTGCAGACCGCCGAAAACAGAAACATGGCCAGGAAAATCAAGAGGAAACGAGGTGCCGGCCGGTGGTTTCCGAGGGCCTTCAGTTTGGCCAGCTCCTCAGGTCCGATGCGTTGTCCCTCCCGCACGATCATCTCGTTTTTGAGCACGCGCACATGAACAGGCCGGACATTGGCGAAGGCCTCTTCTTTCAGACGCTCCGTCTCGTCTAGATTGAAGGTGAGATTCGGCTGAAGGAGTTGCGGGGCCAGAAACGAGACCACCCGCAGCTCCCGGATGTCCTCGTTGGCCTGTAGGGCCTGCGTCAAGGCCAGGCGCCGCGCTTCCTCGATGTCGAGATAGGAATGGGGAGGCGGGAGGATATACTCCTCACGCGACACCACCTTGCGAACCAGCATGTTTCTGCCTCGTTCGCGCAGCTGCCACGTCTTGGAGGACACCACCCCCTGCTGGAACAGGGGCGCGAGGATCTGGGCGATGGTTTCTTCGATCCCGCGGCTGAATCCCTTTTCCCAGAGATCGTTGAAGACCTCGTCCGAGAGCGGGACGCCCAGCATCTCACCGCATTCGCGTTTGATCCGGGCCTTGGGGCCCAAGCGATCATCCCAAACGGTTCCGGTGATCGTGTCGACAGGGTCCGCGGATTCCCCGGGAGGCTCGATCGGCTGCACGGCGGCATCGGCCCGCTCAACGCTCGATTTCCTGGCGCGCATGGTCTCGAAGGCCGTCGCGAGTCGCTCCAACACCTGACGGCCCACGTTTTCATCCAGGTCGTACACCACCGGGGAGTTGAGGACCGCCTCGTCGCGGGCCCTCGCCGTGGCCTCCTCGTCTATCGTGGTGAAGTCTCGGGATGCTTTGATGTTGTGATCAGCGATGTCGCCGAGCTGAAAACCGGGAATGTCCGAGCTGAACGACGGTGTGAGCAGGATGGAAATGACCAGGCTCAAAACGATGAGGATCACGGCCCGGTCGGTGAGGAGCAGTTCTCGGAGGCGCGGCTTCAGCTTCTGGAGGAGCGGGGACTTCCACCTGCGCCACTGTTTCTCGGAGTCGTTCTTGTCCTTCTGCATGGCCTACACACCGTGACAGGGATCATGCCATGTGCGGTTTCCGTCGTTCCTCGGCGCTCTCGTAGGCGCGGATGATCTCTTGAACCAGTCGGTGCCGCACCACGTCCTTCTTGCTGAAGAAGACGAAACAGATTTCCTCGATGTCCCGAAGCAGCTCCATCGCCTCGACCAGTCCGGACGTCTTGGTCTCGGGAAGATCGATCTGGGTGACATCTCCCGTGATCACCGCCTTGGAACCCAGTCCCAGGCGCGTCAAAAACATTTTCATCTGCTCCGTGGTGGTGTTCTGGGCTTCGTCGAGGATCACGAACGCGTCATTTAACGTGCGACCCCGCATGAAGGCAAGGGGTGCCACTTCGATCGCTCCCCTGTGGAGCAAATTCGATGCCTTTTCATAGTCCATCATGTCGTGCAGCGCATCGTAGAGGGGTCGCAGGTAGGGATTGACCTTTTCGGCGAGGTCGCCGGGGAGAAATCCGAGTTTCTCACCGGCCTCGACGGCGGGGCGCACGAGCACGATTCGGCGGACCTGTTCCTTGGCCATCGCGGCGACGGCCATGGCCATGGCCAAATAGGTCTTGCCCGTCCCGGCGGGTCCGATGCCGAACACGATGTCGTAGCGTCGGATGGATTCGATGTATTCCTTTTGCTTGACGCTCTTGGGCGTGATGGTGCGCTTGTTGGAAGCGATGAAGACTTCGTCGAGAAAAATCTCCCTAAGGTTGCGATGGATGTTCTCACTGAGGATGTTGATGGCAAAGACGATGTCGCTGTGGTACAGGGGATAGCCGCCCTGGATGAGGTCCGCCAGCTGGTGGAGAAGCCTGCCCGCAAGCTCTACTTGGGCGCGGTCACCCGCGAGCGTGAACTGGTTGCCCCGAAGGTGGACCTTGATGCCGAGCTGCCTCTCGATGGTCTTGAGTGAGCTGTTCCGCTCGCCCGCAAGCTGCTGAACCAGCTTGACGTCGTCGAATGCGATCTGGGTCGAATGCGTTTGACTCTTTTCCCCGGTCGTAGGCGCTTGGCGCAATGCGATCCGTCCTTTGGATGAAATCGTCTCGACGCGGTCCTGCACCCCCTCTTCTGTGGCGAAGCTGTTCATAGCACGCATTATATCCAACCACAACACAATCTTGCGGGCAAGGGGCGGGGGAATGCCTCGGGGTGAGCCAATCAGCCGGGAAAGAGGAGGGCGCCCAGTTCCCGGATGAGTCCGAGGCTTGGCCTCATGCGATAGACTCCCGACGTGTCGGACTTCTGTGGGTCGATGCCCCGGACGAACAGGTAGTAGACCTCACCGAAATGGGATTCGTAAGCATAATCCGGAAGGCGCCTGGTGAGGAAGCGGTCCAGGGCGGCCGTATAGAGCAGAGCCTGAAAGGGGTAATGTGCGTGCCGCATCGCCGCCTCCAGCGCCGGGGCCTCGTAGTCCTCCAGGCCATTTCCCAGGTGGTTGGTCTTCCAGTCGATCAGATAGTAGCGTCCCTCGAATCGGAGCACCAAGTCCATGAACCCCTTCATGAATCCGGTCGCGGGCTGAAATTGGAGCCGGGTCCAGCTTGGAGTCCCTGCGGCATACTGACGAGCGGCCGTGCCCGGCTCCCGGTCCGTGGTCGGGGCCATGTCGTGCCGCTCGAGCAGTGCCGTCAACTCTTCGGCGGTCAGCCTCCGGAGGGGAAACGTGAACTCCAGCTCGGTCAAGCGGTCGGGGCGTCGAATCCCGGAAAGTGAAAACGAAGCGGTCCCGTACCCCAGCTGGACGGAAAGCACGTTTCGGACCGCGGCCCGCAAGACCTCCAGCCACTCCGCCGAAAAGCCGTATTGACGGCATTTCATCTCCAGGAGCCCGTCCAAGTGCCCAGGATCCGTCTCGGCAAAGTCCAGTTCCTCGAACACGGAATGGAACAGGAGGCCGGATCGCGTGCCCCCCGGAAATGAAAAAATGTTCCGCGGTTCCTCCGCTTGCCTTTCAACCTCGATCTCGGGAACCCTGGGCTGCTGTGCGGCCTGGGAGCCATCCCGATCGGGCAGCTCGGCCTCTTCGGCGCTCGCGGATGTGAGCGAGGAAAAGCTCGCGATGCGCCAAGTCCGATCAATTTGTCCCTCGAAGCGACGGCAGGCGAGAGAGAGAACCGATTCCGCGCCGGAACGATAGGCAACGGGCTGCAGGGGCGGGTTGGTCACAAGCTGGATGCACCCACTCGATCGTGCCTCGATGGCCTGGAGCTGGCGGATGCGATCTTCCTGGGAGAGGGATGCCCACACGCTTCGCAGCCCGGCTAGGGAATCCGGGGGAGGGCCCGCCTCGAAGGAGGCATGGAGCAGATAGGTGAGCGCCGAGGTGTCGGCGCCCGAAAAGGAACCGTGAACGAGATAGACCCGCTTCTGGGCCCGCGTGAGAGCCACGTAGAGCAGACGGACGTTCTCGGCCAGGGATTCCTTTTCGGCCATCGCTCGGCCTTCCACATCCTCGGGATCCACACACAGCGTCAGCCGGCGACGGTTGCGCTCATCGTGAAAGCTGAATCCGCTCCCGGGGTCGTGGAGCTCGGACGATCCCCAGCAAAAGGGGCAAAAAACAATGGGATATTGTAGCCCCTTGCTCTTGTGGATCGTGACGATGCGAACGGCGTTTTCATCGCTTTCCAGCCGGAGCGGGTGGATCTCGTCGCGCGGAATCTCGGGGTTCGTCCGGTCCGTCAACCACTTGACGAGCTCCGAAGGACTCAAACCGCGCTCCGTCGATTGCTGATGCAAAATCTCGGCGATGTGCAAGACGTTGGTGATTCGTCGCTCCCCTCCGGAAAGGCTCACCAGCCGGCTTCGGACACTCTGATCCACCATGAGTTGCCGGAACAGCCTCATGAAGCCCCGCTGCTGCCACAGCCGCAGCCAACCGGAGAATTTGACGAGCCATTGTTCCCAGCGGACGTCGTCGGTGGTCAACTCAAACAGCTGCTCACCATCGACCCCAAGCAGTCGCGTGGCGAGCGCGCTCCGCACCAGGCCTTCGCGGTGCGGCTCGCTGATGCCCAGGATCACCCGGTGCATTTCGCTCGCCTCGGGACTGTCGAATACGTCCTCCTCGCTGGTGAGCACGCTGGGGATGCGCATGCGGGCAAGGGCGTCCTGGACTCTTCTGGCCTCCGCCCTGCGTCGAACCAGGACCGCAATGTCGCTTTCCCGAACAGGTCTCTGTGCCCATGACGCCCGTCCCTCGGCACTCCAGCTGAGCAGGCGTGTGATTTCCGCCGTGACGGCCTGGACGATGAGGGCTTCGGCATCCTTTCTCGTGAGAGTCCCCGGCGTCTTGCGCCCGCCCGTCCCTGAATCGCCGCCGGCCCTTGGGTTCTCCATGTACCACAACACGAACGGTACGGCGGCATTGCCGTTGAGCATCAGCGGTTCCGGCGTCTTATCGTCCGGGGGCACTGCGGGGTGGAACGGGATTTCCGGGTACACGAAAGCCGGGACGGCGGCCCCGAACAGGGTGTTGACAGCCTCAATAAGTCCGGGCTCGGATCGGCGGTTGGTCGAAAGCGTGTAGCGCCCCTCGACCCTCCGGGCGGCTTCCATGTAGGCAAACACGTCGGCTCCCCGGAACCCGTAGATGGCCTGCTTCGGGTCCCCGATGAGGAACAGCGACCGATCGGAGGTCCCGAACAGGGTGGAAAAGATCGCGTACTGAACGACGTCGGTATCCTGGAACTCGTCGATGAGCGCCACTCGGTATCGTTCCCGCACGCGGTTCGCCAAAACCTCGCCTCCAGCCCCCTGGAGACCTTGGGCCACCCGAAGGAGGAGGTCGTCGAAATGCTGTACGTTCCGGCGCCGTTTCCGCTCGGGCAGCTCGCTTTTCAGGATCCGAAGGGCTTCCCCTTTCAGATAAGTCAGGTACTGAGACGCCCAGACCCGAATCCGTTCGGAGGTCTCCTGGATGGACTGGCAGATCTCGAACAACCGGTGCGACGGGGGCATCTTGATCTTTCCCGTCGTGCGGGCACGCAGTTCTCCGGCAGTGAGCCATCGCAAGGCGTCCGGAAGGGGAAACGGCATTTCGTTAGGGCGAGAGCGGACATAGCGATCCATCTCCTCGATCCATCCCGATATCTTCGCCTCGCGGGCGGAAACGCCTGTGGCGGGGTCCACCCGATCCCGGCTGCCGTAAGCGGAGGCGTGGAGGGGGGCGGTCACGATCAACTCGCGGATGACGTCCCGCTGCCCGGGCCACAGCTCGCACAGCTGGGCCACATGGGTGCGGAGGGCACACTCGGAAGCGACCCGCTCTTGGTCCGAGGGACGCTCCACCTTCGGATGCACGGTCATGTCCGGGTCGACGAGGCCACGAGAATGGGCGCGGGCGAGGACCTCCGGGTTGAGGCCGCGCTCGAGCAGGTGATGAACGACGAGCGGTGAGGCCCCGTACATCTCGCGGCGCCAGAAGTCCTCGATGATCTCGCGTTTGAGTGCTTCTTGATCCGTGATGATTTCTGTGTCGAACAGGCTGCCGGATTCGAAGGCATTGTCCTGGAGCACCCGCTGACAGAACCCATGAATCGTGAAAATCGCCGATTGATCGAAGTCGCGGATCGCCGTGGTGAGGCGATTCCGGGCCCCGGCCGGGTCGGTCTGTCTTTGGGCGACGGCATGGCAAAACGGGTCCGGACTCCCCCCGGCCTCCATCGCGTCGAGGGCGTCCCGAAGCCGCCTGCGAATGCGATCTCGCAGTTCCTGCGTGGCGGCCTCCGTGAACGTCACGACCAGGATCGATTCGGGATGCAGGCCCTGCTCGAGGATGAACCGTACATAGAGGGCCGCGATGGCGTAAGTCTTGCCGGTTCCCGCGCTGGCCTCGATGAGGTTGATCCCCCGTAGGGGGCTCTCGAGGATCTGGAATTCCCTGGCATCCGCCGTCATTTCCCGACTCTCCCGTGGACCAGCAGGGGCTCGAGGACGGTGCGGGCCGTCTCGGTGAAGGCCTCGTCCAGCGAGAGCTCATCCCCGAAGCACAGGCTGATGTATGGATCGCTTTTTTCAGGCTGCCCGGCAAAATCGTTCTCCCAGGTCAATCGGGCGCTCCTGAGCGCTTCTTCCTCGGTCTTGCCCCCCAGAAGGGCTTTGACGTACGCCAGGGATGTCTGTGGAAAGAAGGGGAGAGGACGCCTCAGTCCCCTCCAGTACAGGTCGAGGAGATCTCGAAGGAGCCCCTCTGCGCCTTCGATCCGCGGCAACTCGAGGACTTCTCCCTTGCCGATCCACCAACTGATCCCCGGCCAGTCCAGGTCCGGAAGGCACAGGAGCGCGAGGTGCTGCAGCCAGAGCCGCAGTCGGTCCTTCGGCTTGATGGTGGCAGGCCGGTAGAGCACAAGACCGGAATCGGAAATGGGCCCGACCGGGCCGCTCACCTGGTAGGGCCCGACGGACAGGTTCACGCCGACGGGCTCAGACCGCAACCCTTGAAGGCGAGGAGCCAGTTGACCGCAGAACGCTTCCGTCGCACGCGAGAGCGATGCGTAGGAGGAGACACCGACGCTGCCGTGGGGAAGCGATCCCGAGGCTTCGGCCACGGGCTGGTAGGTCCACGGGTCCATTCCCTTCAGACACTTTTCGACGAGCCGGCTTTGCAGATGGTACGCATCGAGCTTGTCCAGAACAAACGGCTCCTCGTCGACGAGATCGATGCCTTGGATTTCGAGCACGATCTGGAGTCGCCGGGTCAAGAGAAATCGGGACGGGTTGGCAAAGAACCCTATCAGTTCGGAAAGCTCGACCCTTCGCCAGGATTCTTCCGGCTCGGGGAGCCCGGAGCGAATCAGGGGAGCGGGGGGAGTCGCCGACGACCGAAGGGCGATGGCCGCGGCACAGTTTTCGTCGGAATAGCTGAAGAGACCCGGTCCCGCGGCCGGATCGAAATAGGCCGGGCTGAAGGGCTGGAGAGGATGCAGGGTCCGAACCCGGTCGGCGACCGTTGAGCCGTCCCGCGTGCAAGCCGTCCGCTCCATCACGTCGAGGAGTTCGGATACCAGAACGGATGGAGGGATCGAGGCATTGTCGTCCTGGCTCTGGCCCACGTAAGAGATCAGGAGCTTGCGCCTCGCGGAGAGGATCGCTTCCAGGAAAAGGTATCGGTCGTCAGTTCGTTGGGAGCGGTCTCCGGGCCGAGGGTCTTGGGCCATGAGGTCGAAGCCGGGCGAGCGGTTGGCCCTCGGAAAGGCGCCGTCATTCATTCCGATGAGTGCGATGATGGGGAAGGGGATGGCTCGCATAGGAAGCATGGCACAGAAGGTGACGCCGCCCGTGATGAACCCAAGCCCCCTGCTGGATTGGTCGAGCTTCAGTCCGAGCCAGTGGCGAATCACCTCCAGCGGGACGGGCTCGTCGTATGAAGCGATGCCCTGGAGGTCGGCCAGCTCCCCCAATAGGCGCCGCAGGGTCAGGAAGTCGTTTTCCCCCCCTCGAGGAGTTTCGAAGAATGTATCCAGCAGAAGCCCAAGCGACTCCGCCCAGGCGTTGAGGGGTCGGGCGTTGCCCAAGTCGATCACCGCCGCCTTGAGGACCTCGATGAACCGCAGGAAACGATCCAGAGTCTCGGCATCGCTCCCCTCGACGGCGTCGCAGGGAAGGACGTTCAAGAAAAGCCGCGCATCATCACCTTTCATGGCGTAGCCGAGGAGCAGACGGTCCAGACCTTCGCGCCAAGTGTGCGCGGCGGATCCGGGAAGTCCCAGTCGCGTCCGGTCTCTCTCGTCCATGCCCCAGCGGATTCCCGCCTCCTGGATCCATTGCCGAATGGCACTCAGCTCTACTTCGGTCAGGTGAAATCTGGTGTACACCGGCTCCGCTTCGAGCAGGGAGAGGATCCGCGACGCCGTGAATCGAGTTCCGGGGAGTTCGAGGAGGCAGAGGAAATGTTCGGCGATGCGGTTCTCACCGCGAAGGTTTCGGTCCGAGACGCTGAAGGGAATGCGCCGCCGTGGATCGTCCTGAGCGTCGAAGACGGCATGGATGTAAGGGGCATAGCGGTGGATGTCCGGAGTCATGACGAGGATATCCCGGGGCGTGAGCCCGGGGTCCTCTTCGAAAAGCGCGAGCAGCCGATCGTGGAGGACCTCGATTTCCCGCATCGGACTGTGGCAGGAATGGATCTCAATGGACCGGTCGGACGGGTCCAGGGTCAGTCTGGCTTGGGGGGACCGCTCCTGCAGGAAAAGGATGTCCTGCTGGATGGCCCCCAGCAAGGTTGCGTCCCCCGGATCCTCGAAGAGTTCGTGCTCCTGGATCAGCCGAAAGAAATCCATGCCGAGCTTTCCCATGGAAGCGAGGAGGGGATGGCCGGTCTCCAGATGCAGCCACTGTGCGTCCGTCTGCCCGCGGGCAGGTGCCAGAAACGCCCCTTTCAACTGATGTCGAGACGGGAGGTCCGCCCAGTATTCGCGGCATGGGTTCAGAAAGAAAAGATTCACTTGGCAGTGGCGTGAGATCGCCCGGAAGACCTCCATGTGAAAGGGGGGCAGGGCGGAGATGCCAAAGATGGCGATTCTCCGGGGAAGTCCCGATGGAGGGAGGCCTGGACGGGCCAATCGGTCGAGAAGCGCTCGGTGCAGCGCTGCCTGATGGTGGGCTGGGCCGTCCTGGATCAAAGCGCGCCAGAGCTCCGCCTGCCATCCGAGGTCGTTTCCCGCCTCCCATTCGAGGACCATCTCCGGCCTGAACACCAGGTACTGATCAAATAGTGAAGCCAAACGGTGAGCCAGTTGGAACGGTTTGATCGGATGGGGATCCACTCGAAGGTAGCGAGCCAAGTCTTCGAAGCTGGGTCGGTCGAGCAGGTCGGGAAGGCCCTTCAGCACCCGCCACGCAAGAACATCCGGTTCAAAGGGCTTGCGATCGAATGAGTATCCAAGCACCGACTCGGCCAGCTCGGAAAGGATGGCGTTCGGAAAGGGAAATCGCACATTGGCACAGACGCCGAGCCGCTCGGCGATCTCCAAGGAGACCCAGCGCTCCATCCCCCTGCTCTGCACGACCACGATCTCGGGGACGAAGGGGTCCTCCAGCGGAAGAGCAAGGATATGGCAGAGCCGCTCGGCCAGGCGCTCCATCCGATTGCTGACGAAGACTCGGAAACCGGGTTCAGGGGCCTGCGCATTCATCCGGTGCTCCCGTAACGAAGCCGGCCGAGGGAAGATGGCCTGCGGTCGGGGAACCGGCGGTTACCCCTCTGTGAAGGCGCGTTTCCTGACCGGGTCTTGACGCAGCGGGCCATGGGCTGGGTCGGACAGGCGGAGGAGAGAGGAGCGGCGGGCGATCATATTCGCGAAGAAGGGAGGATCGGACTCTACAGCCGGTCCACACGGCAATGCTGTAGCTGTTCTTCGAGATCGTCGTCGATCGCATCTCGGATTTCAGTGAGCGAATAAGACGCGCCACACCCCCTGCAGCGCCAAAGGGTCTGGCGTCAGGTGCGAACGAGCGCGAGCTCCTTTTGGCAGCGAGGGCACTTCAAAATGCATGCTCCTTTCACGAACAGGTCGTTTTTGTGAAGATCATGAGAAGGTGCGCCCTTATAATGGTTTTTGCCGTGGATCGCAAGAAGCAATCGGCATGGCCGTCCGATCCCCCGTGCGGTCCGAATGGGGGATCATGCGTCGAACCAGGAGGATGCCCGATGCCCGCAAATCTTCCGCCCACCTACTACGAGGCCGAGAAACGACTCCGGGAAGCCAAGTCATCCCAGGACCGCTTGGAGATCCTGGAGGAAATGCTCACCATCATGCCCAAGCACAAAGGGACCGACAAGCTCCGGGCGGACCTCCGACGACGGATCGCCAAGGTGAAGGAGGAAGCCCTCTCCAAGAAAGGAGGCGCCAGGGGCGTCAGTTATTCCATCGAGCGAGAGGGGGCTGCTCAGGTGATTGTCGTGGGACCGCCTAACACCGGAAAATCTTCCCTGGTCGCTGCCCTCACCAACGCGCGCCCCGAGATCGCCCCGTTTCCCCATACGACCTGGAAACCCACTCCAGGAATGGCGCCTTTCGAAAACATCAAGTTCCAACTCATCGACATGCCTCCCCTCACCAGAGAATACCTCGACCCCTGGATGACGGATCTCATGCGGCGAGCGGACCTGCTGCTACTGTTGCTCAGCCTCCATGGCGATCCTTTGGGAGATTTTGAGAACGTCCTGGGGGTCCTCCGGGAACAGCGAATCTTCCCGGAAGGGACCCCCATTCCGGACGATCTCAAGAAACGGCCTTTCGTCAAAAAGATGCTTCTGGTCGTCAATCAGGTGGATACCGTCGAGGACGAGGACGACTACCAGACCGTGTTGGAGCTCCTGGAAAGCGACCTTCCTGCCATCGGCATATCGGTGCGCTCCGGCTTCGGCCTCGACGGCCTGCTGAAGGAAATCTTTCGACTTTCCGATATCATACGCGTCTATACGAGAGCGCCGGGCAAGGAGCCGAATCTGAGCTCCCCCTTCGTGCTCTCGCGGGGCAGCACTCTCGAGCAACTGGCGGAAAAGATCCATAAGGATTTCGTGAGTAGGCTCAAGTTTGCGAAAATCTGGGGGAAAGCGGTATTTGACGGCCAAATGGTCCAGCGGGATTACGTCCTGCAAGACGGCGACATCGTGGAGTTGCACGTCTAGGCTCGTCAGGGAGATGATTTCTCCTGGGGGAAGAAATTGACTGCAGAAAAAAAAGTCTTAACTTTTTTTTGAATGCCTTTTATATTTACGGTTTGCCTTTTATGAAAAATCAGTGGTGACCCGAATGAAGCTTTGGTGATGGGAGGGGCTGGGGGTGGAACCTGCTCTCCGATCGGCGCCCACAGGAGGAAATTTAATGAGAGCCTATTCCGTTGACAAGTCCATTTCTCTGGATGCGCTCCTCGATAGCAAGGAGGTCCCGGAGGAACTGACGAGGCTCATCGAGGAAAACATCGCCGAGTCTGGGGAGCTCAACGGTTCTGAATTCGCCCTGGATCCGGTTGTGGATGGGGATGAACGACCGGTCGAGGTCATGGACGAATCCGAAGAGACGGATCAGTGTGTGGAAATGAGCGAAGACGAAAACGGAAAT
This sequence comes from uncultured Syntrophobacteraceae bacterium, assembly GCA_964527905.1. GTDB lineage: Bacteria > Desulfobacterota > Syntrophobacteria > Syntrophobacterales > Syntrophobacteraceae > CALBZH01. The sequence continues at coordinate 25,985 of CAZGQL010000035.1, forward strand.
CTGTTTTGCGAGGCCGTCCCGGACGAATTCGAGGATGACCCGGTCACCTGTTACCTGAAGGAAGTTTCGAGTTATCCGCTGTTGACGCAGGAGCGCGAGGTGGAGCTCGCTCTTGCGATACGCGAAGGGCAAAATCACCTGGTCGCCCTCATCGACACTTACGGCAAGCAGGACCGTCAGGTCGGGGACCTGCACGCCAAGGTCGAGCGCCTGCTCGCCCACGAAAAAAGTTTTCCAGGGGTTCGAGACAAAGTCCTCAAGGTTATCTCGCGCACACTGGAACGGGCGGCGGCGGACGACCCGAAGTGCGAGGTCTACGCCCGCCTGCTCGAGGAGACGCGTCGCACCATCGCTTCCATCGATTCCGCCAAGCAGGAGATGGTTAAGGCCAACCTGCGCCTCGTGCTCAGCATCGCCAAGCGCTATCGGGGTCGTGGCATGAGCTTCGATGACCTCATTCAGGAGGGCAATCTGGGGCTGCTCAAAGCTGTGGGCCGCTTCGATCACACCAAAGGCAACCGCTTCAGCACCTACGCGACCTGGTGGGTCCGGCAGAGCATCATCCGCGGCATTTACGACAAGACCCGCACCATCCGGCTTCCGGTTCACTTCATTGAACTGAAGAACCTCTTCTTCAAGGTGTTTTACGGGCTCCTCAAGGAGCTCGGACGTGAGCCTACCCCCCAGGAGATCGCTGACCGGGCCAATCTGCCCCTGGAAAAGGTTCAGATGGTACTCACTCTCGCGGCACAGCCCGTCTCCCTGGAAACGCCCATCGGCGACGATGAGCAGCGACTGGGGGATTTCATCGAGGACGATCGGGCGACCTCGCCGATGGACGAGTGCTCGGACCGGGAACTTGCCGAGATGACCCGTAGCCTTCTGTCAACCCTCCAGCCGCGCGAGGAGAAGATCCTGAGGCTGCGTTTCGGTCTCGACGGGCACCCGGCTGAAACCCTTGAAAAGATCGGCAAGGCCTTCAACGTCTCCAAGGAGCGGATTCGCCAGATCGAAAAAAAGGCCTTGCGCAAGCTTCGAAACCCCAACCGACAGGCCACGCTCAGGACTTTCATGGACTGATCGCCGGGGCGGTCGTACCCCTTTCGCAGCACTCACCCGAAGGACGGCTCCATGCGGTCGCGTGGAGCCGTTGCTCGTTTGCTCCTGGAGGGAGCGCGATGCCGGGAGCTTCCCGTCCACATGCCGCCAGCCGAGGTGTTCCCGGAGAAAGCGGCTGCGAGGTCCTCCTGACTCTTCCATTGGCCGAACAGCTTGCCGCCGGTGATGAGGCGTTCGACGCCGCGCCGGATTTCCCGGGGTATCGCAGTCGGCTTGTGCGAGGCCCACGGTGTTCCGGGCAGCGGCATGAACGCATGCAAGTGAATCCGGGCGCCCTGCCCGGCCAGGAATTCCATGAACGCGAGGGTCTCGCGCATTTGATCGCCGGTTTCCCCCGGAAGTCCGAGCATGAAGTCCACGACGGGCTGCATCCCGGCGGCGAGGATCAGCGAGCAGGCCTCGCTCACGTGCTCCGGTGTGTGACCTCGCCTCATGCGCTCGAGCATGGCAGGGCTACCGCTTTGAGCCCCGAGGACCATCCGTGTGTTGTTGCAGTGCCGCCGTATCAGGCGCAGGGCCTCTGGGGTGACGCACTCCGGGCGCACTTCCGAGGGGAAGGTCCCGAAGAAGATGCGCCCGTGGGCGGGGAGCACACTCCGGATCCCGGTGAGTAAGGCGTCGATCCGTTCGAGGCACAGGGTTCGGCCGTCGACCGATCCGTAGGCGAGGGCGTTGGGCGTGATGAAGCGGATGTCGGAGCGGCCGGAGGCGACCATGCGCTTGGCGGCGTCCACGACGAGCTCAACGGGCCGATGGCGCATGTGGTGCCCCTTGAGGACCGGAGTCTGACAATAGCGGCATCGGGAGGGACAGCCTCGACTGATTTCAATGGGGCCAAAACGGCCCGATGCAATGGGATGGCATGGGAGCTCTCCCAAAGGAGCCCGCGGGGCTTTTCCCGTGAAACGGACTTTCCCGTTGACCGACACGTAAAATCCGGGTGAAGTAAAGGAGTCGAGCGTCCCGTCACGACGCAGGAACTCGACGAGCCGCGGGAAGGCGATTTCCCCCTCGGCGATGCAAACGGCGTCGAATCCAAGGGCCAGGGAGGCTTTGGGAATTCCCGCCACATGCGGTCCGCCCCCGACCAGCACCAGACGATGCCGCTCTCGGTGCCCCTCAAGCCGTTCGAGCTCCGCTCTGAGGCGCCCCAGTTGAGCGCTCAGGATGGAATAGGCCACCAGAACGCGCCCGTGGTGTTCCAACAGGGGTTCCAACTGCTGGAAGAAAGGGGCGCTTCCGGCTTCACGGCTGAGGATCAGGGGGGGGACCGGGCGGAGTCCGGCGGCTTCGAGGCCGGCTTCCAGGGCCAGAAAGCTGTAGCGGTTTGCGCGGCGGACTCGGAATACCACGGCCAGGGGGGCCTTCATCGGGTCCTCCGGCGGATATCGTGAGCGAAGCAGATGCCTGTCATCATCCTCAGCCTGAAAATCCTCATGCTGCTGTACCTGATCAATTTCGCCCCGCCTCTGTTGTCCCACTGTTGCGGGGAACGCTGGAACGGACCGGTCGACCGCGGACGAATCTGGCGGGACGGCAACCGATTGTTCGGCGATCACAAGACGATTCGCGGCCTCGTCGGGAGCGTGCTGATGGGCGCCCTGGCAGGTTGGGGTCTGGGACTCACGGCGTGGGTTGGAACCCTCGCCGCGTGCCTCAGCATGGGGGGCGATCTGCTCTCAAGCTTCATCAAACGCCGCCTGGCCCTTCCGGCTGGAGGCGTCGTGCCAGGGCTCGACCAGGTCTTCGAAGGGGCCTTCCCACTGCTGGTGCTCGGCCCGCTCTTCTCCCTTGGATTCGGGACTCAGGCCGCAATCCTTCTCTCTTTTGCCCTGGGAGCCTTTGCGGGATCATGGCTCCTGAAGGCCATCCTGCGCACGGAGCCCTTCGCAGCCTATCCCAGGACGGTCAACCCGCGCGTGCGCCTCCAAGAACTGCGATCGTGTCAGCTCACCGCCTCCCCCTACCACGTGCTCGCAAATTTCTACAAGGTTTTCTATTACCAGATGTTCATGAAAGGGGTCTTTCGCCTCCTTCGCCTGTACGGGCAAGGCAAACAAAACGCCCTCCGGGTCGACATTTGCGAGGTCCTGTTCACCTTTCCCGACCTACCCCGGTCCTTCGACGGCTACCGGATCCTTTTTCTATCGGACCTCCACCTGGACGGCCTGGACGGCCTCACCGAAACCCTGCAGCCCATCGTGCGCTCTCTGCCGGCGGATCTTTGCCTCATTGGAGGGGACCTGCGCATGGAAACCTACGGTCCTTTCGATGAAGCACTGTCACGTTTTCGCGCCCTGCTGCCGCACATCCGGGCCCACGATGGGGTGTATGCCATCCTCGGCAATCACGACTGCCCGGAGATCATCGAGCCGCTTTCGAAAGACGGCGTCCGCTATCTGGTCAACGAAGCCGCGCGGATCAGCCGGGGTCATGAGAGCCTCTGGCTGATCGGCGCGGACGACCCGCATCTCTACAAGTGCCACGACCTGGAGAAGGCCTTCGGGGAGGTCCCCGAGGGCGGTTTCAGGATTCTGGCGGCGCATTCCAACGAGATTTACCGGGAGGCGGCCCGATTCGGCCCGCAGCTCTACTTGTGCGGCCACACACATGCCGGCCAGATCCAGCTGCCATACGTGGGCCCCGTGTTCACCCACAGCAGTGCCCCGCGTCGCTTGTGTTATGGTCCTTGGACCTACGGATCGATGCAGGGATTCACCAGTTGCGGGGCCGGGGTCTCGGGCATTCCCGTCCGCTTTGCGTCACGAGGCGAGGTGGTCCGCTTCACCCTAAAGTGTGGCGATGCCCCCGCCTGCTCCGTGTCCCGCCGTGAAAACGGCTCCTGAGCTCGCCGAACCCCGGCTATTCAAGAGCCTCGTGTTTCCGGATGACTCCTGGGGCCTTCCCCGGCCATGCGCCGAAACGGACCGATTTCCTCGCAATTGCCCTTGCGGCGTGGTTGCGTCTCGGTGGCGGCCACCGTTAGAGTCTATTCGTGTGGGACCTTTTGACAACGGGCAGAACCATGGAAAAAAAGCCCAGCTTTGAGCAGATCTTGAACGGGAGCCGCAATGGTGTGGTCGCGACAGACGCCTCGGGGGCTGTCGTGTTCGCGAATGCACGTGTCCAGGACCTCCTTGGGATCGACCCGGATGCCGTTGCCGGCGTTCCGATCGGCGAAGGGATTCCCGCGTTGCATGCTCCGGTGGGTCGATGCCTTGCCACGGGGGAGCCTCAGCTCGGGGTTCCCGTGCAGGCGCCGGAGGGCATCCTCATGCTGAATGTGACCCTCATCCGCGAGGCTGGACAGGTCCTGGGGGCGGTGTGCAGCCTCCAGCCCGAGGAACTGCTCGAGCTCTCCGCCCAGAAGCTCGAATCCACCAAGAAGCTCAACCGCCAGCTCAACGCCATCATCCAGTCCTCCTCCGACGGCATATGGGTGTGCGACGGCCGCGGCGTGGTCACCAGCGTGAACGAGGCCTCGGAAAAGCTCAACGCCATCAAGGCCGAAAACGTCGTGGGGAAGCACGTCTCAGAAATCATGGCGAGCGGACTTTTCGACCGTTCGGTCACGCTGGAGGTGCTCAAGACCGGACGCCAGGTGAGCATTGTGCAGCAGATCAAGAACACCCAGCGGCTTCTCCTGGTGACGGGAACCCCGGTCTTCGACGAGGCGGGGAACATTTTCCTGGTCGTCGTCAATGAGCGGGACATGACGCAGCTCGATGCGATCCGCCAACAGCTGGAACAGTCGCGGATGGTCACGGAGAAATACCGGGAGGAGCTGGCCGACCTGAGCGTGCTCGAGCTGCAAAAGCAGGAGATCATCGCCGAGCATCCCGCCATGCGGCAGGTCCTGCGAACCGCGCTCAAGCTCGCACACCTGGAGGCTTCGAACATCCTGATTCTGGGGGAGTCGGGGACCGGCAAGGGGCTGCTCGCCCAATTCATCCACAAGAACGGGCCGCGCAGCAAGAAACCCCTGGTCCAGATCAACTGCGCGGCCCTCCCCGAAAGCCTGCTCGAAGCCGAGCTGTTCGGGTACGAACGGGGGGCGTTCACGGGGGCCCGGGTCCAGGGCAAGGCCGGGCTGTTCGAACTGGCCCAGGGCGGGACCCTCTTCCTGGATGAAATCGGAGATCTGCCCCTTTCAGTCCAGGCCAAGCTCCTGAAATATCTGGACGATCACGTGGTGCTGCGACTGGGGAGCTTGAAGCCCCGCAAGATCGACTGCACCGTCATCGCGGCCACCAACCGGGACCTCGAACAGCTCACGCGGGACCGGCTGTTCCGGCAGGATCTTTACTATCGCCTCAACACGTTCACCATCCACATTCCGCCGCTGCGGGAGCGTGGGGAAGATGTCTTCGAGCTCACGAGTCATTTTCTTCGCAAGTACAACCAGGCCTACAACGTGCGCAAGCGCATCTCGCCGGCGGGATTCGACGCGCTCCAGGCCTACGGATTCCCGGGGAACGTGCGGGAGCTCAAGAGCATCCTCAAGAAGTCTCTCATCCTGAGCGATGGGGAGCTCCTCGATGAATCCATCGCCAGCTGCCTGGGGACAACCCGTCGGGGCGGCGGCGATGCTTCTGCCGTCCCGATCGATGCGACCGGGAAGAGTCTGCCGGAAGAGCTGGGCCGGACGGAACGGGAGCTGATCGAGCAGGCTCTCGGGGAATGCCGGTCGACGCGGGAGCTGGCCAAACGGCTCGGGATCAGCCAACCCACGGTGGTGCGGCGGCTCAGGAAACACGGTCTGCGGCCTCCTGGATTCAAAACTGAATCAGCTGAGACGCTCTCGGCGCCCGGCGAGGCGGATCGATGAGCCTGCGCCGGCGTTGGGCCGAAAGGAGAGGGGCGGGTCCGTTCCGGCTTTGGAGGTGTCGCGGCGTGTTCGCCGCCCGGTTCCGGGGGGCTCGCAGACGGGGGAAACGGGAGCTGCCGGG
>CAZGQL010000035.1:32090-36439 GCA_964527905.1 uncultured Syntrophobacteraceae bacterium
GCATCGCATTCAAAGCTTTAAGATCCCTCCGATTCTACTTGGCTGATGCAAAAATGAATCGGCTGGGCGCGGCATCCTCCGCTTCGCAATCCCCTGCTCTTCGTGTGGTATCAGCCGCTTAGGGTTTTACTTTCCCTTTGGCACTCCCGTTGCTCCATGCTGACACCCGTTTCGAATCGGGTTGCGAATCGCTTGGACCGAGGTCGATTCGGTCCGGATCCCTTGCGCCGAGGTCGGCTCACGGATCTCCGACCGTCAACCCGTCAGTAGCCATCTCATCGATTCCAAGGAGTCATCATGAGCCATTCGGCCACCAGCGAGAGCCTGTCAGCGTTGCGGAGCGCCTACGTCCCGCAGGGCCCCTTCAACGTTACCCCGTTTTTCGTGGACAGAGCCGTGGGCGCCGCGGTCTATGATGTTGAAGGCCGTGAATTCATCGACTTTGCGGGGGGAATCGGCGTCATGAACGTCGGACACTCCCATCCTAAGGTGGTCGCGGCCATCAAGGAGCAGGCCGAAAAGTTCACCCACACTTGTTTCCACATCTTCATGTACGAGCCCTATGTCAAGCTCGCGCAGCGCCTGTGCGCGCTCACTCCGGGCTCCTTCGAGAAGATGGCGCTTTTCGCCAACAGCGGGGCGGAGGCCGTCGAGAACACCGTGAAGATCGCGCGCCACTACACGCGGCGGCAGGCCGTCATCGCCTTCGACATGGGATTTCACGGCCGCACTTACCTGGCCATGACCCTCACCAGCAAGAACATGCCCTACAAGGTCGGCTTCGGCCCCTTCATGCCCGAAGTCTACCGGATGCCTTATGCCTACTGTTACCGCTGCGCCTTCGGGCTCAAGTATCCGAGCTGCGGCGTGGCCTGCGCCGATTACCTCAAGGATTTTTTCATCGGGCACGTTCCGGCGGAAAGCACGGCCGCGCTCATCGTCGAGCCCATCACGGGCGAGGGCGGGTTTGTGACGCCGCCGCCCGAGTATTTCCCGAAGCTCGCCAAGATCTGCCGCGATAACGGGATCGTGTTCGTGGCCGATGAAATCCAGACGGGAATGGGTCGGACCGGGAAGCTCTTCGCCATGGAGCACTGGGGGGTTGAGCCCGACCTCGTGACGGTGGCCAAGAGCCTGGCGGGCGGCATGCCCTTGAGCGCCGTCGTGGGCCGAAAGGAAATGATGAACGCGCCCCAGGTGGGGGGACTGGGCGGCACCTACGGCGGCAACCCGATCTGCTGCCAGGCGGCCTTGGCGGTCCTGGACATTTTCGAGGAAGAGGATCTTCTCGCGAGGGCGAAGGTCCTGGGAGAAAAGATCCGGCAGCGCTTCGATGCGTTCCACAGGGATCTTTCCATCGTCGGAGAGGTCCGGGGCAAGGGGCCGATGCTGGCCCTCGAGCTGGTGCGAGACCGCGAGACAAAGGAGCCGGCTGCCGCGGAGGCCAAAGCCCTGGTGAAGTTCTGCTACGAAAGGGGGCTGGTGATTCTCTCGTGCGGCAACTTCGGCAACGTCATTCGAACCCTGATGCCGCTGGTGATCAGCGATGAGCAGCTCGAAAGGGGACTCGCCATCATGGAGGAAGGACTCCGGTCCTTCTCGAAATGAACGGGTCGAGGGCGCGGAACCGGTTCCATCGACGTTCGAGCGGATCACGGGGGAGCTGGATCCTGGCAGCAGCACCGTGATCTTCGAACAAGAGCTTGCGGACGGCGATGCGAGCGGGCTCGAAGCCGTCGAGGCGATGGTGGCGCGCCTGGGCCGTTCGGTTCGGTCGACGGAGATGCGAACGGACACTGAGCGCGGGAAGATCCTGCTCATCGTTCGCTTCGAGACCGGCCGGACCGATGAAATCCTGCAGGAATGCATGAGTGAGGGAATTCCAGGGGGTGTCCTTCTATATGCCTACGGCAGCCATGTGGAAGGTTGAATGGGACTGTGGAGTGGAGTACCGGACGCGGATACTGCCGACGGAGTGACGGTCGCGCGTAAAGGGACCGGGCCTCAAAGGCGAGGCACGGTCGGCGCGTGGGTCATCGAAACCCCGTGGGGGGTGTCACGAGGAGACTTCCTCGGGACGATGGCGATTTCGTCCAGGATGCGTGGCCGGTGTGGAAGGGGAAACATCAACCGTTTGGCTCAGGCTGACAAGAGGAGATCACCGTGAAGAGAATTCTTTCCATGAGATCAGGGATCGCAGCGGCATGCATGGCCATTCTGGCCTTTGGAGCGTTTGGGGTCGTCTTCCCCGTCTACGCGGCGGACACCGTCGTGAAGGTCGGAAACATCGAGCCGCTCTCGGGTGCTTCGGCGGCGGTGGGACAGCAGGGCAAGTTCGCCCGTGACATGGCGGTGGAGGAGATCAATGCGGCCGGCGGGATCAAGTCCCTGGGCGGCGCGAAGCTCGAAATGATCTATGCGGATTCCGAATCCAAGCCCGAAAAGGGGGTTGCGGAAGCCGAGCGCCTGATCAACACCGAAAAGGTCCATGTCCTGACGGGCTGTTGGAATTCGTCCGTGACCTATCCGGTGACGGCCGTGGCCGAGCGGTACGGAATCCCCTTCATCGTTCCCGTTTCGGTGGCCGACAAGATCACCGAGCAGGGCTTCAAGACCGTATTTCGGATCGCAGCCAAGGACAGCTGGTGGACTCGCGATCAGTTTGCCTTCTTGAAGGACATGCAGTCGGAATTCAACACCAAACTGGAGACGGTCGCGTTCGTCTATGAGAACGGCGACTGGGGCAAGGGGTTCGCCGAGCAGTGGAAGAAGCTGGCGGAAAAGGCGGGGATGAAGGTGGTCCTCGATGAGCCGTATCCGTCGACCGCAACCGACATGAGCCCCGTGGTCAACAAGATCAAGCGCGCCAACCCCGACGTTCTCATGCTCGTGTCCAACGCCGCTGACGCGATCCTGCTCACCAACACCCTTGCCGAATACAAGGTGAAGCCCAAGGCCATCATCGGCAGCGGCGGCGGCCATGCCGATCCTTCCTTTCTGAAGGCCGTCGGGAACAACGCCCAGTACCTGTTCGACATCGTGGAGTGGGAGACCGATGTCAACAAGCCGGGTGTCAAGGAAATCAACGAGAAATTCAAGGCCAAAACCGGCTACAACCTGGCTGGCGAATCCGTGGACGCCTACATCGCCATGTACGTGTTGGCGGATGCCCTGGAGCGCGCCGGCTCCCTCGATCCCAAAGCCATCCGGGATGCCCTGGCCAAGACGGACCTCAAGACCGGTCCCGCCATGATCGCTTCCTACGATTCGATCCAGTTCGACGAGACGGGGCAGAACAAGAACGCCTCCCTCGTCATCGTGCAGGTGAACGATCTGGGCAAGGGCATGGAACGGATCAGCGTCTGGCCCAAGGGCGCCCGGCGCGCCGGCTACACCCCGGTTTTTCCCGCACCGCAGAAGTAGGGAAGTCCCAGAGCGATTCGGGGCGGGTCAGGATCCGCGGACCCGCCCCGGCAGTCGGCGCGTGCCTGCCGCAGGGGTGAGGCGGCGGCATTCCACCCCCTACGGCAAGGACGCGCCTCATGGCTCTCCGCGCGAGGGGCCCGCGGGCGTGTCCGATGCGGCGCCCGCGCCCGGGAAGGAAGGGAACCGCCCTCGATTCTGCGCGAGCCTCCGTCAACCCTCCAGCGCTCAGGTCTTTGGGAGACTGGGATGATCTACATTTTGGAAGACATCATCAACGGCGTGCTCATGGGGTCCATCTACGGCCTCACGGCACTGGGGCTGACCATCATCTTCGGCGTGCTCAAGGTCATCAACTTCGCCCACGGCTCGCTGCTCATGGTCGCGATGTACGTGGCGTACTGGGCCGTGGCGCTCACCGGTGTGCACCCGTACGTGGCGGTCGTGCTGGTCGTTCCGATCATGTATGGATTTGGTTACTGGCTCCAAAACCTCATCATCAAGCCGATTTTTATCGCTGAAAAGAACGTTCGCGAGCCCATCACGGTGATCATCGTCACCACGGGCGTCTGGTACATCCTCGACAACCTGTCCCTGCTGATCTTTGGGCCCCAGTACCGCAACCTCCAGGATAACCCGTTGCGCGGCAAGATGATGGAGCTTGGCGGCATGATGATTTCCGTGCCCAAGCTCTGGGGCTTTGTCGCGGCGATTGTGACAGCCGCCGGCATCTATTGGTTCTTCCAGAAGACCCGCATGGGACGGGCCATCCGGGCCACGAGTCTGGACCGTGAAGCGGCAAGTCTCATGGGGATCAACCAATATCGCATTTACAACGTGGCCTTCGGCATCGGCACGGCCACGGCGGGCATTGCCGGAGTGGCCCTTGTACCCTTCTACAACGTGTTTCCGACCGTTGGGGTGCT
>CAZGQL010000036.1:0-11077 GCA_964527905.1 uncultured Syntrophobacteraceae bacterium
TGATGGTCGGCCGCGGCCGGAGCCAGGTCTTCGGCGAGCGCATCGTCGAGCTCCTGCCGCTCGCCGAGGACGCCGCGGTGCAGCTCTTCGGGGCGGACCCCGAAGTCGTTGCGGAGGGGGCCCGGTGCGCGGAGGGGCTGGGAGCCTCCCTGATCGACCTCAACGCGGGATGCCCCGTTCGAAAGATCGTCCGTCAAGGTGCGGGGGCAAGTCTGCTCAGGGATCCCGACCGGTTGGAGCGGATGGTCGAGGCGGTTAAGGCCGCCGTTAAGGTGCCGGTAACGGTGAAGATGCGTGTTGGCTGGGATCGCGCCGATGCCGATCCAGTGGATCTGGCACAGCGGATCGCCTCGGCGGGAGCCGATGCCATCACCGTCCACGCTCGGACCGCCGTTCAGCTCTATGGGGGAAAGGCGGACTGGGGATGGATCCGGGCCGTCAAGCAGGCCGTGAATATCCCGGTGTTTGGCAACGGGGATGTCGCGAGTCCGTCCATGGCCACAGAGATGCTGCGGGCGACCGGTTGCGACGCGGTGATGATCGGGCGGGCCACGATGGGAAATCCCTGGTTGTTGTCTTCCGTGGCGCGCTGCTGGAGCGGAGGGCGAGGAACGGAGGGCATCCCGGGCTGGGAGGACTTCCGCGAAACGGTGCATCTTCACCTGGACCTCATGGGCAGTCAGGGGTGGCGTCCGCCTGGACATTACCGGAAGGTTCTGATGTGGTATTCGAAGGGTTTTCCGGATGGGGCAGCGCTCCGATCGCGGCTGGACGCCCTGGACGAACCGGCGGTCATGCTGAAAGCCTTTGATGAATGGGTTCTCAGGTTGATGATTCAGGGAGCGCCGATGGCATTGAGGAAACTGGGTGGGGAAGTGATCGTGGCGCCTTCACCCGAGGGGTGCGTCTCATGAAAGTGATCGTTGCCAAAACGGCGGGGTTCTGCAAGGGGGTGCGGGATGCCCTGGATGTGACCCTGCAGTCGATTCAGGATCGTAAGGACGGGGAGGAAATCTGCACCTACGGGCCGCTCATTCACAACCGCCAGGTGCTGGCTTCCCTGGAGGAGAAGGGGATCCGCTGCGAGGATCGGATCGAAAACTGTGCCGACAAGAAAGTGGTCATCCGGGCTCATGGGATCCCCCCCAACGAGCGGCAGACGCTGCACCAGATCGGCGCCACGCTCCTGGATGCAACCTGTAAGCGGGTGGCCAAAGTTCACGCCGTCATCAAGCATCATGCCCGCAACGGGTATTACATCATCATTGCAGGGGATGCGGATCATGCGGAAGTTATCGGGCTGCTGGGCTATGCGGCCGGCCGCGGGGTGGTCGTGAATCGGCCCGAGCAGATCGAAGAGCTGCCGGAGGACTGGCGGAAGGTGCTTCTGGTGGCGCAGACGACGCAAAACGAGGAGCTCTATCGGAAGATCCAGGAACAGTTTCTCAAACGCTACCCAGGCGGGGTCGTCAAGCACACGATCTGCGGCTCGACCCATGAAAGGCAGGCCGAGGTGCGTGAGCTCTGCAAGCAGGTGGACGCGATGGTCGTGGTGGGGGGCTACCACAGCGGCAACACGGTCCGCTTGGCCGAAGTGGCTCGAGAATCAGGTGTTCCCACCTATCACATTGAGACCGAGGCGGACCTCAACCGTCAGGAGATGGCTCGCTATCCCGTGGTCGGTGTGTCTGCAGGGGCATCGACGCCAAGCTGGATCATTCGGAACGTGGTCCAGTTTCTCGAATCGATCCAGCCTGAGCCTGGAGACTGGCGCTACGTGCTGCGCCGGGCCCAGGAAATACTGAGCTACGGCAACGGTCATGTGGCTCTTGGGGCGGCCCTTCTCGGATGCGCCGTTCAAGCGCTGGCTGGTCTTCCCTGGAGCCTGGCAAGCTGTCTGATGCCTGCCCTGTTCGTGTTCGCCATGCACTCGATGAGCGGCTATGCCAACCGGGGTTCGCTTCAGTGGAACGATCCGGGCCGGGCCGCCTTCTATCAACGATGGCGATATGTCTTCGTCGTCTCGAGTCTCGCGGCGGTTGTCCTCTCGCTTTCCCTCGCACTGCACGTCGGTCCGTTCACCTTCGTTTCGCTCGCCGTCATCCTGGTGCTCGGCATCGCCTATTGCTTTCCAGCCGCTTTCACGCCGCAGATGGAGCGCTGGCCGCTGTTTCGAATCACGGCGGTTTCGAACTCCAGGACCCTTTTTGTCCCTTTGGCCTGGGCCATCGTCATCGCGATCCTCCCCTACCTGCCCTACCTGCTCGAAAAGTTCGGTAAACTGATCTTTGCCGCATGGGTGATGTTCGGGCTGGTGTTCATCCGAACGGCGCTGCTGGACCTTTTGGCCGTTCGGGGCGACCGACTGGTGGGAAAGGAAACCCTGGTCGTTCAGTTTGGAGAGACGCGGACCATCAGAATGCTTCGCCTGTTGCTGCTGGTTCTGGCAGGCAGCCTGCTGGTGGGGCCTATAACGGGACTCAGTTCCGGCTTCTCCTTTCTTCTCGCCGGTGCGGTCGGAGGGTACTGGTGGATGTTGACGATTCCAAACGAGGGTCGTTGGCGGGAGGATCCGCTCTTCGAGTTGATGGTGGAATCCGTGCTGGCCGGAGCCGGCATGCTGGGGCTCCTCTGGCAGCTTTTCTGAGGCGTTGTTCAATGGATGTCCCGCTCCGGCTGCGGTGATTTCGGGCTCGCCTCGGTCCGCCGATCGGAGGACTGGATCACGCACAGGACGATCCCGAGGCCGAGAACGAACAGTCCCAAGGCCTTCGATAGGCCGACCGTCTCCCCGAAAATCACTCGTCCCAGAAACGTTGCACCAATGGGTTCTCCGAGGATGAGCACCGATACGGTGGTTGGCGAGAGAAACCTGAGGGTCCAGTTGAAGGCGGTGTGGCCGATGAGCTGCGGGACGAGGGCCAGAAGGAGCAGTGCGGCATAGGTCTTTGCCGTGAACCCCGTTAGGGGCTGGCTGGAGAGGACGCACACCGCCAGGAGGATCAGGGCGGCGGTTCCGTAGCTGGCTAGCGCGTATGTGGAAAGGGCCAGGCTGCGGCGGGCGACTTTCCCCGAAACGAGATATCCTGCGGCCATGATGGCTCCGAGAATGGACAGGAGATCGCCCTGGAAAGCGGTTGCCGAGTGGTCGGCGTCCAGTCCCGCGATCACGGCGCTTCCGATGAGCGTCAGGACAATCCCCGCGAGAAAAATCGGCCGAAAGCGTTCCTTGAGGTAGACAGAGGAGATCACGGCCACGAAAAAGGGCGCGGTGCTGACCAGAGTGACGGAGCTGGCAATGGAGGTCAGGGTCAGGGACGTGATCCAGAAGGCGAAGTGAAAGGCGAGAAAAAGACCGGAGAGGGCGGCGGCGACAAGGGCTGGTCGCGTCGGTCTGGGGCACTCGGGCTTCCGGCGGAGTACCAGGCTGAGGCCGAGGAATCCCGCAGCGATCGAGACGCGGTAGGCGGCGATGGGCAGAGGGGGAGCGTCCGCCAAACGGACCAGGATCGACGCGGAAGCGATCGCGAGCGTCGCGATGAACACGGTTGTCCAGAGGGCGACGGAGCTCGGACGCGGGCTGCTGGGCGTGGACGTGGGGATGGGCAACGGGATGGTGCTCCAGAAAATTGGTGAAGCAACAAGCCTGCGGGCGGCACGCCGGTTTGCCGGTCCCGCACGAGCGCAAGATGGAAAAAAATCTTGACGGAGCTGACTCTCCTCCACTATATGAAGGCGTTTACAATTCGTGCTTTTTGAAAGGAGAGTTTTCCATGCTCAAGAGCCCTTGCCTCAATTGTGATCGAGCAAGCGAAGACAAAAACAAGTGCCTTGAGAACTGTGAGAAGTTGAAAGAATACCAGGAAATGCTTCTCAAGCAAGGTATTTATGCCACCATGTGATCCAGGATCGTCTCCAGGTCGGCCTCAGGGGTCTTTTCGTTTGGCCGGATGGAGATTCGTTGCCGAGACGATATCCTGAAGAGTGAATGGCGGAGGATCGACGCATGTATGCAATCGTTCAGTCCGGTGGGAAGCAGTATCAGGCGGAGCCCGGAAAGGTGTTGAAGTTGGAGCTGCTCCCCGGCGAGGTGGGAGATACGTTGACCCTGGATCAGGTCCTGATGGTCTCAGACGGGGACCAGGTCGAGGTGGGGCGGCCCCTGCTAGCGGATGTATCCATCCAGGGGCGAATCGTGGAACAGGGCCGATACCCGAAGATCACGATCTTCAAGCACAAACGCCGCAAGGACTATCGGAAGAAACAGGGACACCGCCAGCCCTACACCGCTGTCCTCGTGGAGGCCATTGCGAGGTCGGGCCAGGAGGCCGCCTCCCCGGCCGAGGGACAGGCTGAGTAACCCTACGATCGAAAAGGGAGGATGCACCCATGGCTCATAAGAAAGCGGGTGGAAGCTCGCGAAACGGGCGCGACAGCGCCGGACAGCGCAGGGGCGTCAAGAAGTTCGGTGGGGAATCCGTGCGCGCAGGAAATATCCTCGTCCGACAGTTGGGAACGAAGTTCCACCCGGGAAAGAACGTCGGCATGGGCAGAGACTACACGCTCTTCGCGCTGATCGACGGAACCGTTGCCTTCGAGCACATGGACAAGCGGAGGCAGCGCATCAGCGTGTATCCACTTCCGGCTGTTTCCCAGGAGACAGTCTCCAGCCTTTGATCTCGCATTCGGTGGCTGGGGCCCTTCAAGGGCCTCGGCCATGCCATGACAAGAGGTCCAAACGTCGGACACCCGAGGGGTTGGCGCTTTCCCGAGTCATGAGCGCCAGGGCAGCCCCGTCGGAGCGCTCGACCTTTGGACCCATTTCGTTTGGGGGCTCCCCTTCGACTGGCCCTTTCGCAGGCTCCAATGAAATTCGTGGACGAAGTCAAGATACGTGTTCAGTCAGGTGACGGCGGGAACGGCTGCATCAGTTTCCGTAGGGAGAAGTATGTCCCGAAAGGTGGGCCCGACGGGGGAGACGGGGGCCGCGGGGGCGACGTGGTGTTTAAGGTGTCCAACCGCAAACGCACCTTGCTGGATTTTCGGTACCGTCACCTTTTCAAGGCTTCCTCCGGAAAGCATGGGCAGGGGCAGGACCGGCACGGAAGACGTGGGGAGGATCTGGTCCTCGAGGTGCCGCCGGGGACGGTGGTGAAGGATGCCTCGACAGGGGAAGTCCTAGTCGATCTGGCGATGGCGGATCAGACCTGGGTGGCGGTCCGAGGGGGTGCGGGGGGGCGTGGCAACGCGCGCTTCGTTTCGTCCACGAGGCAGGTACCCAGAATCGCCGAAGACGGTGAGCCCGGCCAAGAGCGCGAACTGCTTCTGGAGCTCAAGCTTCTCGCCGATGTCGGTCTGGTGGGGTTGCCCAATGCGG
Organism: uncultured Syntrophobacteraceae bacterium; assembly: GCA_964527905.1. Lineage (GTDB taxonomy): Bacteria > Desulfobacterota > Syntrophobacteria > Syntrophobacterales > Syntrophobacteraceae > CALBZH01. Next base: position 5,378 of record CAZGQL010000036.1, read on the forward strand.
GAAAATCGACGTTGATCGCCGCCATCTCCGCGGCCCGCCCCAAGATCGCTGATTATCCCTTCACGACCCTGGTGCCGAATTTGGGCGTCGTGGAGCAGGAAGATGCACCTCCCTTCGTCGTGGCGGACATCCCAGGTCTGATCGAGGGCGCCCACCAGGGATTGGGGCTGGGGGTTCGTTTCCTTCGCCATGTGGAGCGGACCCGGATTCTCGTGCATCTCCTCGATGTGTCGACCATGCCCGAGCATGAGCCCCTCTTGCCGCTCAAGCAGATCGAGCACGAGCTCGAAAGCTATTCCAGCTCCCTGGCCGACAAGAAGAGGGTGGTCGCGCTGAACAAGATCGATCTGCTCGCGCATGAACCGGCTCGCTTGGAGACGCTTGCGCGGATCTGTCGTCAAGCCGGCTATGAGACGGTGCTTTTGTCGGCTTTGACGCTCCAGGGAACTCGTGAGCTGGTCCGGCTGCTTGGGAGGCTCCTCGACCAACAGGATCCTTCCGCCTGAAAGACCTTGCTCTGCACAACCCTTTCCGTTAAGAACGTTGCAGATCTCGAGGGGGTCCTCACGGGTCTCGTGAATCACCGGGCGGCGTGAACGCATGGGATGGAATCGTACGGGGATGAGCACGCAACAGAGGCATCAAAAGGCGTCCAGTAGATCCGAGACCGAGCGGGGCGCCCCGGGTGGTATCGGAGGGGATGGGTTGGACCGAAGGCAGCTCTTCGGCCGCGTGCGGCGGTTGGTCATCAAGGTCGGGAGCGCGGTGGTGACCGATGCCCGGGGGCTCAACCGGGTGATGATCCACAGGCTGAGCGATCAAATCGCGGAGCTCAAGGGGCGGGATCCCGACCTCAAGATCGTCGTCGTTTCATCGGGGGCCGTGGCCTCCGGGGTGAGGAAGATCGGTCTTAAGGAGCGGCCCCGGACCATTCCGCACAAACAGGCGACGGCGGCTGTGGGGCAGGGCGTGCTCATGGAGGCCTGGGAGGCCGCGTTCGACAAGTACGAAATTCTGGTGGCCCAGATTCTGCTGACCAGCGAGGACCTCGGACATCGCACCCGATATCTCAACGCCCGCAACACGCTGGAAACTTTGCTCGATTGGTCCATCCTCCCCATCATCAACGAAAACGACACGGTAGTCGTCGAGGAGATCAAATTCGGGGACAATGACCAGCTCTCGGTGATGATTGGGGGATTGATCGGGGCGGACATGGTCGTGACGCTCACGGACACCGAGGGTCTTTACGAGAGCGACCCCAAGTCCTGTCCCGGAGCGAATCTGATTCGTGTGGTGCACAGGGTGGATGCCAGGATCCTTGCCTGTGCCACACCGGTCCCGGGCGCGGTCGGCACAGGGGGGATGTTGAGCAAGATCCAGGCGGCGAGGAAATGTCTGGCTTCCGGAATGGGAATGGTCATCGCGCCGGGACATGAGCGGGATGTGCTGCTTCGCTTGTTTGACGGCGAGACGCTGGGGACCCTGTTCGTCCCGCGGCAACGCGTGTACCGTGGCAAGAAAATCTGGCTGGCAAACCTTCCTAAACCGGCGGGCGATCTGCTCCTCGATGAGGGGGCGGTGATCGCCCTGCGCAAGCGGGGCAAGTCCCTGCTGCCCATTGGAATACGCCGTGTCCACGGGACTTTTGGGGTGGGGGCCCCGGTGCGCTGCATGACCGAAAAAGGGGAGGTGGTCGGGATCGGCCTCAGCAACTATCGGTCCTCGGAGATCGATCAGATCAAGGGCCATCGGACCGATGAAATCGAAGCGCTGATTGGCTACAGACATTCGGATGAAGTCATCCACCGAAACAACTTCGTGCTGGCCGAGGAGATGATGGACAGCTCGGAACCCGGCGAGGGAGAAACGCATGCGTGAAGAAATCCTGGCCATGGGACAACAGGCGCGTCAGGCTTCCAGAAAGATGGCCGTCGCGGGCAGCGGCGTGAAGCGCGGCGTGCTGGAGTCGGTCGCGAAGGCGTTGGAACGGGAACGTGCGGCGATCACCGCCGCCAACGAGAGGGATCTGGTCGAGGCGCAAAAACGTGGTCTTCCCAAAGCCAAGGTGGATCGACTGCGGCTCTCTGATAAGGTGGTCGCCGAAATGATCGGAGGGTTGTTGGAGGTGGCGGCACTGCCGGATCCCGTTGGAGAAGTGACCCGCATGTGGGTGAGGCCCAACGGCCTTCGTGTGGGACGGATGCGCATCCCGCTCGGAGTGATTGGAATCATTTACGAATCCCGCCCCAATGTGACGGTGGATGCTGCGGCGCTCTGCATCAAGGCGGGAAATACCGTGATCCTGCGGGGCGGGTCGGAGGCGTTTCATTCCAATGAGTGTCTCGCCGGAATCTTGCAGCGATGCCTCAAAGAGGCCGGATTGCCCGAGCTGGCCGTTCAACTGGTGGCGACCACGGACCGGGAAGCGGTTTTGGACCTGCTGCAGTTGGAAGAGTGGATTGATGTCATGATCCCGCGGGGCGGCGAGGAACTCATTCGTTTCGTGACGCAGCACGCGCGAATGCCGGTTCTGAAGCATTACAAGGGAGTTTGTCACGTTTACGTCGATTCGGACGCCGACCTCGAGATGGCGGAGAGCGTATGCCTCAATGCCAAGGTTCAGCGTCCTGGGGTCTGCAACGCCATGGAGACGCTCCTGGTGCACGAGGCCGTTGCGGAAACCTTCCTGCCGCGCATGGCGGCGTCTTTCGTCCGGGAAGGAGTGGAGCTCCGGGGGTGTGCCCGCACCAGAGCCCTGGTACCCGGATGTAAGCCGGCCACCGAGGAGGATTGGAGCGCCGAATACCTCGATCTCATCTTGGCGGTTCGCGTTGTGGACAGCATGGAAGAGGCCATGGAGCACATGGCTCTCTATGGGTCCCAGCACACCGAGGCCATTGTGACGCGCGACCTGGAAAAGGCCCACCGTTTCCTGCAGGAGGTTCAATCCTCCCTGGTGCTGGTCAATGCCTCCACGCGTTTCAACGACGGGTTCCAGCTGGGACTTGGGGCGGAAATCGGCATCTCAACCTCGCGGCTCCATGCGTTTGGGCCCATGGGAGTGGAGGAGTTGACCACCACCAAGTTCATCGCGCTGGGGAACGGGCAACTTCGGAGCTGACGGGGGCTTCCCTGGTGCCGCCCTGGAATTGGCCAAGGAGGCGACTCGCTGGAACATGCCGCAACGGCTTGGTATATTCGGGGGAACATTTGACCCGGTACACATCGGGCACCTGAGGATCGCTGAAGAGGCCGTGGATCGGCTTTGCCTCGACCGCCTCCTGTTTGTCCCCGCCGCGCTTCCACCGCACAAGGTGGACCGCGTGACGCAGTCGTTCGAGCACCGGCTGGCCATGTTGGAGCTTGCCGTTGCCGACAACCCGCGGTTTCGCGTGTCGTCCATCGAGGGTGAGCGTCCCGGCCGGTCCTATACCGTGGCCACGCTCAGGAGAATGCATGCCGAGGCCACCCGGTGCGTTGATTTCTTCTTCCTGGTTGGAATGGATGGGTTTCTGGATCTCGGGTCTTGGTGGCATTACCGTGAGCTGTTCCAATTGGCGCGGATCGTGGTGTTGGATCGTCCAGGCTGCCATGGGCCCGGCATCCTGGGGGTGCTGCGGCAAGGGGTTTCTCCGTTCTACGAGACCGGACCGGATGGAGCATGCTTTGTCCACCCGTATCTTCACCCCGTTTACGCCCTTCGAAACACTCGCCTGGAGGTTTCATCCAGCGAAATCCGGCGCCTGGTGGGTGAGGGAAGATCGATTCGTTATCTGGTTCCGGAGGATGTGCTGCATTATATTTTAAAATACGGCCTTTACCGGCCCACTGTGCATGCAGGGTGACTCTCGGTCGTGGGACGGGTGCCATCCATGGTTTTCTCACGAATCGTTCTTGAACCGAGGCTGATGGGTCAGGATGAACAGTGAATTGGAAATGCTGCCCGAAGTGGAGGATGCAGCTCGAGCCATCGAGGTGAGCTCGCGGGAGAAGGCGATCTTCTGTGCGCAGGTTGCTGTCTCCTTCAAAGCCCTGGACGTGGTGGTGCTGGATGTCACCGGGCTCTCTTCCTTCGCGGATTTTTTCGTGATCTGCAGCGGCAAGTCCAGCCGGCAGGTCCAAGGCATCGCGGAGAACGTGGAAGCCCGGCTCAGGGCCGCTCGTCTTAGGCCCATGGGCATGGAAGGACAGCGGGAGGGACAGTGGATCCTGATGGATTACGGAGACGTGATCCTGCACATCTTTTATGAGCCCGTGCGTGCCTTCTATGATCTGGAAAGCTTGTGGTCGGAGGCGAGGCGATTTCGCGTTGAACAGCATGAGCCGACCTCCGAGGGCTCGTCTTAGGGGTGATCCATGAAAGCGTGCCGTTTAGGCCCGGTCTCCCGCAAGCTTGTGATTTGGTGCTGCATGGTCTGTTTCGCGGCCGTATCGCTGATCGGCGCGCCGGGCTCCGGGTGGGCTCTCACCCTGAGCGAGGAAAAGGAGCTCGGCCGGAAGCTGCTGGAGAAGGTTCGCGATGCCCTGCCCCTCGTCGAGGACGGGGAGATCATCGCCTACATCCAGTCCGTTGGGGATCGCGTAGTTCGGCAGGTGGGGACAACCCCCTACCAGTTTCAGTTTTTCGTCGTCAACGAATCCATCCCGAACGCCTTCGCCATGCCCGGCGGATACATATTCATCTATCGGGGTCTGATTGAGCTCATGACCAGCGAGGGTGAGTTGGCCGGGATTCTGGCTCACGAGCTCGCCCATGTGCAGCAGCGGCATATTCATCGACGGCTGGAAGAGGGCAAACTGATCAACGTGGCCTCGATTGCCGGGATGCTGGCGGGGATCTTGCTCGGCGTGGCCGGCGGCGGCAAGGCGGGTCAGGCCGTCGCGATGGGATCGATGGCCGGTGCGGCGACGTATGCGCTCCAGTACAGCCGGGAAAATGAAAAGGAGGCCGACCAGGTCGGCCTGCGCTACCTTTTGGCTGCGGGTTATGAGCCTCAGGACATGGTCACGATCATGGAGCGAATGAACCAGGACAAGTGGCGCGTGAGCTCCAAGTTGCCCTCCTACATGCTCACCCACCCCGGACTGACGGAGCGGATCCAGTATTTGAAGGACCTCTCCAGGCAGCGTGTCTCCAAGGGTCCCAAAGGCTCCAGCGCCGGCGTTTCCGCCGATTTTCGGATGATGCAGGCCGCGCTGATCGCTGACTACTCCGACCCACAGGTCGCCATGGATCGTTTTCAGGCGGAAATGCGCCAGCCCAAGGGGCCGAGCTCTTCGGCCTTTGTGGAATACGGTCTCGGGCGCCTTCTATTGCGGCAGGGCAAGCGGGACGAGGCCCTTCCTCACCTGCAGGAGGCAGCGCGACAGGCTTCGAACAGTCCTTTTGCACTGAGCTCCCTCGGGGCCCTCTACCATGCCCAGGGCAAAATGCCCGAAGCGCAGCGCGCATTGCAGACCGCTCTGGTGCTCAACCCCGGTTCGTCCATCGCCCACCTGCGTCTGGCGAAGGTGCTGCAGGAGATGGGACAGAAAGAGGAAGCGCTGAAGCATCTCAACCAGATCGAGGCGCTTTCGCCGACTTTCCCCGAGATCGACTATCACCTTGGGGTCCTGCTGGGTCAGGTGAATCGGCTGGGTCCCGCGCATTATCACCTGGGTCGTTACCATGAGCAGAGACAGGATTGGAAGCTCGCC
>CAZGQL010000036.1:11095-16233 GCA_964527905.1 uncultured Syntrophobacteraceae bacterium
TACCAGAAAGCAAAGGTTTTGTTGGCGAATGATCCCATTCTACAGGAGGAGGTGACTCAATCTCTCAAGGAGGTTGAGCAACGGAAAAAGAAAGCGGATTGGGCCCCCGAAGAGGATTCCCGTAAGGGAAGAGCAGGCCGACGCTTCGAACAGTTCTGAGTGGATGCTAGGGATACGTGGGAGCGATGCGAGAGAGTGTACGGTTCAAAGTGTTGGCTGGTTTGAGTCTTACGGGGGTCTTATTCGCCGTTGTTGCGGGTCTGGCGGATCGCTATCCATGGCTTCACGAGGTGTGTGCCGGTTTCGGAGATGGTTGCAAGGACACCATTACGTATACCCTTTGGACGATTCCGCTCTGGATCCACGGCGCCGTGTTCTATGGCTTCATGGTGGCGGCGTCCCTGCTGAGGAGTCTGCATCCGTCCATTCCGTGGCTCATGGCGGCGCTCGCGGGCGTTGAGGCAGCGCTGGTTCAGATCATGGTGATACAGAGGATGCCGTGCGTTTACTGTCTGGGAAACCTGGGGGTGGTTGTGGGGATCATCGCTTTGACGTTCAGTCGGGAGAGACTTTGGCGGACCCTCGCGGTCGCCTTGGCGAGCTTCATCGTCATTACCCATCTGATCTCCGGTGGACCCGGCGTCAAGGCAGCGAGCGCGGGACGCTCCGTCGACGGACCCGTGGTGGCGAAGGTGGGTGACAAGGAAATCACGGTGGACCAGCTGGAGGCGCCCCTCAGATCCCAGATCTACGAGATGGAACGGGAAGTCTACCGGATGAAGCGCCAGCGCTTGGATGAGCTGATCGCGGAGGCGCTCCTCCACAAGGAGGCCGCCGCGCGAAACACGACCGCGCCCGAGCTCATCAACGAGATGGTGCTCTCCAAAGGGGTGACGGTGACCGACGAGGAAGTCAACCAGTATTACATGAGCAACCGGCCGCGCTTTTCCGAGTGGAAAGGCTCCCTTGACGAGCTCAAGAACCGCATTCGCACGACACTTCAGCAGCAGAAGCAGTATCAGCTCGTCTATGAATACGCTCGCTCGCTCGATTCCAAGTATGGAGTCGAGGACCTTCTCAAACCCCCCGCGTCTCCCTTTGCCAATGTGAGGATTGAGGGAAGCCCCACTTGGGGCCCTGCGGACGCACCCGTCACCGTGATCGAGTTTTCCGACTACGAGTGCCCGTCGTGTCGTCAGGCGCACGAGGACGTGCGAAAGATCCGGGAGATGTACGCCGGGAAGATCCGTTGGGTGTTCAAGGATTACCCGCTCAAGCGCCATGAGCATGCCAGAAAGGCGGCCGAGGCCGGGCGGTGTGCTGCCGAGCAGAGCAAATTCTGGGAATTTCAAGACGTGCTTTACGGCTCCAAAGATCCCCTGACGGTGGACCACATGAAAGGCCTGGCCAAATCCATTGGGCTCGCCGAGGACCGGTTCGCCCAGTGTCTGGATGAGGGACGACACGCCGCGGCGGTGGAGAGGGAATTGGCCGAAGCCCAGGAGGTGGGCGTGGATCGGACTCCGACATTCATCATCAACGGACGGATGGCCACGGGAAGCATCGGGATCGAACGCTTCAGACAGCTGATTGACGAGGAGCTCGCTCGGCCGAAGACGCAGCCTTGAGCTTCCCGGGGAAGAGCTTCGCGCTTGACGATCCAAACGCCGCGATGCTAGAGAAGCCGCAGTGTCCGGGCGGGCGGCCGTCGTGGAAGGTGGGGCAAAGGGAAACCTCCAGGGGGGCGCGATGGATATGGCCCAGAATCCTTGGGTGGAACCGCTTGGGGGGTTGGAACGGTCCGATGGAGGGTTCCGGAGTAGGAGGGGAGATGAAGATACTCGTTAGCGACAACCTGGCGGAGACTGGCATTGAGGCCCTCAAAAGTATTCCAGAATTCGAGGTTGAGGTAAACACCAGCCTCACGCCGGAGGAACTGAAACACGTCATACGGGATGTCGACGCGCTTGTCATCCGCAGCGGTACCAAGGTGACAGCGGAAATCATCGAGGCGGCCGACAATCTCAAGGTCGTTGCCCGCGCAGGGATTGGGCTTGACAACGTGGACATCGCGGCGGCCAGCAAACGGGGCATTGTCGTCATGAACACGCCCGAGGGCAACGTCATCACGACGGCCGAGCACGCCATCGCCATGATTCTCGCGGTCTCGCGCAACATTCCTCAGGCGACCGCCTCCATGAAGGCCGGCAAGTGGGAAAAGAAGCGCTTTCGCGGAAAGGAAGTGTTCCACAAGGTCCTCGGGATCATCGGGGTCGGGCGCATCGGTCGTGTGGTGGCCGATCGAGCCATGGGGCTCAAGATGAACGTCATTGCCTACGACCCGTACATCACGGGCGAGGTGGTCGAGAAGTTGGGAATCAAAGCGGTCAGCTTAGATGAGCTCTACGCCAAGTCTGACTATATCACCATTCACACCCCGATGACTCAGGAAACGCGCAACCTGATCAACGCCGAAGCGTTCAAGAGAATGAAGCGGGGGGTGTACATCATCAACTGTGCCCGCGGAGGGATCGTCGACGAAGCGGCCCTCTGTGAGGCGATCGAATCGGGCATTGTCGCCGGTGCGGCCCTCGACGTGTTTTCGGTCGAGCCGCCCAAAGACAATCCGCTCCTAAATCTGGATCAGGTTGTCGTGACCCCCCATTTGGGGGCCTCCACCGACGAAGCCCAGGAAAACGTGGCCATCGCCGTGGCCGAGCAGGTGATCGACTACCTGAAGACCGGAACGATCCGCAACGCCGTCAATGCGCCAAGCATCGATGGCACCGTTCTGGCGACCCTGCGACCGTATCTGATCCTTGCGGAAAAACTCGGTTCCCTGCTCACCCAGATCAGTCCGGGGGCCATCAAGGAAGTCTCGATCGAATACATCGGAGAGGTCACCGAGGTGGACACGCGCCCGTTGACCCTTTCCATGCTCAAGGGCCTCCTGACGCCGATCCTCGGCGAAATGGTGAACTTCGTCAACGTTCCGATCCACGTTAAGGAGCGTAACATCAAGGTGACCGAGTCCCTGCGGATGGAGGCGGAGGATTTCAAGAACCTCATCAGCGTGAGCGTCAAGACCTCCGAATGCACCAATGTCGTGGCGGGGACCATCTTTGGCAAGAAGGACCTGCGAGTGGTCCGGATCAACGATTTCCGACTCGAGGCGGCGACCGAGGGGCATGTCATGTTGATCTATAACATCGACACCCCCGGGACCATCGGGGCCATCGGGACGTGCCTCGGAAGGCATAACATCAACATTTCCATGATGAACGTCGGGCAGATCTTGGAGCGGGGAGAAAACATCATCTTCCTGCGGACGGATACGGCGGTTCCAAGGCATGTGATCCAGGAACTCCTGGCGTTGGAAAACGTGAACGTGGTTCAAGCGCTGGAGTTGTGAGAACGAGGAGAGGACGCTGATGGAGGACAGGGAAGACAAAGGCTTTGTGGTGAAAGACCGACGCAAGATCTCCCTGGAGGATTCGGACGCGGGGCCGGGCGCTCCGGGGCCGGAGCAGGCCTCTCAGCGCGCGGAGCCATCCAGCGAGGCCGGAAAGGCGGACCGTCCAGGCACGGAATCCCGTGCGACGCGCTCTCCGCTTCCTGAGGTGAGTTTTTCGACATTCGTGTTTTCGCTCTGCTCATCGGCGCTGGTGCACCTCGGGGAGGTCCCGGAGCCTGAGACGGAACGAACGATCGTGGATCTCACACTGGCCAAGCAGATCATTGACACCCTCGGCATGCTGGAGGCAAAGACCAAGGGCAATCTGGAGCCGGACGAAGAGCGATTGCTCAAGAACATGCTCTATGATCTGAGGGTCCGGTACGTGCAAAAGAGCAACCCTTGAGTGCTGGAGCGGTGCCGAGCAAGATCCAGACGGTCCGCGGGGCGGCGGAAGAGCCTACAGGGGACTGCGGGTTGGAACGGGAGAGGATTGTGTGGTGGGGGATATCCGATCGCGCAGGCTGAGAATGCCGGCCAAGATCAACTTGTGGTTGGATGTGCTTGGTAAACGCTCGGACGGATATCACGAGCTTTCGAGTCTGATGCTGCCGATCGGAATCTATGACGAGCTGGCTGTCCAGGTGACGGATATTTCGGGGATCCAAGTGGCCTGCGACCATCCGGACGTGCCGGTGGACGAGCGAAATCTGGCCTGGAAAGCAGCGAGAAGTTTCCTCGAACGGGCGCAAGTTGAGAAAGGGGTGTCGATCGAAATCCGCAAAGGGATTCCGATGGCGGCTGGTTTGGGGGGCGGCAGCTCCGATGCGGCGGGAGTCCTCCTGGCCCTGCGGGAATGCCTGCAGACGCCCATGGAGGATGCCCAGTTGCATGCCCTCGCAAAAAGCCTGGGGGCAGACGTTCCGTTCTTCCTGTACCGGCGGCCCGCGTTGGCTCGGGGGATCGGCGAGGTGCTCGAGTGGGTGGATGGGGTTCCCCCATACGCGCTGGTCTGCATCAAACCTCCGTTTTCGGTGTCGACCGCCTGGGTGTATGGCACTTTGAAGTTGACAACGAAGGAGACTCCCAATAGGATCGATCGGCTCAGGGAACGGCCGTGGCGGATGGATTCCCTGCTGGCGAACGATTTGGAAGCCGTGACTCTGGCCGCGCACCCTCGGCTCGGGGAAATCAAGGACTGGCTGGTGGAGCACCAGGCCTTGGGAGCGCTCATGAGCGGCAGCGGGCCGACCGTATTCGGCGTGTTCCGCGACTGGGAGGCGGCGAATAGGGTTGCGGACTTGGCCAGGGAAGCCTGGGGCGATTGCTGGGTTGCCGCCACGAAGGTTCTGACGGCACTCGAGAAAAGAGATGGAGGATCCCGTGGGTGATTGGGGTGTCGCCAAGCGGTAAGGCACGGGTCTTTGGAACCCGCATTCGGAGGTTCGAATCCTCCCACCCCAGCCAAAACGATTCCCTGGAGCGGCGGTGTCGCCCGGGTTGCTGGATGGAGTGTTGTTTTCAGGGCGGATTGGGTATGCAAGGTTCGATCAAGATTTTTTCGTGTCGTGCCAATCCGACTCTGGCCGAAAAGGTTTGCAGCCACCTCCGGCTCGAGCCCGGGCGGGCATTGGTGAACCGTTTCCAAGACGGCGAAGTGCGGGTTGAAATCAACGAGAACGTG
>CAZGQL010000036.1:16259-36298 GCA_964527905.1 uncultured Syntrophobacteraceae bacterium
TTATTCAATCCACATGCCCGCCCGTCAACGAGAACCTGATCGAGCTTCTCGTCATGCTCGACGCACTGAAGAGGGCTTCCGCGGGTCGCGTCACCGCCGTGATCCCGTACTATGGTTACGGTCGTCGGAGCCAGAAGGAAAAGCCGCGTGTGCCCATCTCCGCCAAAGTGGTTGCGGACCTGCTGACGGTCGCGGGCGCGGACCACGTCGTGGCCATTGATCTGCACGCGGACCAGATCGAAGGGTTCTTCGATATTCCAGTGGATCACCTCGCCGGAACAGAGGTCCTCTACGACGATGTCCGACGAAGACTCCGTGGAAACGAAATCATTGTGGCTCCGGATGCCAACGGAGTTCCCCGGGCCCGTACCTTTGCAAAGCTGTTGAGGGTCGACCTGGCGATCATGGACTACAGGGGGGAGACGCCGGGCGCGGCAACCCGCATTGTGGGTCAGGTGGAAGGACGACGAGTCCTCGTGTTGGATGACATGGTCAGCACGGGAAGGACGCTGGAGCGGGTGTCGAGGGGGGCTATCGCGGCCGGGGCCGAGTCGGTGGAGGCGCTGTGCGTGCACGCTGTTCTCACCCCTGCGGCGTGGAACAAGATCGAAGCGCTCCCCATCGATTGTGTGACGGTGACGGACACCGTGCCTTTGCCGCCCGAGGTGGAGGGGCGGGACAAGATCCGTGTGGTGAGCATCGCGCCGATGATCGCCGAGGCCGTCCGGTGCATCCATCAGGACGGCTCCCTGGCGTCGATGCTGATGAGTGGTTTTCAAGGCTGACCATCGGTTCGGTTGGATTCGGACCCGGCGGGTCCCCTCTGGGGCGGCCGAGTGCCGATATCATTTCTTGAGACGGGCAATGGGATTTCCCAGGGCACACGGCAACCGTGTGCTTGAATCATTTGTGGAGGTTGGACATCATGATGGATGTTGAGTTGACGGCATCAGTTCGCACTCGGAGCGGGAAGGGGCATGCGCGGTCCCTTCGCCGAGAGGACCGCGTTCCGGCTGTCCTGTACGGCCCCAAATCGTCTCCCGTTCCTCTCTCGGTATCGGCCCTGCGGCTGGAGAAGCTGCTCCGGGACATGGGAGAGGAAAGCAAGTTGCTGAAATTGAAGGTGGAAGGTGCTCACAGCAACGAGATCCGGCACGTTCTGATTCGGGAGGTGCAGGTGCACCCGGTCCGCCGGCGTTTCTTGCACGTTGATTTTTACGAGGTTCCCCTTGATCGGTCCATCGTGGTGGAGGTTCCCATTGAGTTGAAGGGAGAATCGGTGGGAGTCAAGAAGGGAGGAACCCTGAATCTGATCCGCCGCACGGTCTCGGTGCGGTGTCTGCCCGGTGAAATCCCTGAACGGGTGGTTGTCGATATCTCTAAGCTGGATCTTGGCGCGACGGTCCATGTGGGAGATTTGGTTTCGACCGTTCCATTCGAGTTGACCGGCGATCAGTCGCTCGCCATCGTCACGGTTGCTGCGCCTGAAGGAAAAGGTAAGGGAGACAAGGGCGGGGAAGGCTAATGCCCTGGGTGAAGCCTCCTCGGTGTTTCGCGCCGGCGCACGGCGGAAGGTTGGCGCCGCGGCCGCCTTCGTTACCGATACGGGTTGAAGCGTGATGTCGGGAGACCTGGATACCGCGGGGCCGAGCGTGGTCGTCGGTTTGGGCAATCCCGGCGGGCGCTACGAGAAGACGCGCCACAATGCGGGTTTCCTGGTTGTGGACGAGATCGGGCGGCGGCTCGCGGTTCCGTTTCAATCGAGGCTTTTTCGGGGTCTTTGGGGAACGGCCGATGTCGGCGGGCGGAAGGTCCTGCTGTTTAAGCCCAACACGTACATGAACCGCAGTGGCGAGGCCGTGACGGAGCTGCTCCGCTATTTCCGCCTTGAGCCGATGGGGATGCTGGTCGTTCATGACGATCTGGATCTGGAATCGGGTCGTGTCCGGCTGGTCCGGCGTGGGGGGGCTGGGGGACACAAGGGCATTCAATCCATTATCCAACACGTGGGAATTCAGGACTTCCCGCGCTTAAAGCTTGGGATCGGGCGCCCGAGGAACGGAGAAAGTGTGGAACGTTTTGTTCTGGACGCCCCCTATGGCCCGGAACAAGAGGTTTTCGACGCCATGATCCGGCTGGGCGCCGATGCCGTGGAGGCAGTGCTCACGGAAGGTTTGGATGCTGCGATGAACCGTTTCAATCAACGTCCCCCTGCCCAATCCGTCGAGGAGAAGGTTTCCTGACCGGATACCCTCCGACCTCGCCCCATCCCACGGGATCATCCCGCCCACAAAGGCGCGGGCGACACTCATGTAATCGGTTTGCGCCCATTTGATTTCCTTCAGTGCGATGCTGTGATCTTTGCCTGCCCTCCAAATTGCAGTCCGGATTTAGGGGAAGGACTTTCTGTCCTTTTCTTCGTACTGGGAGACGAGTAGAATAAAGGGGCTCGGTTCCAGAAATCCTTCGCGATCAGGCGCGCCTCAACGTTTCGAACAGTGCCGATTGGATCGATACCCGGTAGTCGACAGGGCGGCGTGGTGTAAGGCCGAGCGGGTTTGTTTGGGCTTTGCATGCCTGCGGACTGGTGGTAGACTAATAGATCCATAGCCCAAGAGCCGCTTCAAGCCGGGGCTTGCCGGGGGTACGGAGGGTGTATGTTTAAGATCGGGGATTTGGCTGTTTATCCCGCCCATGGGGTCGGAAGGATCGAGTCCATCGAGAGCAAGACCATCGGCGGGAAAAAGCAAGAATTCTATATCATTCGAATCCTCGAAAACGACATGAAGATCATGATCCCCATCCAGAATGCCGAGTCCGTAGGACTCCGCCGGCTCGTCGACTCGGGCGATATTCCAGTCGTCTACGAGATCCTCAAGTCCAAGGAGGTTTCCGTCAATGGCGGCACCTGGAACCGTCGTTATCGGGAATACATGGAAAAAATCAAAACGGGGTCCATATTTGAGCTGGCCCAGGTCCTGCGGGACCTGACTCTGCTCAAGGGAGACAAGGAGCTGTCTTTCGGTGAGCGCAAGATGCTCGACACGGCAAGGACCCTGCTTCTCAAGGAACTCTCCATCGTTAGGAACATCAGCGAGGAGGCGGTGGAGAGAGAAATCCACGAAATTCTTCAGGTTGGTTGAACAGAGCCAAGTCCATCTGGTCCCTCCCAGTCACAACGATACCGCATTTCGGATACATTCCGACATCTTGAGGATAAGAGATCAGGAATTGCATAAGGAAAGGGGGTGAATACTGTGCAGTGGGCGTGGCTGGTCTTGAAGGCCGCCCTGTTCGGGGTTTGCAGCGTGGGCGGTTACTTCATCGCGGCGCAGATAGAGGGGCTCAAGACGTACGCCTGGGTACCGTGGGCTGGCTTGCTGATCGGTATCATCTTTGCCATGTTGGCGTTATCCGTAGAAAAAATCATTAAACGCATTCCTATCAAGATCTTATTGGGCGGAACCCTCGGTCTGGTGCTCGGCCTCTCGGTGGCCAAGCTGGTCGCATACGGCTTCACATTGTTAGAAAACACGACCATCCGGGTCGCCATCTTCATCGTTCTATCCTGTATCTTCGGCTACATCGGCATGGTTCTCGGGTCCATCAAGGTCGAGGAGCTACGGCTCCCGAACTGGTCCTGGCTCATGCGGGGAGGGGTGCGCGGGGGGCCTACGGCCAAAATCCTCGACACCAGCGTCATCATCGACGGCCGCGTGGCGGACATCGTGGAAACCGGTTTCATGAGCGGGGTCTTGATCATTCCGGAGTTCGTGCTGCAGGAGCTCCAGCACATCGCCGACAGCTCGGATTCGACGCGACGGGTTCGGGGCCGGAGAGGCTTGGACGTGATCAAGCGGCTCCAGCAAGAAAAACGGATCGAGGTTCGCATTGACCGCCAGGACTTTGACAACCTCAATGAAGTGGACGCAAAGCTCGTGGCCCTTGCCCTGCGACTCAACGCCAAAATCGTGACGAACGATTACAATCTGGCCAAGGTCGCGGAAGTTCAAGGAATTCAAGTTTTGAACATCAACCAGCTTGCCAATGCTCTCAAGCCTGTGGTGTTGCCGGGCGAGGTGCTGCGACTCCAGATTCTGCGGGAGGGCAAGGAGCAGGGACAGGGAATTGCCTATCTGGAGGACGGTACGATGGTGGTCGTTGAGAATGCGAGCCGACTCCTCGGAAAAGAGGTGGAGGTTTCCGTCACGAGCATTCTTCAGACAACGGCCGGGCGGCTCATTTTCACGACCCTCAAGGATGCCGAGCACAGCCGGCAGCAGCACTGAAGTTCTGTGCCGAGGATTCCAGGGGATTGACTCCCTTTTGGGTGCGAAGGGCTTGTTGCGGGATGCAGGGAAACTAATGGAGCATGAGCATTGACCGATCCATGATGGGATTGCGCAAGTCAGTGATCTTGGAGTCGGGCAAAGGCAGGGGGGGGGTGGAGGTTGGCGCGCCGGATCCTTCGGATGGGGACCGGGACCCGGATCATGTGCTCCAGGTCCCCGGAGAGGCGGACGGTGAGCGGGTCGACGCGTTTCTGGCCAAGGCCTTCCGGGACCGTTCCAGGAATCGGTTCAAGAAGCTCATCCAGGAGGGCCGGGTGCTTGTGAACCGGGTCGCCGTCAAGCCCGGATACGTGCTTCGTGGCGGGGATCTTGTGGCGGTTTGGATGGATGCGCCCCCGCAGGTCCAGGAATTGAGCCCCGAGGCCATGGACATCGAGATCCTCTACGAGGATGGGGATATTCTGGTACTCAACAAACCCCCCGGACTCGTGGTGCATCCGGGAGCTGGACATCGCGAGGGCACGCTGGTCCATGGCCTGCTCTCATGTTGCGACCGTCTGGCCAGTCAGGGTGCGCCGTTCCGCCCCGGCATCGTCCACCGCCTGGACCAGGGAACATCCGGTGCCATGGTGGTGGCTAAGAGCGACTCCGCCTATCTCGACCTGATCGAACAGTTCAAGGCCCACGCCGTCCAAAAGGATTATCTGGCCCTCGTCTATGGCTCGCTTCCCGCTGGGGATGGCGAGATCCGAACGAGCATGGACCGCCACCCCGTGGACCGCAAGAAAATGGCCGTGGTTACGGGAAGAGGGCGTGAAGCAGTGTCCCGATGGAGGGTCGAGCGGGATTGGGGTGAGCTTTCCCTGTTGCGCGTCGCCATCGAAACGGGACGGACTCATCAAATTCGCGTCCACATGAGCCATCTCCATCACCCGATTGTCGGCGACACAACGTACGGAGGAGGGCCCAGAAAGGCTCAGGCGCTTCGGCTCAAGCCCTTGCGGGATCTCCTCGTGCGCGTGCAGCGGCCCATGCTGCACTCGAGTTCATTGGGGTTCCTGCATCCTTCTACCAAGACGCCCGTCCTGTTCCAAGCTCCCCTCCCGGAGGATTTTTCCCGGCTGGTGGACGCCGTTTCCCGGTTGCTTCCTTCCTAGAAGTTCGATCTCAATCCCAACCCATCCGGTGATGATCGCCTTGTGGAAGACCAGGTGGCGCCTGGAGTTCCATCTGTCGTCATACGGCTTTGTCCGACGCGTCTTGGCCCATTGCTTGCTAGTAAGAACCGGTGGGTGCACAACGCCTGCGAGCGCATACCGCCTTTGCCCTGCATCATGCCGCAGGGACGACGGTTTTAGGGGCCTTCACCGGGAGCGTGCCCATGGGAGCACCTTGGTCCCACGATGGAAAACCCGAGATGCGGATGCCGGAGTGAGTCAAGAGGGAAGGATTTGAGGTGGGGATGGAACGGGTTCTAGTCATCGATCAGGATCAATGGTCTCGGGCGACACTGTCCCGAGCCCTTTCATCGGACTATCAAGTGACGTACGGCTCCATGGGGGGGACGATCTTCGAGCGACTCCGTCAAGAGGTCTTCGCCGCGATCATTCTCGATCTTGGTCCCAAGCCTGCGAACGGCCTTCAGGACCTGGATCGTGTGAAAAGGGAAGCTCCCCACACGCCTGTGATCGTCACGTCCTCCAACGAGAAGGCCGAACTGGTGGTCCAGGCCATCAAGCGCGGCGGGTATGATTTCGTCACGAAGCCCTTTTCGCCCGAAAAGATTCGGATTGTCCTGCAGCACGCGGTCGAAAGCCGCAGCATGCGCAATGAAATCGATTACTTACGGAGGGAGCAGGATGTCGTATATGCCTGTGATGACATCATTGCCGTAAGTCCCGCCATGAAACAGGTCCTGAACAATCTCAAAAAACTCGCCAGGACGGATTCGACCGTTTTGATGACAGGAGAAACGGGTACGGGGAAAAGCTTCCTTTCGGGGAATGTGCATTTCAACAGCGCGAGGAAGGCCAAGCCATTCGTGAAGGTCAACTGCGCCAACATCCCCGAAACCCTCCTGGAAAGTGAGCTGTTCGGACACGAACGGGGCGCT
The DNA here is from genome assembly GCA_964527905.1 of uncultured Syntrophobacteraceae bacterium. GTDB lineage: Bacteria > Desulfobacterota > Syntrophobacteria > Syntrophobacterales > Syntrophobacteraceae > CALBZH01. The sequence continues at coordinate 22,665 of CAZGQL010000036.1, forward strand.
TTCACGGACGCGGGCAAGACACGAATCGGTCGGTTCGAACAGGCCAACGGGGGCACGGTCTTCCTGGATGAAATCGGGGAGCTCAGTCCGTCCCTTCAGGCCAAGTTGCTGCGGGTCTTGGAGGAAAAAGCGTTTGAGCGCCTCGGCGGCAACCAGACGATTCGATCCGATATCCGGATCATCGCCGCAACGAACCGAAACGTCGAGGACATGGTCGCGAGGGGGATCCTGCGGGCGGACCTCTATTTTCGGATCAACGTTCTTCGGGTGCACCTTCCCGCTCTTCGAGAGCGCCGCGAGTGCATCGAGCCCCTCGCGCTCTATTTACTTCAACGGACGTGTCGGGCGGTGAAGAAGCGAATCGATGGGTTTTCCCCGGAAGCCCTGGAACTGCTCAAGCGATACTCGTTTCCCGGCAACATCCGGGAACTGTCCAATGTAATCGAAAGGGCGGTCTTGTGGGAGGATTCATCGATCATTCAAAAGGAGAGCCTCACGCTTCCCACTGGCCTCACACCGCCGCCGGTCATATCGCACGCGGCGCCACCGGATTCTGGCGAGAGCGTGCTCCCGTATCTGATCGACCAAGAGCGGGAGCTCATTTTAGATGCCCTCGAAAAAAGTCTCTGGATTCAGAAGGATGCCGCCGAGCGCCTGGGGATTTCCCCTCGCGTTCTCAATTACAAAGTGAAGAAGTTTGGGATCACACACAAACGATGGCGCAAGAACCGAGACTCGAACGGCAACAGCGCCCTGATGCAGGGGTTCTGAGATTCCCTCGGAGGTGCTTGAAATGCGTGGGACACCGCCAACAATCGCCACGGGGCTCGAAAAACAGCCGAAAGTGCCTGGGATTCCATGGGCGGGAGAATCTCCTGCAAAACTTCTGGATCCCGCCGGCCCCGCGGAGGCAGGACGCCGGAAGTCCTCGGAAAAACAGGATTGCCGTTCGTGTGCAAGTAACCGTGTGGGATTCGTGCCAGTGGTGCGACAGCTCTCAGGAGCACTGCGGATTACAAGATCGTTATGCATGTGGGGCCAAGAACCATCCTTGACCTTCAGTATCGGGAAAGGGGGTTACAAATCGCTCGGAGCCCGGTGCTTTTGCAAGACAGTAATTCACCGAAAATACTGGGCATTATTGTCCGAGAGAACAGGAATTTGGATTCTGGCATGCTGATTGCTTATAAAGCAAACCGCCGTCGCCGCTCCGGGAAATCGACGGCATAGAAAACCAAACGAACCGACGAAAAAGGCAAACCAATCGAAAGGTTGGGACGCAAAGCCTCCGGCCTACTGCTCGGATGAGTGAGTTATGGCAGCGGGGTTGCCGTTGGATTCAGCACCTCCAGGTTGCTGCTTCCCGTTGGTTCAACGAAGCATGGAGGTGCTCACATGGCAACATCACAACCGTTCCCGAAGAAGTCCGTCCGTTCCTCGATCATTTCCCATCTTCCAAGCAGATTGTTCGCGGCTTTATTCGTGCTGATCGGTTTTGCGACCGGTGCTCAGGCGACGCTGGTGAACTTCCAGTGGAACGCCAGCACCGGACCGGTTGCGGGTTACAAGCTCTATCGCGGACTCGCCAGTGGTCAGTACACGGCAAGTGTTCAGCTCCAAGGGACCGGGACGACCGGGAGCATGGACCTAGACCCTGCGTCGAGCTGGTATGTCGCGGCGACGGCCTACGACAGCAGCAACCAGGAGAGTGCCTATTCCAACGAGATCCTGTGTCATCCGATCACGGCCTCCGCGGGCACGGGGGGAACCATCAGCCCAAACGGAACCTTTTTCGCGCAGCAGGGCTCCAATGTGACGTTCACCCTGACCCCGAATTCGGGATTCCGGGTGAGCAGTCTGATCATCAACGGCAGTTCCGTCGGCAACGTCACCAGCTACACCCTCTCGGGGTTCAGCGGGAAGGTCACGGTTTCGGCGGTTTTTGAACCGGTTCCGCCCACCACCTATACGATTACGGTCACGCCACCCACGAACGGCAGCATCTACCCTTCCGGGGTCGTCAGTGTTGCAGCCGGTGGCTCCAAGACCTTCACGATCGCTGCGAATGACGGCTATCACATCCAAGACGTGATAGCCACGGATGTCTCTAAGGGGCCGGTTGCCAGTTATACTTTCGAGAACGTGAACGGCAACCAGAAACTGTCCGCGATTTTTGCCATCAACACCTATACGATCACGGCCACAGCGGGCCCGAACGGCTCCATTTTCCCGAGCTCTGTGACGGTGAATCACGGGTCGAGCCAAACCTTCAAGATCACACCGTATTCAGGCTACGACGTCGAACAGGTCTACGTGGACGGAGAACCGAAGGGTGCTGTCGAGTCTTATACCATTTCCCCTGTGATCAAGGCCCATACGCTCACGGCCCAGTTCGTCAAAAAACCGAATCAACCTCCGGTGGCCAACGCTGGACCGGACCAGACGGTTTCCGAAGGGGGCACGATCACGTTGAGCGGCGCCGCTTCCATGGATCCCGATGACGGCATCGCTTCCTACCGTTGGGTGCAGCTTGAAGGCCCGCAAGTGGTGCTCTCCGATGCCACGGCAAGCTCGCCGACCTTCCAATCACCCAACGTCGGACCGGAGGGAGCTTCCCTGAAATTCCAGCTCACCGTGACGGACCGTGCGGGGCTGAGCTCAGTGGACACCTGCCTGGTCCGCGTCACCTGGATCAATCAGCCGCCCGTCGCAAACGCGGGTCCGTCCCAGACCGTCCCCGAAGGCACGATCGTGCAGCTCGATGGCTCGGCTTCCACGGATCCGGACGATGGAATCGTCGCCTATGCCTGGGTCCAGAAGGGCGGTCCCACCGTGACCCTCACCAACGCCAAAACCGCCGTCGCGTCGTTCATGCCTCCGAACGTGGGATTGGGTGGAACATCGCTCACCTTCGAGCTCACCGTCACGGACAAAGGTGGACTCAGTGCAACGGCCCAAACCATCGTGAACGTGACCTGGGTCAACGCCCCGCCGGTGGCCAACGCAGGTCCCGACAAGGCAGCCTATGAGGGCGAAGTGGTCATTCTGGACGGCTCTGCTTCCAGCGACCCGGACGATGGGATCGTGGCTTACGAGTGGACCCAAGAGGACGGCTCTCCAGTGGTTTTCGAAAGTGAAACGACTTCGCCTCAGTTGGCCTTCAGGGCACCGATTGTCGGAGAGTCCGGCGGGGTCTTCACCTTCAAGTTGACCGTGACCGACGCGAGTGGTCTGCGGAGCAGTGACACCTGTACCGTGAGCGTGAGTGTCGCCCAAGGTCCCGATCTGACCGCAGGCTGGACCGCGCTCAGCTACAAGAGCGGCAGGATCACGGGCAGCTTGACGGTCCGCAACGTCGGAAACCAGCTCGCCGGGTCCAATTACATCGCCTTCTACCTGTCGACGGACGGAAAGACGCTTGACAAGTACATCACCCGCAAATCCATCACAGCCACGGCAGCCGGTCAGTCAAAAACGCTGACTTTCACGTACTCCAAGACAGGCCTGAGCGGCCAGTACATCGTGGCGGTGGCGGACTACTTGGATCGAGTGAAAGAGCTTAAGGAGGACAACAATCACGGTTCCGTTGTCATCCCGACCATGCTGAAGAAATAGCACCATATGCGGGGACCGGGTGAGCGGCGGACGCCTGGCTGGATGCCAAGGAAGCCGCTCCGACCCGGTCGAGTAAATCACAGACGGGGAGCCCTTCCGGCACGAAAGGCTCCCCGTCGTTTTTTCGCATGGATCAGGCAAACGGATCGAGCCGTGGGTGATGGGAGGGCAACGGCGCGGTCGCTTGAGCCGCTTCTGGATGGAGCCGGCTACGGATTCCAGGAACAGGTGCTTCTTGGCCCCAGCGCTCGCGCGGGGACGGATCCCAACGCCGTTGACCTTAAGAGCCGACGACTCGAGTTGGACTTTCCATCTGTTTGGTGTGAACGATCGCCCATGGGAGATGAGCGGGCCTCACCCCGCAACGGCCGGAGCGCAGAAGAGTTCATGGGAAATGGATGATCGCTTTCGTGGGAGAGAAGCTGGAGCGCAACGTCACCAGGATTGCCCCAGTCCCAGGTTGCCGACCGGAATGCGCCTGGGAGAAGGCTGCGAAAACCTTCAAATCCCGTCACCCCCAAGGAAGCGCGGGCGTAGAAGTCATCGGGAAAGTGGATTCCCGCCTGCGGGTCAATGATGGTCGTGAGCTGGATGCGAGTATTGCAAGTGCCTCAGAGGCGACATTGTTCCACGCACGCATCGATGCCTTGAGTCCGTGGAAATTGGATTGAGCTTTGGGTATTCCCGGTGGATGGATCGTGTCGCCTATTGACCGGCGTCTTCGAGCCCTTCCTCTTCTTCGATCTCTTCGGGCTCCGGCGATTCCACCGGTGGGACCGCCACCCGCCGCGCCGCGCGCTGTCGCCGGTTGGCCGCTACATTGGGGTCGTTGAGACCCTGCTGGGCACCCGGTATGCCTTCGGCTTCCATGCCCGTTTCAGGTCCCCCGCCCTGGGGCTGTGGAACCCCATGCGGTTGGCCTGGCTGGCCGGGAGCACCAGGAGGGCCCGCAGGCGGTGTTGCGGCAAGAGGGGGCAGCACCTTCCCTTCCGCATAGAGAAAGACCTCGAACACCTGGCCTCCCTTCTCAAGGAACACACTGCGCGTCCCAATCTTCGTCACCGTGTAGTCCTGGATCCTTTCCCCCTCGCCGACAGTCGTGAACGGAGAATCCTTCTTGCCCTTGTCCTTGGGACCGGGATTTGCCTTGAGGCGCAGTAATGCCTTTCTTTGGTTCCCTCTCACCATGATGCCGTCCAGCTGGATCGTCTTGGGGGGAACCACCGGCCCCGTGGGCGAGGCTGTCGGCTGGGTCTCGCCCGATGATGGCTTTCTGTCCTGCGAGAAAAGGTTCTTTTCCACCATGAGCGGGGTCGCGGCATGAGCCACGGAGAGACTCACACAACAAGCAACCAGGGTCGGGAACAACCACCGAGTGGGATTCATGAGCAATGCTCCGGGATATGAATGGCTCCAGCTGCACAAACCTGTCTTGTCGAACATAGCGCATTTCATCGCTGCTTGCAAAGTGAGGCTCCTCATATTCCGCGAGGATGGAGGCCGACATTTACATTTCAGGTGAGATCTGTTATGAGTCTAGGGTATGATTATGAAAAATGCTTCGATTTTCAGGAGGTTATATGTCGACTTGCTCCACCCTGCTGGATGCCTTCCGAGATTCGCTCCATCTCAACAGTGACCAAGTTCGGCAATTCCGAAGGTCTTTTTTTGTGGAAGGCATTCCAATCCTTGACGCCTTCGAGGAAATCGCCGTCACCGACGAGCACAAGATACTCGGAATCCTGGCCGATCATTTGGGCCTCCAGTTGCTGGACCGCGAGGATTATCCCGAAAAGCCGGTTCTGCTCGAGGGCGTTTCCATGTTTTTTTTGAGAAAGCATGCGGTCCTTCCCATTCAGGTGGAAAGCGGTCGCGTGCGGGTGGTGGTGAGCAATCCCCTGGACATGCCGGTAATCAATATCCTGACCAGCTATTTCGCCGACATGGAGCTCGTCTTGTGCCTGGGACAGCGGGAGGAGATCCGAACGGCCATCGACCGCCTCTATGGGACGGCTGCGCGGGAGGCGGAAGCCCTGTCGCGAGACGGCGAGATCTCGGCCATGAACATGGACTCTTTCGAGGAGGACCTGGAGCACCTGAAGGGGCTGGCTCAGGAGGCCCCCATCGTTCGGTTGGTCAACGTGCTGATTTCCCGCGCGCTGGACATGAGAGCTTCGGATATCCACTTCGAACCGTTTGAACGATCGTTTCAGGTGCGGGCGCGTGTCGACGGCGTGCTGTTTGACCTTGACCAGCCTCCGAAGACCATGCAGGCGGCGATCATCAGCCGGTTGAAACTCATGGCGAACCTCAATATCGCCGAGAGGCGCCTGCCACAGGACGGCAAGATCAAGCTGCGGTTCGGCAATCGTGAGGTGGACATCCGTGTGTCGACGGTGCCGACGATCTATGGGGAGAGCATCGTGCTTCGGCTCCTCGCCCAGGAGAACGTGGAATACAATCTGGGCTCGGTCGGGATGGACCCACGGCAGTTGCACTTCATCGAGGAGCTCATCGAAAGGCCTTACGGGATGATTTTGGTCACCGGTCCCACGGGCTCGGGAAAAACGACCACGCTCTATGGGGTTCTGCGGCGCCTCAACAACGTGACCCGAAAGATTTTGACGGTCGAGGATCCGGTGGAGTACCAGATCAACGGGATCAACCAGATTCAGGTCAAGCCCCAGATCGATTTGACGTTCGCCAACGCCCTTCGCTCCCTGGTGCGCCAGGATCCCGACGTGCTGCTCATCGGTGAGATCCGGGACAAAGAAACGGCCGACATTGCGATCGAATCGGCCCTGACGGGGCACCTGGTGCTCTCCACGCTCCATACCAACGATGCTCCGGGGGCCATCACCCGTTTGAGGGACATCGGGATCGAGTCGTTCCTGATGGCGGATTCGTTGCTGGCCATCGTGGCCCAGCGGTTGGTGCGGGTTTTGTGTCAGAACTGCCGGGAGCCCTACGAGGCGCGGGAGGCTGACCAGGCCAGGCTGCGTGAGGTTTTGGGGGATCTGCCCCCCCATCCGACGCTGCACCACAACAAGGGTTGCGAAAAGTGCGGGTACACGGGTTACCGGGGGCGTGAAGGGATCTTTGAGATTCTCCCGGTCAGTGATGCGGTCCGGTCCGCCATTGTTGCGGGAAAGAACGCGGGGACGATTGCCCAAATCGCGTTCCAGGAAGACTACCGGCCGTTGCTGCATCATGGGTATAAGAAGGCACTGGCTGGAATCACAACCATGTCGGAGGTTTTACGCGTGACGAGCCTTTCCCTGGCGGGTTAGGGTAGGTGGTTTCCAATCGCTGGTGGTCATCTGTGAAATTGGGCTGTGTGTTCTTATGGGATTCTACCAGTATCAAGCGCGAGATCTGCAGGGCCAGAGCCATCGCGGGGTGCTCGAAGCGGCTTCGGAGCTGGAGGCTGCGCGGAAACTCAAGTCCGGCAGGCTTTACCCCATCAAGATCAAGGCGGTCCGGGGCGGCAGACCTCGACGAGTGCCCGAGGACCACATCATCCGCTTTTTCTACGACCTGTCGGATCTGCTTCAGGCGGGACTCTCCGTAGACCGGGGGCTGGCGCTCATCAGCACCAACCAGACGCATAAGGTGTTTCGGCGGGTGGTGACGGATCTGCTTTCGGATGTCCAGGGAGGGAGCGACCTTTCTGGGGCTGTCGGCAAGTATCGGGATGTGTTCGGGGCGGTGGCGGACCATATGATCCGCGCCGGGGAGGCCAGTGGGACGCTGGGTCCGATCCTCAGGCGTCTGGCCCAGTATATGGAGCAGAGGCGGGCCTTTCGACAGAGCCTGATTTCCTCCATGATCTACCCGGTCATCCTGCTGAGTGTGAGCATGGTGTCCATGGTCATCCTGCTGATTTACGTCATTCCTAAATTTGCTCAAATCTTTCAGGACTTGAATCAGCAGGTCCCCTTTTTGACGCAGCTGATGTTGGATGCCGGAGTGCTGCTGAAGGAATACGGCTGGGTGCTTCCGGTGTTGCTTGCGGTCGCTTTCTGGGGAGGGCGATACGCATACCGCGAGCCCAAGGCGCGCCGGGCCATCGATCGGGTGTTGTTCCGGCTCCCGTTTTCCCGGTATTTGGTGCTTCACAGCGAGCTCACGCGGTTTTGCCGCACGCTGGGGACCATGATCGAGTCCGGGGTGCCCTTGCTGCGTGCGCTCAGTCTCGGCGAACAGGTGCTCTTGAACAGCGTGCTTAAGGAATCCATGTCGCCGCTACACCGGGAAATCAAAGTCGGTCATTCGATGAGCAATTTCTTCCGGTCCCACGCGCCGTTCCCGCCGCGCATGGGGACCATGCTGCGGATCGCCGAGGAGCAGGGCAATCTGGGGGAAGGGTTGCTCGGTTTGAGCGATCACTTTGAGCGGGAGTTGCAGCGGACACTCCAGCGACTGATGACGCTGCTCGAACCCGTGGTGATCATTGCGACGGCGATGGTCATCGGCACCATGGTGTTGAGTATGTTTTCGGCGATTTTTGGAATCAACGAAATCCAGTTCTAACCGGTTGTCCATGATATCAAACCGCGGCAAGGGTTCCTCCGGCTTTACGCTCCTCGAGTTGATCCTGGTCCTGATCATCCTGGCGCTCGCAGTGGGGCTGATTCTCCCGCGTGTGGGCGGAGGTTGGAAGCGGATGGAGGACAGGGAGTTCTTGCTCGAGTTCGTCGAAACCTTGCGCCGGGCGCGGCTTGTGGCCATGAATTCGGGGGAAATCACCGCCTTCCGCATTCGCAGTGGGGAGAGGCTCTACGACCTGATGCTGCCCCCGAGGAAGCCCATCCCCGAAAACGTGGACATCTATGCGGATGATCTCGAGCGGGATCCGGAAACCCATGATTATTTGATTCTTTTCTACCCAGACGGAAGTCTCGTGGGGAACGACATCGAATTGGTGTTCGACAAGCAACGGGCGGTCCGCGTCACAATCCATCCCCTGTTCGGGACGGTCCGCTGGTACATGGTGGAAGCGCGATGAGGGGCTTGCACACAGGCCTTGCGCGGGAGTCCGGACCCGGCTCGCGCGGCTTCACACTCCTCGAGGTCATGGTGGGGCTGGTGATCGCCGTGGTTGTCCTGGGCGGCGTCATGGGAGGGATCTCGTCCGCCCTGCGGTACGGGGCACGGATCAAGGAGCGAGCCGCCGTCCAGCCCATCTTGGAGGCGGCCGCGCAGGAGATCCTCGCCTTTCCGGAGCGGCTGGGGCAGCGCACGCTCGTCCTGGAAACCCTCGAGGGAGGGCCTCAAGTGAGTGTCCTCGCTCAGGAAGTGTTGGCCGCGAACGGAGATGAATTGCCCAACCGGTCGGGGCGCCTGTATCGAGTCCTGCTCCGGAGCGGAGCCCAGACGCTGGAGTTCAGCGTCTTTGCCCCCAAGTCGGAGCTGGAATGATGACGAGGCGTTCTCACGGTGGATTCACGCTTCTCGAGCTGGTCCTGGCGATGCTCATTGCCTCGTTGGTCATGGGCATTCTGTCCACGGCCCTTGGTTTTTCCCTGCGTGTGTGGGAACGGCAGTTGAATCGAAAGCCGAGCGACATGCCGGCCTTGATCGACCTTCTGAAATGGCAGCTTGCCGGCATGAACCCGGTGCCCGTCCGGGCCGAGGGCCAATCCAGGCTGGTCTTCCAGGGGCAGGAGCATGCCTTGACCTTCGCCACGGACCATTCCGTCCGAGCCCTCTCCCACGGGGTTCCCGTGGTGGCTCGCTACCTTTTCAAGCCTGCCGAGAAGCTGCTCTATTATGCTGAGATCCCATTCGACCCCTACCATGCGGAACCCATCGAGCAATTCATGAAATTGGAGCCAGGCAAGGGCAGGAAGCAGCCTTGGCCCGCTTTCCACGCGACCGAGGTGGACGAGTTGACGTTTGCCTTCGGGGGGGAGGGGGCGGCCCTCGAAGCGCAGTGGAACGATGATCGGCAACCGCCGCTGGTGGTCCGGGTGCGTTGGAGTGATGCGCAATCGGAGGGTCGAACGGTTGTGATCGTTCCCAATTCGTTTTTTCCGAGGAATCCGGAGCAGGAATCCGCCCAACAGCAACTGGGCGTCGGGAGGAAGCGCAGGCGCTGATGAAAAGCGAGCGTGGCGTCGTAGTCGTGGCCGTCCTGTGGGTTTGCGCGCTGATTCTGTGGTTTTCCATGCAAATCAGCACGGAAACGCGGCTTCAGGGGGAGGAACAGGTCCACCTGCTGCGCAAGTCCCAGGCGCTGCATCTGGCCATCGGCGGGTGCAACGAGGCCCTGGCCCGATTGGGTCAACCCCTTCCGACGGGGTTGGAGCGCAGGGAAGAGGACAACTGGCAGCCGGATGGAATGCCCCACCGGATCGGCTATGAGACGGGTGAGGCCATCGTGTTGGTGGAGGCCGAGTCCCGCAAGCTCAATGTCAACCTCGCGCAGCCGGACCAGCTTCAACGCGCCTTGGTGCGGGCGGGTCTGGAGGAAGCCCAGGCGGAGCGCCTGGCGGATGTCATTGCGGATTTTGTCGATCAGGATGATCTGACCCGCCTGCACGGCGCCGAAAAGGACAAGTACGCCCAGCAGGGATTGCCCTATGGCCCTTTCAACGGCCCACTCATCAGCCTGGATCAGCTCCTGCTGGTTCCAGGCGTGTCGAGCGGACTCTTTTATGGTCATGGGCGGGAGGTGACCCGGGAGGAGGTCCTGGAAGAGACGCAGCGGCTCGGATTCCTTTTGGATCCGCTGTTTCCGCGCCGCGATTCGCTGTTTCATTTGCTGACGGTTCATGGCAATAATCGAGTCCTGATCGAGGAAGACCAAGACAATGTCCTCGAACCCAGGGTGGTGACCTGGGAAAACGGTGGCGTTTACCGGATTCTGTCCCTGGGAAGGAGTCTCAGCGGGCCTCCGCCCGTTCTGCTCTGGCTGACGGTCCGCTTCACGCCGGGCGCGGACCGGGGCTATCAGGTCCTCCATCGAAAGATCATGTGAGCGAATCACGCGAGAGAGGAAAATCGCCCATGCTTTTGCGAGCGATGCAGCGCCGGGCCCGCCATCTGGTGGCTGTTTATGTGGAATCGGATCGAATCGAGGTGCTGTGGGCACACCGAAAGTGGCGGTCGTGGGAGATCGAGAACGCCGAGCTGTACACGTTTTCCGAGGGTGAAAGCGTCTTCGAAGCGTTGCAACGCCTCAATCCGCGCGTCAGGGACCCCGGGAAGACGGCCGTCGTGCTGTTCCTGGCGCTGCCTTACTACTCGGTGCATCGGGAGCACTATCCGATCGCTCTGGAAGAACAGCTCGAGCATGCCGTGGCCTTCGACTGGCAGGAAAATCTGTTTTTCGACCAGGATCAGACCCTGTCGTTCGCCGGACCTCCTTGCCGCATGGAGCATCACCTGAGCGTGCCGATCTTCAGCATCCGTCGGGAGATCGCCGATCGGTTCTCTCAAGCCTTGTCCGGCGCAGCCTACCAGTCGTTTTCGATGATTCCGAGCGCTCTGTATTACGGGGTTTTCGCCGGGGCTCGGGAGGAGCAGGGGGCGCCGAACGGGGATTCGCTGGAGACCTTCGGGCGCATGGTGCATGGGCGGCAGCTGGAGCTCCACCGGTACCTCAACGGAGCCCTGCTGGAGTCTTTCCTCGTGGGACCGGATGCGGCGACACTCCGTCTGGTGCGGGAAAACCTGACGTGCTCCAGCCTCAACGGTGAGGATGAGCCTGCTCGGGTCCGTCGAATCGTGTCGGTTCGCCATCCAGACGATGCCGCTCGGGGAGAAGCGTTCCGGGAAAGCTTGCCGCTGGAGGATCAATGGGTCGAGGGGCTGATGCTCGAAGCATGGGTGCCCCGTTTGCTCGATCAGGAATCCGCCAAAACCTTTGAAACCCCACTCGCCCTGAGACCTTGGGAAGTTCCCAAGGTGGTCTGGCCGGTCTTAGCGGCCTTCGTCCTGTACGGCGCTTTCGCCTTCTACGAGATCCACAGCTTCCATCAGGCCAAGGAAAACTCAATACGACTCAAACGACAGATCGCGACGCTCGAGAGCCAGTGGAAGCCCATCGAGCAGCTTCAGACGCGCATCGCCAAGTTCGAGGAAGACCAAAAGACCCTCTCGCAGTTCGATCTGGAAGGATACCCCTTGCTCGAAATGCTCACGCTCCTCACGTCCATCACGCCGGAAGATACCTGGTTGAACTACTTCTCGATCCGCAAGGGACAGGTCATTCTACGGGGGGAGAGCAAATCGGCGATCAAGTACCTCCCCGAGTTGTCCAAGGTCGAAGGCTTCACGGACGTCAAGTTCGCCTCGCCCGTGACTCGGAACCCTTCAGCGGATTCGGAGCGCTTCAACGTCCAGCTGCAACTGGACCTCGAGAAGTTTCGCAAGACCGTGGCCTCTCTCGCTCCGGCCAAGGAAGAAATCAAGGAAAACGGCGCCGCGCCGACGGGGGAGCCGTCCACACCCGTTACGCCCGGACAGGGACAGCCCGAGGCGCAGGCTCCGCAGGAAGAGGAAGGGGGCGAGGTAGACGAGGTGACGGAGGAGGACCTGCAATTGGAGGTGGATCAGGACACGGACCCGGCCGAGGAAGAAGGGGAGGAGATGCCCAATGAAACTGCTCAGTGATTTTTCCTGGGAACAAGTCAAGAAGAACAGGGGATCCCTTGCCTTCGCGCTCATCGCATTCCTCTCGCTCCTGGTGGTCCATGTCTTTTGGCTCGGGCCCATCTTGGACGAAAAGGCGGAGGTCACGACGCGTGTCAAGCAACAAATGGAGATTGCCGCCAAGTACGAGGAGAAATTGAAGCAGGCTCAATCCATACGCGAGAACCTGGTCAAACAGGAAAGCAAGCTTAAGGAGCTTCAAAAGTCCTTGTTCAAAGGTCACGATCCATATCAATTGGCCGCTTCTCTCGGCGATATGCTCTCAGCCAAGGACGGACAAAAATTGGACATGAAGACCTACCAGGTCCTGGCAAGCAAGGAGCATGGTCTGTATCAAGAAGTTACGTTGCGGTTTAACTTCATGACGACCATTGAAGGTCTGAATTACTTCCTGGACAGGGTGCGCAATTTTCAGACTTCGATCGTGGTTCAGGAGATGAACATTCAAAAGGTTCAGCGAAAGGGAGGACCCGATCTCGTTGTCAATGTCATTCTTGCAGCTTTGATGGAAAAGGGAGAAAAGTCCTAGACTTTTGATGGAATTCATTCAAAATACCCTTCGGTTGCCCTCCGTTGAAATCTACTTATGATCTTGCAACCTTATATGGGTTTGTCTTATAAGTGGCTGGATTGGTTTAGAGAGCGGAAGCAGCTTCATGACCCGCCACTGCCAAGGAGAGAGGTTGTGCAATGATGACGAGAGCTTGCCAGGGCTTGGTCTGTAGTCTGTTGGCTGGTTTACTGGTGGCCTGTGCCTCGCCCTCGGCTCCCAAGAGCAGGATTTCACGGGATACGCCTCCGGCGCCTTATGCATCGGATGCGGAAGGGCCGGGTTCCGCGGAGCGCACCATCGAGTTTTCGGAAAAGAGAGGCAAGGACTCCGACAAGCGGACCAAACCTCCGGTTCTGCCCAGTCCCAGCAGCCAGATTCAAGCCGGTCTCATGACCTCCTCGTTCCAACCCAAGCCCGAGCCTCCCCTACCCGCTTCCAAGGAGAAGCAGAAAATCATCCTCAATTTCGAGAAGGCCGATGTGGCCGAGGTTTCCAACCAGATTTTCGGCGATTACCTCAAGCTCAGCTACGTATTGGATCCCAAGTTGCAGGGGCGCATCAGCATGTACCTCGAGGGGGAGCTCACCAAGGAAGAGCTCCTCCAGATGGTCAGCAAGGTCTACGAGGCCAACGACATCGCCATCGTGACCCGTGGTGGCGTCTATTACATCCAGCCCGCCCAGCGCAGCACGAGCAGCAGCCTCGGTATCGCCACGCCCCAGATGCTGCGTGACGACAAGGGCGTTTCCCCCGTGATCGTCATGTACCGCCTCAAGTACATGGACGTGAAGCAGGCCACCAACACGAT
>CAZGQL010000037.1:0-4061 GCA_964527905.1 uncultured Syntrophobacteraceae bacterium
TCCCCCCGGAGGCACCAAGGCCACGCAGCCGCCGCGCCCGATACGTGCCTGGAATTGAACCGCCATTCGGTTCTCCCGCGTGAGGCAGGTCGAGAGCCGTGTGGAAGCAAGGTACACTTCTCCGTGCCGTTGCGCAACGGCCTGAAATGATCATTCCTTTGGGAAGAACGGAAAGAATAGGCGACGAACCGACTAATCCGCACGAGGGATCTCCAAGAAACCGGGACGAGACAAAGATTGCCGAGGCGGGGGCGGCACCATGCACCAATCAAGTCAGGGGCTCTCCCAGCCGATAGTCCATCATGATGTGACTGGCCGATACGGTCTGTCATGTGCAAGCGCTCATTTTCGTTGACAATTCAACCATCGCCCCCATTTTACGTGGTCCTTTTTACTGGTCGCCCGATCGGTCGGGCCGATGACTTCATCTGGGAGACAACTCCATGACTCCTCACACCGATGAGATATTTCTCCTGCAGGGAGCAACGCTGCAGCCGCTTCCGGTCCAACCCATGCGTGCCGGACTATTCGGCAAGACCCTTGAGGACGCTCTCCAGACCATCTTGCAGAAGTATCCCAAGGTCATCCCAGGAAGACAGATCGATCCGGTCAGCGACGACCCTCCGCGATTCGTTCTGCTTCGACGCGAGATGCCCATCGGTGCTTGGTCCCTGGATCATCTATACGTTGATCAGAGGGGGGTTCTGACTTTGGTCGAGACCAAGCTGATCCAAAACCCCGAATCAAGACGGGAGGTGATCGGGCAAATCATCGAGTATGCGGCCAATGCAGTGGAGCTCTGGGGCTTGGGTCGAGCCCGGCAGTACGCGGCCGAGTTCTGGACCAAGCAGCAAGCCGACCTGGACGAGGCGCTCAGGACCGAATTCGGGGAAACCTTGGATATTGAAGAGTTTTGGAACACTGTGGAGACGAATCTCAAAACGGGTCATGTGCGCCTCATCGTTGCGGCGGACGAACTGCGTCCGGAAGTGAGACGCATGGTGGAGTATCTGAACCGAGAAATGCAAAACGCGGAGGTCCTCGGGCTCGAACTCAAGTGTTATGGAAACGACGATTCCGCGATGGTGCTGGTACCGCAATTGGTCGGTCAAACCCAGGGCAGTATCGACCGACGCGTATCCACTTCAGATGTGGCCCTATGGACTCCGGACAAACTCGCTGCTGCTTATCAAGAATTCGCGGACCCGCACCTTGCAGAGGCGTTGCAACAGATTCTCCAATGGTCGTTGAGTCAAGGGATTTTCATGGATGCGAGGGCCAAGTTCCCGACGTTTGCGATTCGGGGCCCGAACGGAATGCGGATCGTCAGTTTCTTTCAAAATGGCAGCATCTATCTCTTTTTCGACAAAAAGAACTGGAATGGGCATCTGGCCGAGCGCGATGAATTCGTTGATGCACTGAAGACACTAGGTTTCCTCGACAAAGGTCTGAACCCGGAAGAGATTGTCTCAGGGCGCAACCTGAACCTACGGGTCACTGAACTGAGCGAACCGATCCGATCAAGGTTTCTGGACGTCCTCGCGAGGTATTGTCAGTCCCGGTAACCAGATCAGCCCGGCACAACGGAAGGCATCGACCCAACTCCAGGGCAGGACGTCATTCTATCTCTTCTCGATCCATAGATCCACGGACCCGCTACCACTCCTTTCGCTCCAGGAGCGGAATAGATTGCGAAAGCTGCTTACGGGGTCTCCTCACATGAACCCCAGGACCTTGGGGAGCCAGAGGACAAGCGAGGGGAAGAGGATGAGGAGGATGAGACCGAGCGTCATGGCGGCAACGAGCCAGACGGCCCAGCGGACGGTGTCCTCGATGCGGGCGCCGGTCAGGCGGCAGCTCACCATGAGGTTCACCGCCATGGGGGGCGTGAACTGGCCGATGGCGATCACATACGTCATGAGCACTCCGAACCACACCAGATCCCAACGGTAGACCTGGGCGACCGGGATCAAGATGGGGCAGAAGATGAGGAAGATGGAAATCCCGTCCAGGAACATCCCGATGACGATCAGAAAGCCCATCAGGATGAGGATGACTCCGGTCGAGCTGCCTCTCCCCAGCTTCACCAGCGCGCTCGAAAGGGGCTCGACCACCCCGATGGTGCTCGAGGCCCAGGCGAACACACTGGCCAGTCCGACCACCAGGAGGATGACCGCCGACGTCTCGGCCGATTCGATCAGCAGCTCGTGGACGTCCTTCAGGGTCAGGGTCCGGTAGATGAAAAAGCCCAGGACAAGGCCATAGATGACGGCCACCACCGCCGCCTCGGTCGGGGTGAACCAGCCGGTGCGCATGCCCCCCAGAATCACCACGGGCGCGATGAGCGCCCAGAACGCTTCCCGGAAGGACCGCCAGAAGGGCGGCCGCGGCTCGTCCTGACCGCCCGCCCCGAAGCCGTGATGGAGGCTGAGGGCGAGCGAGGGGATCATGAGCATCACACAGGCCAGGATGCCCGGAACCAGCCCGCCGACGAAGAGCGCCGGCACGGTCGCGGACGGCACCAGCACGCTGTAGACGATGAAGGCCACCGAGGGTGGGATGAGGATGTCCGTGGACCCCGCCGCGGCCGTGACCGTTGCCGCGAAGGCCGGCGGATAGCCGGTCCGCATCATCGCCGCGATCATCACGCCGCCGACGGCCGCCGTACAGGCCGGACCCGATCCCGAAATGCCCCCGATGATCATGGCCACCAGGATGGTGATCACAGCCAGGGACCCCCTGCCCTGCCCCACCATCGAGGCCGTGAACCTCAGCAAACGCGAGGCGACGCCCGAACGGTCGAAAATCGCCCCCGCCAGGACGAACATCGGGATCGCGAGCAGCGGATATTTGGCAATGCCAGCGTACACGTTGGTGGGGATCGCCATGATCCCGAGCTTAGCCAAGGCGATGACTGTGCCCCCCGCAAGTCCCAGAGACACCGATATGGGCACGCCGCCGAACAGAAGCAGGAAAAACAATCCGAACAGAAACAGGGCGGTCCCCATCAGGGCTCCCCTCTCCACAAGCGCAGGATCCTCCCCACGGCACGCCCCGTAATCGCCAGAAACAAGACGGGCATCCAGACCGTGTAGATCCAGGTGGGCACGCCCAGCCCCGGCGAACTGACCTCGAAGCGGTATTCATCCCAGGCCATCCGCCCCGAGAGTACCGCCAGCAGGAGAAAGGTGAGTGCCGTGACGACGACGCCCCCGATGCGCACACGCCGGCGCCACGGTTCCGACATCTTCTCCACCAAAAAATCGACATTCAGATGCCCGCCCTTGGCCATGAGGCTCGAACTGCCCAGAAGGGTCATGACGACCATGAGGATGATGGAGAATTCCTCCGTGAAGGCGAACGAGAAGTTGGTGAGATAGCGCACGACCACGTTGGCAAAGGTGATCAGCGTGAGAACCCCAAGAATGATCCCGGCGAGGTTTTCCTCGATCCTGAGACTCACCCGGGTCCTGGGGCGATCGGGGACCGATTCGCAGCGTTCAGACTCCATGCTTGTTTTCCATGACTCGTTCAGCGCACCGACCCTGCAACGCGCACCCGGCGGCCCCATCGGTTCGTCACTCCAGCAGGCTTCAAGCGGGGATCCATGTTTTTGAGTACCTGTGGATTCCCGCCGGGGGCACGTGGAAATGACGAGCCATTCGGACACTCAGTGCCCCTCCACAAAACAAAGTGCCCAACGTGGACACGTCATTCCCGCGAAGGCGGGAATCCAGGTGCCTGCGAACGACTCGATCCCCACCAAAGCTTGTCCCCCGCAAGTCCCAGGCGGGGAGCATGCGGGGAGCATGCGGGGATGACCAGCCATTCGGACACGTACTTGTGTGGCGCCGTACTCAGTTGGGTGGCGGCACTACGGAATCGTCCAGAGACAAGTACCCGGAAATCGGGCGGCGATAAACCCCGCCCCTATGGCAAACCACGCGTATCCATGGTAGGGGCGGGGCTTATCGCCGCCCGCCCCTGGGTTTCCACGCGCACTTTGCTCTTCGCCAACCCTACCGTTTGGCGATCGACTCTTCGGCCTTCTTCACGAGCTC
>CAZGQL010000037.1:4182-15160 GCA_964527905.1 uncultured Syntrophobacteraceae bacterium
CCCTCGATTTCCTTGAGCAGGGCGTCATCCGGAGCGATCAAACCCTTGCGCGCCTCAGCGACGTTCTCCCTGGCGGCCTGAAGGGCCGCGTCCGAAACCGCTTGCCGGTCTTCCGGCGTCCAGCTGTCCCACACTTCCTTGTTGACGACGAAGATCAGGGGGTCCGCTACGTAGCCCCAGAGGGTCAGATGCTTCTGATTGGCGGCCGTGCTGAGCTTGGCCGCCCGAAAGACCGTCAAGGGGTTTTCCTGACCGTCCACGGCGCCGCTCGAGAGCGCCGGCACCGCATCCGCCCAGCTCATCTGAGTAGGGTTGGCCCCCAGGGCGGTGAAGGTCTCCAGGAACAGGGGGGAGCCCACGACGCGGATCTTCAAGCCCTTCAAATCATCCGGAACGCGCACGGGTTTCTTCGAATTGCTCAGCTCGCGAAACCCGTTTTCCCCCCAGGCCAGGGGCACCACGTTCTTTTCCGCGAGAATCTTGAAAAGCTCCTTGCCGACCTCCCCGCCCGTCAGAGCGTCCATGGCCTTGTAGTCGGGCATCAGAAACGGCATGGCGAACAGGTTCAGCTGCACGACCTGCGGCGACCAGTTGATGGTCGAGCCAATGGCCAGATCGATGGCCCCCTGGCGGATGGCGGTAAATTCCTTGGTCTGGTCCCCGCCCACGAGGCTCGTACCGGGATACATTTTGACATGGATGCGGCCTGCGGTCTTTTCCCGGATCAGCTCCACCCATCGCTCCCCGGCATTGCCCCAGGGAAAAGGCTTTCCCAGCACCGTGGAAAGCTTGTATTCCTGCTTGTAGTCCGCCGCGACCGCACCCTGCGGCAGGACTAGTGCGAGGGCCACCGCCGCCAAAATCATCCGTTTCCAATGCCTTCTCATGGGCCTCCTCCGTTTGGACGATAAAAGGTCATTCGGGACATAAGTCTTGGGCTTCACTACACTTCCGGAGGCCATTGACGCTATCGGACGCCCTGGACCCTGTCAAGCACTTTAACGCCTCCCCGGGGACTCACGTTTGGCACGGCCCTGCCGTTCGTGGAGGGTTTCCTGAATTCCCGAGATCAGGGAAAGGCCGAGCACGACGCCGCCCAAAGCAGCCACGCCGTGCCAGCCGAACCGCGCATAGGCGTGCCCACTCATCCAAATCCCGACGGCACCGCCCAGATAATAAAAGAGCACATACAGCGAGTTGGCACGCCCCCGGCCGGCCTGCAGCTTGCGATTGAGAGACCCCGAGGCGGACGCATGAATGGCGAAGAATCCGGCGCAGATGCCGGCGAGACTCATCATGACGGCGGGGATGGACGGGATGAGGGTCAAGCCGATCGAGAGCCCAAACAGGATCGATCCCAAGGCCATGGTCGGCCCGTTTCCAATGCGATTGCTGCATTGACCCGCCAGGGGACCCATGACGATCCCGATGACATACGACAGGTACATGAAAGTGATGAGCTCCGTACGGGCTCCGAACGGTGGACCCGACAAGTAAAAGGGCAGGTAGTTGAACACGGAGGAGAACACGAAAAACGAGGCGAAGGCCACACCGTAGATGCGCAGGAAATGCCAGGTCGTCAGGAGTCTTCCAAAGCCGAGACCGTCGATTTCGGCCGCCCTGGACCCCGTCTCACGCGGCAGAAATCGGGTCGCCGTCCAGACCGCCACAAAGACCAAGAACGCCGAACTGACGAATGCATAGCGCCAGTGAAGAGGCGGATGGATCCATCCTCCGAGCAGCCGTCCTCCGAGCCCTCCCGCCACCGTGGCCGACACGTAGGATCCCATCACGATGTTGAGGGACGCAACGGGAAGGGTCCTCGCGAGGAAAGCGGCCAGGCAGGTCGTGAGGGCCGGGATGAACAGCCCTTGGACGAATCGAGCCGCGATGAGGAGCGGAAGACTCCGGAGCAAGGCACAAAGCACGCTGCAGCAGCCGACCACCAGCCCGCCCACCAGGATGATGGGCCGAACCGGGTAGCGATCCGAGAGAAGCCCGAAAGGAAGGTTCGCCAAGGCGATGCCCAGGACCACCGCCGCAATGGTGTATGATGCGGTTGTCGCATCGACTCCGAACTCCGAACGCAGCACCGGGAGCACGGGCTGCGTGATGTAGATGGTCGTGAACGCGGCGCTGACCAAACCGAAAACCACGCCTTGCAGAGCCAACGGGCTCCGCTGCGCGTCGACGCCCCCCTGTTCCCGATCCGGATCCCCTTGATCCCCCCGTCGCCCCGTTGCCAATTCTGATCGCATGCTCTCTCCGCGCCCGAAATGGTCGCCGTCCCCTCTTGGAGGTCCTCCCCCCCGGATAGGCCGCTCAGCCTCTATCCACCACTCACGTGGACCTGTCAATCCCCTTCAGCTGAGGGGGATGGGAGCGTTTTCCAGCACCCTCAAAGCCGCTCGGTTTCGTCTTGTTGCCAAGCTTGGTGGGCGCCCCCATGTCGCAGCTTGGGAACGAACGAACACTCCGGGGGCCCCGTGACTCGCTGTCCGAGTGATTCCAAACCGCCCATCCGGCATCTTTCTTCGGGAGATTAAACTGCCCCTTGACGGAATCCGAGACCTCGCTGTATCTAGGAGTTGCTGCTGGCAAGATGCGATCCCAGGCTCAGACAACGGAGCGCCCGACACGCGAGGCGCGCCGCTCGCACAGCGATACCTGTCAATCCGCCGCCACCCCTGCCTCCGTCTTGACGGTCGGCGGCCGGCTTCTTGCCATCGGCTCCCAGCACCCTACGATTCAAGAGCAGATTCACCCCGGATCCGCAGGACCGTCGGCCTATCCGTCACACACTTAGCGGAAAGCCGCCCGCAACCTACGTTCGCTGGCTGCTTGCCCGAACGAGCGACTTCCGGAGGTTGACGCGCGCCAGCTTGTTCTCGGGTCGCCTGCCGTCGGGATCCCTGTCGCCTTGTGTCAAGCGCGCGAGGGTTCCGGAGGCAGCATGAAAATTGCTCTAGGCGGAGTTACCCCGGACGAAGCGGTCAGCATGGGTTTGCATCAACACCCCCTCAAGGGCGCAACCCGAAGGAACCGCATGAGAACCGGCTCCCCGCCTTCCTGGGGATGACGCCGCCCGGCTTCATCCACGGCCTCGAGGGCCGGCCTCAAGGCCGTTCGTCCCCTGAGAGTCTGGAGGACGATCTCACACCGTCAGCAAGGAACGCCATGGACCTGCTCAGCCTGGACTTTGCCTTGTTTCTGCTGGTTGTGCTGACCCTCAACTGGATGCTGCTCCCTTTCCAAACGCTCTACCGACTTTTTTTGCTCACGGCCTCTTATGTCTTCTACGGGGCCCTCAGCCCGGTCTTCCTTGTCATCCTGATTCATTTCAGCATCTGGACCTGGCTTCTCGGTCTGGGCATCGGGCGAGCGCGCACTTCGTTCGGGCGCAGGGGGCTGCTGACGGTGCATCTCATCATCGGCCTCGGAGGATTGGTTTTCTTCAAGTACTACGATCTGCTCTACGAGTCCCTAGGATTCGTTCTGGCCGGATTTCAGGCGCATCAGCCCCTTCCTGAGCTTGATCTCGTCGTCCCGGTGGGGATCTCGTTTTTCACCTTTCAGGGGCTTTCCTACTCGATCGACACCTATCGCGACCCAGAGCGCACCGTCCGGAATCCCTTGGACTTGTTCAATTACCTCGCCTTCTTTCCCACCATCCTGAGCGGCCCGATCATGAGGGCGGGAACCTTCATCCCTCAAATCGGCACCATGCGCCTCGACCGCTCCTCAAGCAGCCGGGCCTTCGCCCTGATCGTCACCGGACTCGCCAAGAAACTGGTGCTGTCCTCCTATCTTTTTGATCACGTGGTGCAACCGGTCTTCGAAAACCCCGGGGACTTCTCCTCTTTTGCCGCCGCCTTGGGGGCGTTGGGGTACTCCATCCAGATTCTGTGTGATTTTTCCGGGTACACGGACCTCGTCACCGGCATTGCGCTGCTCCTCGGTTATTCGATCCCCACCAACTTCAACAACCCGTATTCGGCCCGCAACTTGAAAGAATTCTGGCATCGATGGCACATGTCCCTCTCGTTCTGGCTTCGGGACTACCTCTACATCCCCCTCGGTGGCAACCGCCGGGGCCCACTCTTGAAGTACCTCAACATCATGATCACCATGACCCTCGGCGGACTTTGGCACGGAGCCCGCTGGAACTTCCTGATCTGGGGATGTTTTCACGGGCTTGGGCTGGTCGTCACCCATCTGTGCTGCGACCTTCGGGGTCGGTTGGGCGTGGAGCGAGCCCCACGGGCGGATTCGGAATCGGACGGCCTGCGCAACGGAGCTCTGAGGATCGTAGGTGATCTCTTCTCCTGGGTCACGACCTTCGGGTTTGTGACGATCGGATGGATCTTCTTCGGTACGGACAGCCTGGGACGGGCAACCACCCTGCTGGGACGGATCGTCGATTTCGGGGCGTCCGGGAACGCTTTCTCCCCCCACGTGACGGCCGTCGTGGTCGGGATTGTTTCCCTGGTGTTGCTCCAGGAGGTCTTTCGCCTGCAATTGAGGGAAGGCTTACACAGGGTCCTCGAGGCTCTGCCCCTGCCCGCACAGGTGGCCGTGTTGAGCCTCCTGGTCGGGATCCTGCTGCGGCTGGCCCCGGATGGGGTTCCACAATTCATTTATTACCAATTCTGATTTGAGGCGCGATGGCTGGGGTCTGATTGGAGTGAACCCGTTCACTTCGGGTGGTGCGATGGGGAATGCGGTGGTCCGAACGTGGCTGGTGTATGTCTTCACCCTCCTGATGGTTGCCGCGCTGAACATCGACGGCGTCAGCTCGTGGTACGCGAGCAAAGGCGAGGGGGGAGGCGCGATTCGCACGGGGCTCGCAACGGTGAAGGACCTTCACACTCGGACGGGCATTGGCTCTTGGTTGACGTCCTTGGAGTGTGCCGCGGGGCCTGTTTTCGAGGGCTCCTACAAGGACAAGAGCAAGTGCCTGGCCCCTCACCCGGAACCGATGGTCCTGGCACGTCTGAAGCCCGGTGAACGGATCCCCGACACGGCTTTGAAAAGCGCACCCAATCCGAACCCACTGGATGAGGCTTCCACGGGGAGCCGATCGAAACGTCCGCACGAAGACGACCGGGACGCTGCGCCGCATCAGGTGATGCACGAACCCGACGGTGCCGTGGCGCTGCTGCCGAGGATGGAGCCTCAGACCCAGCACCCTACTGGGGAGATGGCGGCGCCTTCGGAATGCGCCCGGCCGGCCGTCGCTCCATCCGTCTGGGGTGGCTCGGGTCTCTGGACCGTGGATGATCGTGAGGGCGCAGGGGAGGTTGTCCGGTTCCAGGTCCCGCATGCGCCCCCGGAAGACACCCTCGTCGAGGTTCACCGCTCCGTCCGGTCCGCCGAAACTCTTCTCCATCCTCCCCAGTCCGAAGAACCGTCCGGCCCCTTGAAGGACTCTCGAGTGCGGACGGCCACCCTGCATTCTGAAGAGACGGTTGCGCCGCCCGACGCTTCGGGCGCCGGGCAGGAACTGTGCGACGAGTCGATGGTCAGGACCGACTTCCGGTCGGTGCTTCTCGTGGGAGACTCCCTCGCCCACGGTTTGGCCCTCGCACTCGGCCGTGACCTGAAGGATCGGACCGGGGCTGTCTTTTCTTTCGTCGCCAAGGTATCGAGCGGTTTGAACAACCCCAATGTGTTCAACTGGGAACGAACCATACGGCTCCTGATCGAGCAGGGGCCTCCAGACCTTATCCTCGTCATGATGGGCGTGAACGACGCCAACAATCACATCCGGGATGGAAACCGGCTGTGTCCGGTCGGCACCTCCGAATGGGCGGCGGCCTACCAGGACAAGGTGGAGAACTTCCTGCGGATCGCGGCGGAGTTCAATATACGGGTCCGATGGATCGGTGTGCCGGTGGTTCGGGAGGAGGGGTTGCAGAATCGCGTGCTTCTGGCTAACATGGCGGCGCGCAATGCCTGTTCAAGGGTGAGTCACTGCCGTTTCATCGACACGTTCGAAGCGCTGTGCGACGAGAATCGACGTTACACAAACTATATCAAGGAGCCCGACGGTTCCGCGATTCGCATCCGGGCAAAGGATGGCATCCATTTTTCAATGGAGGGAAGCAACCTACTCTCAAGGTACATTCTCCAGAAGCTGGAGACCGGAGACGAAGCGCCGCCAAGCGCCCGGAACTGAATTCGGCGTGGCTTCGAATTCTTTCGGGCTCCAACCGCACTGCTCCATCGGACGGATGGGGATGCGGTACGCGTTTGCCGGGCGGACGTCCTGCGCCCCAGAGGCCGGCCCGACAAGGTGGTTTGGATGCTTGTTTCACGACTCAGGACTGTACGACTTGCCTTTTTCCTGGCCGCCTGCGCGCTCCTGCTGCTCGCGGAAGACGTCGAGCGCCACCAGTCGGCTCCCGACCTGGTGTTTGCACCCATCCCGAAGAAACGTTTATCGGTGCTGGTTGTGGGAGACTCCCTGTCGATTTCCCTCGGGGAGCAGCTCGAGCTCTATTTTTCCCGGTATGCGGATCGAATCGACTTCCAGCGGATGGGGAAGGTCTCAAGCGGGTTGGCACGCCCCGATTTCTTCGATTGGGAGCAAACCCTCGGGGAGCTCGTGCACACCTGGCATCCAGCCCTCGTGTTGATCATGATCGGAACCAACGACAACAAACCCTTGCGTAACGGTCAACACAGCCTTGCTTTTGGCTCGGACGGCTGGCGACGAGAATATCGTGCGAGGCTTCAGCGCTTATACGACATCTGCCGTGACGGGAATCCCTCGGCACGCGTCGTGTGGGTCGGGGCTCCCATCATGAGAGATTCAACGCTCGCCCAGGAATTGCAACTCATCAATCGGACCATCGAAGACTGGTGCCGTGGGCTTCCCGCCTGCGAGTATGTGAGCACCTGGGGGACGCTGGCGGACCGAAACGGCCGGTTCGTCGAAGCCTTCGAGGACGAGGAAACCGGACGGTCGATCAGCGTTCGGACCAAAGACGGCGTCCATTTGGCACCGCACGGTTCCTACCTGCTGGCCCAAGCAGCCCTCCACGCAATCCAGAAGTATTGTGGGCTCGAGCCATGACGGCGAACCGGCCGGTGGGCGGAAGGGGTGCTCGGCCGGAGGGCCTTGAGCCCCCCAGATCCGAGGTGAGCCGCCCATCGTCAAAACATTGAACGCGATACGAGGTACCGTTCCCATGCAGCCGAAGGTTATTCGATTCGCTCGCTCGCTCTTCCCCGTCGTCCTGATCTTGGTCGGCTGGATGACTCAGCTCCCGCTTTTCACCTCCGGTCCTATGTCCGCCTACGGTTTCGAAGGACCCCCGGAGCCTCCGCGAACGTTTCGGTCGGGGATTCCTGATCAAGAGTTTTCCGGTGTCACCCCGCGCACGGCCGAGCGTTCTCACCCCGTGGTGCTCGCCAGGACCACCTCCACCGAACAGGCAGGCGGAAACCTGAAAAACCCGTCGAAAAAGGATCCCAACACGACGAATGCTCGCGGGGAGATCCGGGAGAGCAGACGCCCCGCCCCCCGCCGCCCCGGCCGCAAACGCGCCACATCGGCCCCGCGGGAGGTGCTGGAATCCCCGACGCTCAGCCCGGCTCCCGGCACGGGCCCCTCCCTGTCGGTTCTGGTGGTCGGGGACTCCCTAGCGGTGGGCGTCGGCATGACCATGGACAGCGCCTTCCAAGGACGCGGCAGGGTCGCCATGAAGAAGATGGGAAAGGTTTCCACGGGGTTGGATTCCCCCCGTTTCTACGACTGGAACATCGTCCTCCGGGACGTTTTGGATCGTGAGAGCTTCGATGTGGTGGTGATCATGCTCGGCGCCAACGATGCCCACAATTCGCCGGGCACCTCCGCGTGGGGCAGACAGTATGAGGCCAAGTTCACGGAACTCCTGAGAATCCCTGCCGAAAAACGGGTCAAGACCCTGGTGCTCGGACTGCCGCCCATGCGCAAGGAGGATTTTTGTCAGCGGGTGCGAATCGCCAACGAAGCCATCCGCAACGCCACACTCCATTTCCCGGAAACCTGTGCTTACATCGATTCGTTCAGCCCGTTTTCCGACTCCGACGGCAAGTTTACGGAACGGATTCTGTGGAGAGGCGAGTGGAAAACGGTTCGAGCTGGAGACGGTGTGCATTTCACGGGGACTGGGTATATGCTGCTCAGCAGGATGGTCGCGGAAGAGGCCCTGCGGCGCTCGCGCGCCGCGATGGCCCGCCCGGTTGAAACCTCCATGGCGGCCGTCCCCTAGGCCGGGAGCGGCTCAACCAACCAGGGATTTGGGCGGAACGGAACCACTCCCGTACAGCAAATCGTCGGCTGGCGGAGGGGGGCGTCCTGTTGGGTTTGCGCTGCAGTGTCCTGGCCGCGATGGCAGGAATCCAATTTTGAAGGGGGTTTTCCGGGCCCGCGCCTGCGCAGGGGAACCTTACACCAATGGCCCTTGGGGCTATTCCCGCTCGAGCCTCGGGTTCACCCATGCCCGCGGTTTCTGGACGAATCGCCACCGCCGAACGGCTGGCAACCGCGGCGGTCTTGTGGTAACAGGGACCATCGCAAACACGATGGAGTCGGGAGGGGTGTGCCGCGCCGCGCCCTACACGCTCGATGGATCCGCCTGCAGCCGAGAGTCCCCAGCAATGTCCGCGGCTTGTCTGCCACACGGATTGCTCGCCCGACGGGCCAAGGGTCTTGATGGACCCGATGCGGCCCGAGACATGGTGCAGCCCTCCTCCGTCGCCTCCTTCCCGTTCCCCGTCAGATCTCGCTTTTCGGTTGGCTTCGTGTGGCTGGCGATCTTGCTCGGATTGCTTGCCTCATACGGGTGCGCCACGCTGCCCAACGCCGGCCATGTGATTGAGGAATCCCTCCGAGCTTGTGCAGCCCCTAGGGGAGCCGGGCCGAACCCGCCTCTCTCCGCCAAGCAGAATAGGGCCGTGATCGAACGGCTCCGACTCCAGGATCTACCCACCAATACCTTGGAACGGCACATCCGGGTGGAGGAACTGATCTCCGGAGCCCCGCTCGTAGGAGGCAACCGGGTCACCCTCCTCGTCGACGGTCCCGCAACGTATGAAGCCATGGCCCATGCCATCCGCAGTGCCCGAGACCACATCAACTTTGAAACCTACATCTTTCGGGACGATGAGGTGGGTCGGGATTTTGCGCAACTGCTCCTCGAGAAGCGGGCCGAGGGCGTCGAGGTGAATCTCATCTACGACAGTATCGGATGCATCGACACCCCCGCGGCCTTCTTCAATGCACTGAGGGAGGGCGGGATCAACGTCGTCGAGTTCAATCCGGTCAATCCGGCAGTGGGAAACGCCCGATGGGCCCTGATGCATCGTGACCACCGAAAGATCCTGATTGTGGATGGGAGCCTGGTCATTACCGGAGGCGTGAACATCAGCTGCGATTTTTCGCATTCGGTGTTTGGATCCGTTCGCCGGCGCGTGGACCATTTCCGGTCCTTCTGGCGTGACACCGACGTCCAGATCGAGGGTCCGGCCGTGGCGGAATTTCAGAAGCTCTTCTTGCAGTCCTGGAGGAAACAGGGGGGGCCGCAGCTCTCCGACCGAGACTACTTTCCTGCAGTGAGCCCGATGGGCGATCAGGTTGTACGGGTCATCGGGAGCAGTCCGGACGCCCGAAGCGGTCTGACGTTCCTGATGTACATCGCCGCCATCAGTTTCGCCGAGCGTTCCATCCATCTGACCAATTCCTACTTCGTCCCGGACAAACAGATGATCCGCGCCCTGACGGATGCCGCGCGTCGCGGAGTGGACGTCAAGATTATCGTCCCCGCGTCCAGCGATTCACCCATGGCGGTCCTCGCGGGTCGCTCCCATTACCGGCGCCTCCTGGAGGCGGGTGTGAAGCTCTATGAGCACGGAAAAACCGTTCTCCACGCCAAGACAGCCGTCATCGACGGGGTGTGGTCCACCGTGGGCTCCACCAACATGGATCTTTGGAGCTTCCTTCGCAACGACGAGGTGAACGCCGTCATTCTCGGGCGGGATTTCGGGGAACAGATGGAGGCCATGTTCGAGCGTGATCTTCAGGACTCGCGGGCCATCACCTTGGAGGAATGGAAGAGAAGACCCTTCAGGGAACGTCTCAAGGAGTGGTTTGCGAGGAGGCTCAGCCACTGGCTGTAGCTCAGGCTTGCACCATCATGGTCCCGGCGCCGATCCATGGGTCGGCTCTCCATGGTCACCCCAAGCCCGGGGAATCACGCCCCGCGTCTCCTCTTCAGACCGTAGGGGCAGACAGCCGAGCAGATCCCGCACACATGACCGCGATTGTAGCGGAAGTAGTGCGTTTTTTTCCAACGATCACAGGCCTCCACGTCGAGGATGGCTTCGCGGCCGATTCCCGGAGTCCACGACGTCCCCGTCAGTGCCCCGGCAGGACAGGCCTCCACGCATCGGGTGCAGGTCCCGCAAAAACTGCGCTCGATGGGCTTGCCGGCGGGAAGATCCAGGTCCGTGAAAACAGTTCCGAGCCGGACCCAGGATCCGAATGGGCGCGTGATGAGCTGGCAGTGGCGCCCGATCCAGCCCAGACCGGCACGGGTGGCCGCCGTCTTGTGAGGGAAATCCCCCTTGACGTTCACCGGATCGGTCCGTTGGGAAGCGGCCAGCGGTTGCGCACGAAAGCCCCGGGATCCGATCTCGGAAGCCAGAGCCTCCCCCAGCGCGTCGATCCGCTCGTTGGCTCGGATGTAAGCGTCGGCGTACGCCTCTGTGGGACCTCCCCGAATCCCGGACATGATCTCGGGGGGCATCGGCACGACCCACGCGACGGCCCGCGGATACCGGTCTCCGTCTGTGTCGACTGGCGTTTCAAACCCGCTCAGGTCCGCCACTCCCCACAGCGCGAGGCCGTGCCGTTTCATCCATGCGTTCAGCCAACCCTCGCCGGTGCCGCAGACCGTCCCCATCGGTTTTTCCCCCACGCATCCCGTTCAAT
>CAZGQL010000037.1:15170-17671 GCA_964527905.1 uncultured Syntrophobacteraceae bacterium
GCGTTCCAAGCAGCAGATTGAGGAACGACAGCAGCAGGCTTCCAATCAGTGCCGAGCCGAAACCTGCGATGCGGATGCCCGGAACCAACCCCGCGACCAGGGCCAGCATGAGCGCGTTGATGACCAGCAGAAACAGCCCCAACGTCACCAACGTGATGGGAAAGGTAAAAAAGACCAAGAAAGGCCGGACGAAGGCGTTCACGAGTCCCAGGACGATGGCTCCAATCAAGGCGGAACCCCATCCGTCGATTTCGATCCCTGGGATGATCTTGGCCACCACGAGCAGGATCGCGGCGGCGATGAACCAGTGCACGAGAATGGCAATCACGACTTGAGCTCCATGGGAATGGTTCGGACCCAGCCGCGGAGCGGGTGCCACCCGTGGATCCGGTGGCCTCCCAAACCCGTTGGGGGATCCCTCGGATCACGCGGATCGCACGGTCTATCGGCACCTGAGGTCCTCTACGGCAAGGATCTTACAACCCCGTGTGGTTCTTGGCAAGGAGAGGCATCCCCCTCCCATCTTCCGACTGCGGAGCCGAAAACGCCTTGGGAGTCGCCCACCCGACGGACTGTCCGAATGGACGGTCGTTCCACCTTGTCCCCGACTGGAATCCGTAGGTCCTCGGATGCATCCATCCCCGCCAGGAACTGGCGGGGATAATGGCGATCTCTCTCGACACGATCAGTTTGAGGCAGGAATTGATTCTGCGGGACTATCCTCTCTGAAGGCGGAGATCAGACCGAGTGCCCCCTGCGAGACCATCTCGACGGTGCACGAGCGCATCAGGTCCGGCTGTCCCAATCGGCGCGAGATCCTCGGGTGTCGACGTGGACAAAGGTGTTGTATGTGCCGATACCCCCCTCGAAGAGCCCCTGGGCCCGCATGGATCGGAGCTGCGCGGCCCAGCTGCCCGGATCTCCCGAGTCCGGAACCTTGAAGTCGGCCGCACAAAAGGTCACGTGCTGGCTCCGGATCGCTCCGCCGATCGCCCGGTTGTAGGCCGGACTGCGGTATACGCTCGTCAGGACGACCCGCCGCCCGACGGCTTCCCGGAACGCGTCCAGCAGCCTGGCCAGAGGAATCACGTTGGGCCACAACTCCCTGGGGGGATCCGTGTTCAGCCCGTTGGATGCATGTGCCGCCCCCTTGACCAGAAACTCATGCCACTTGAAATGCCTGATGTCTCCAAGGTGTTGTGCAAAGAAGCCCTCGAACGGGTGTTGATCGGGAACGTGGTCGTCGATGTTGGGCAGATTTCCCGCGACCACGCGCTGGGCGTCCCCGTCGGCGTCCCTGTGGCGGGTTTCGTCCTCCGAAAGCACGTCGAGCTTCAAGTCCACGGCGCCGGCCTCATGGAGCGCTTTCAAGAGCACCGCCGCCCCACACTGTTGGGAAACCGCCGACGCATCGAACACACCGTCCCGCACGAACTTGCCCCGGCCATAGATCGTCGAGAAGCTCCAGAGGTAAGGAGTCGCGACCCCTTTGGAACGATACCCAAAGCCGTTGTAGCCCTCCCAACGCCACAAGGCCCTGGGCAGGGACCAGTCGGAAAGCCCCTCAAGCTTGCGCAGGGTCAAGGCGTCCGCGGCACTTTCCTCCCAGCGAAAGGGTGGACCACCGGCCACGGGGCGCCCTTTGGGTACCCGTCGCGTCCGATCCGAGAGCGGGTCCCCGTTGTGGAGGTGGGTATCGAAGTTAAACGTCGATTCGAGCAGGTGAATTCCGGCGATGAACCACCAGGGGATGCCCAGTCCGCGGCCAACGGCTTCATAGCGGGACTGGAATCCCATGGCCGATTGGGCGAATCGCCGCACCAGAGACTCTCGTTCGGGACGAATCCCGGCACGCAGGAAGAAGGTCGTGTATTCGTCGGCCAGCTCCTCGAATTTCCTGCTGTCGATCGGTTGCGGGGTATGGAGCGGAGCCTCGACGCGCGGTGTGGGGCTCAAGGGGACTGGCTCGGCAGGCGGCGGCAGCTCCTCTTCGTCGCTCTTGACCACCGGAGTCGGATCGTGATCGTCCGTCCTCCCCATGGCCTCGTTGCGGTGCAGCTCCCGCTGCAGCTCGGCAAATCGCCGATACAAGGCCTCAAGACCCGGTGTTTCCAGGATACCCGCCCTGGATTTGAGCCGGTCGATCCGCTGGAGGATGCTCAGCCCCACGTCCAGAAACGGGATGGCGCCCTTCTTGAAATCCCCGACCGCATCGGCGAGGCGCCGGTCCAGGATTTCCATCCCCAATTCCTTGATCGCATCGAGCTCTTCAACCGACTGCGCGCGACTCTGCAGATCCATCAGTTCATCCAAGGTGAGATCTTTAGGCATGGGGCCCTCCTCGGCCGTGCACCGACCATGCAGCTCTGAAATCAACGGAGCTGACGCAGGCCACGGGCCAGGTTCCAGAATTCCATCACTCGCACGCGCAGTTCCCCCGTTTCCCGTGCGATCACCAGGGCTTGTTCGACCGAGAACTGGCGGCTGCGAGCGGACGCCAC
>CAZGQL010000037.1:17683-21358 GCA_964527905.1 uncultured Syntrophobacteraceae bacterium
GTGGAGGAACTGTGCAGCACACGCACATAAGCCCCAAGACTCGCGTGGAAGGCCTTGATCCGGTCATTGATTTCCCCGATCCGCTTTTCGAAATGAGCCTGTTGCTCCGAATTCCCACCTAGTCGCGCCCTGTGCTTGAGATCGTTGATCTCGAAGATTTCTTTTTCCCTGGCTCGCTTGTAGATCTCATACATGCCGGGAGTGTCCTCGATCAGCATTCGAAACAGCGCCTGAATATCGTCCTTGCTTGCGATGAGGCTTTCACGGATCAACGCGTCGGCCCTGGCCCGTTCCAATCTGGCGGCCAGACGCCTGACGATTTCGGCCCCTACCGGAATCAGGGCACTCACGCCCCCGGAAGGCAACGCCGCGATTTCACCGACCACTGTCACCAGCTGAAGCAGTTCGTCGAATCGCTGCTGGATTTCGGCCACCGTTCTTCCGCTGGCAAGGTCCAGGATCATGCTGTTATAGAGCACCAAGGAATGAAGCGTTACCCTTCGGACCTTGACCGCAGGGTCCTCGAATGGGCGACCGTCCTCGGCGCCGAGCGCAGCTACGGGAACAAAACAATTGGGGTACCCCCCCTTGGCGACTCCGCAATCCCGGGCCGCGCCTGCGGCGTCCGTGGACGAGTCCCTCACAAAGGGTGAGATCTCATCCAGCAACAAGTCTCCGCCGGCACGAACCTGCTCGTACGTGGACACGTAGAGCTGAACATCCTGGATCGGCACGGTTGCACAAGCGCAAAGGCCGACCGAGAGCACAACGGCCGCCACCATTCCGGCCGCCGCGCGGTCGACTCCACACTTGCGTCCCGCGAGCCGGGCTCCTCCCGCCGCGACCTTGCCCCCCATGGTCTTCATGATCACGACATCCCTCCTTCACCCGCCAACAAGGTACGCGCCAGAACCTCCCTTGCCATGATCACCGGCCTTTCTTGCGCAGGTTCCCGACTACGCCCCGGACAGGCGCGGGACTCGGGTTTTCAGCCGGCAACGGGCTTCCATGATACCTCTGTCCGCCACACCACATGGATCGATCTTTGCTGACTCAAGGCCCGTGAGCCGATCCCCCGATGAGGCAGACTCGGCATCTGAGCGGAAAACGGCCTTCTACGACGGAATGGTCCTCCCGTGAACCGGATCCTCCATTTTTGTAAAGCTTGTCGAGTGCGATTCCAGTTTCTTACCGTCCAGAGTCGTCTGGAGGAGAATGAGCCGTGGAGCTCGAGAGGATGAGGAGCCATAGGATTTGCTCTAGTATGCAGAACTCGAGCATGGAGTGCAACGCCAAATTCCCGAGCGGCCCCCATGGGTCGGACAGACGGCTGCATCGCCGTGTCGGCGTGCCGGTTTGACATCCGTTCGACACCTATACTATAGGACGAATTGAGAAGGCATGACGCCTTCTGCGGTCGGAAGCGGCCCTACCGTCCGAGACGGTATCCATGAGGGTGAGTTGAATCCAGTCCCTTTCCACTTGTCTCCGGAGGACCGAGCTTAGCTTGGCCAAGACCTACATTTCCCAGATCGAGCCGAGGCAGCAGATTGACTCCTTCTTTCTGCTGGTCGAAAAACAGCTGCGCGCCGCACGGAACGGGACGGCGTTTCTGACCCTGAAGCTGGTCGACAAGACGGGCGAGATCACCGGCCGCGTCTGGGAGAATGCGGAGGAAGTTGCAGCCTCCCTGCCTGCCAAGGGACATGTGCAGGTCTCGGGCCGGAGCGAGCTGTTCCGGGATGAGTTGCAGCTCCAGATCCAGTCCATCAGCGCCGTGAGCGTGGATGCCGTCGACCCGGCGGATTACCTGCCGGTTTGTCCCGTGGAGACCGATGTGCTGCTGCAGCGTTTGAAACGCTTGGCGACAACGGTCAAACGACGTCCCCTGCAATCGCTTCTGCGGAGCATCCTCGGCGATCGGTCGCTCATGGACCGGTACTCCCGCGCCCCAGCGGCGAAATCCGTTCACCACGCCTACCTCGGCGGGCTGCTCGAGCATTCGGTTTCGGTCGCGGGTCTGGTGAGTCGCATAGCCAGGCACTATCCGGAGCTGGACGCCGAGATCCTGGTGGTGGGAGCCCTGGTGCACGATATCGGAAAGATCGACGAATACGTCTACGACTTGTACTTCGATTATTCGGATGCCGGACGGCTGTTGGGTCACATGGTGCTCGGGCTCCGGATCGTCGAGGAGAAGATTCGAGCCATCAAGGGCTTTCCGGCCGAGCAGTCCCTCGTGCTGCAGCACCTGATTCTCAGTCATCACGGCGAACATGACCAGGGCTCCGTGAAGCTCCCCATGACCCGTGAAGCTTATGTGCTGCACTATGCGGACGATATGGACGCCAAGATGAATACCCTCACCAGGGTTCTTGAGAATACGAGGCAGGGCACCGACCGTTGGACTGCTTATCAGCCCCTTTTCGAGCGTTTCTTCTACCGGGGAGGAGGAGGGGATTTGGAAATGGATGAGGTCCTCCGGGAGGAAGCGGGCTCCCGGGAACCGGAAGGCGGTCTCCAGCTGAACCTCTGGCAGCGCGGTGCGAAGGATGTTCCGCGATAGAAAACGGGCCCGTCGGCTGCGAGGATGGCAGCCCGAGCGGGGTAGAGGAAACCCTCCCACAAGAGGCTTGCGATGCGATACCGGCGGCCGAAAGATTTTGAGCCGGCCGTTCGCGTTCGAATCGATATCCGGCGGACATGAGCATGGCCATCGATAACGTTCCCGGTCAGGAACGCGCAAAGCGGTTTCTGGTTCAAATGGTGCGGAAGGGAAAGGTCCCGCACGCTTTCCTGTTTAGTGGCATGGCCGGCATCGGCAAACGAGCCATGGCCCTCGAGGTTGCCAAGGTCGTGAACTGCCTCGCGCCCCAGGGCCAGGACTGCCGGGATGCGTGCGGCTCCTGCCGGAAGGTTTCGGGGGGCACCCATCCCGACATCCTGTTCGTTCGAAGCCAGGGGACCTTCATCAAGCTCGACCAGATCCGCGAGCTCAAGGATCGGGTCCGCTTCAGACCCTTCGAGGGTCGCATGCGCGTCGTGATCCTCGAGGACGCCCACCGCCTCAGGGAAGAGGCCGCCAACGCCCTTCTCAAAATCCTCGAGGAACCGCCGCCGCAGAACCTTTTCGTCCTTACGGTGCTCGAGCCCCAAATGCTGTTGCAGACGATCGTCTCGCGGTGCTGCCATCTGCGGTTTCAGCCCCTCGACGACGCGATCATCGAGGAGCGGCTGATCCAGGAAGGCGGCCTCACGCCGCAAATGGCCCGAGAATGGGCACCAATGGCGGGTGGCAGTCTGGAGCAGGCCCGAAAAATGGTGGAGGGACGTTGGATCGAGCACGTCGGAGCCGTTGTCGCCGAGATCGAGCGTCTGTGCGCCGTCCCGATGAGCGATTTTTTCACCCTGACGGGGCAGTGGGTCAAGAAGACCGAAGACTTGGAGCAAGACCTCGAATGTATTAAACTCCTTACGTGCGCATGGGTCAGCGACAGACTGCGCCTGCCTGGGATCCTTCCACTCCATCGGGGTGGAGCGACCGTGCTCGGTTTGGCTTCCGCGGCCTCCATCGAGACCCTCTTCGGCTTGTACGAAGAAGCCGAAGAAGCACTACGCCGACTCCGGTTGAACGCCAACAAGCAGCTCGCGCTGGAGCACATCTGCCTCGCGATC
>CAZGQL010000037.1:21429-22712 GCA_964527905.1 uncultured Syntrophobacteraceae bacterium
CCTGGAAGCCACGAGGTCAGAAAAGGCGATTACGTGGTGGTTCAGACCGAACAGGGGACGGGATTGGGACATGTGGTCGAGATCGGCTATCCGGCCGACTGCTGCCGACACTTGGCCGAAATCAAACCGATTGAGCGGCTCGCCAAACCTGAGGAAATCGAAAAACTCCGGGCCAACGCGGATTTCGAGAAGGACGCCCGGGCCTACTGCCTGGAGCGCATCCAGGCCCACGGCCTTGCCATGAACCTGGTTGACGTGGAGTATTTTTTCGACGGAAGCAAGGTCATCTTCTACTTCACCGCCGAAGGGCGCGTGGATTTTCGGGAGCTCCTCAAAGACCTCGTGCGACGTCTTCGAACGCGGGTGGAACTGCGACAGATCGGGATCCGCAACCAGGCCAAAATGGTCGGCGGCCTCGGAGGTTGCGGCAGGCCCCTTTGCTGCAGCACCTTCCTCAAGAGCTTCCATGCGGTCTCCATCAAGATGGCCAAGGAACAAAACCTCAGTCTCAACCCAAGCAAGATCTCGGGAGCCTGCGGCCGGCTTATGTGCTGCCTGCAGTACGAATACGAAACCTATCGGGAGCTGAAAAAGGACATGCCCAAGATCGGCAAGAAGATCGAACTGCCCGAGGGGCGTGGAAAAGTGATTCGCCAGAACGTCCTGGAAAGGACCATCACCGTCCTGATGGAAGACGGACGCGAGGTGGAGAAACGCTTTGGCCCGATCGAGAAGGGAGCCTCATGACCCAATCGTTTTACATCACCACTCCAATCTACTATGTGAACGCGGAACCGCACATCGGCCATGCCTACACGACCGTGGTGGCGGACGTCCTCGCGCGATTCCATCGTCTCATGGGATGCCGGACGTACTTCCTGACGGGTACCGACGAACACGGGGACAAAATCGTGCAGGCGGCCGCTGAGGCGGGGGTGGCTCCCCAAGAGTATGTGGACCGGATCAGCCGGATCTTTCGGGAAACCTGGCCGAAGCTCAACATCAGCCACGACCAGTTCATCCGAACGACGGACGAGGCCCATGTCAAGGTCGTCAAGGACATCCTCCAAAAGGTCCACGAGGCAGGGGACATCTATTTCAGCACCTACAAGGGCCTCTATTGCGTCGGGTGCGAACGCTTCTACACGGAGCGGGAACTGGTGGACGGGAAATGTCCGGACCACGACAAGGAACCCGTGGAGCGTGAAGAAGCCAACTATTTTTTCCGCATGAGCAAATATCAGCAGTGGCTCATCGACCACATCGAGACGCATCCCGACTTC
>CAZGQL010000037.1:22772-23827 GCA_964527905.1 uncultured Syntrophobacteraceae bacterium
ATCTCCCGCCCCAAAGAGCGACTGAGCTGGGGCATTCCCCTGCCCTTTGACGACCGGTACGTGACGTACGTGTGGTTCGACGCGTTGATCAACTATGTCTCGGCCCTGGGCTATCCGGACGACGCCAAGTTTGCCCAATACTGGCCCTCCGTCCAGCACCTCATCGCCAAGGACATCCTGAAGCCCCACGGAATCTACTGGCCCACCATGCTGAAGGCGGCCGGGATACCCCTTTACAATCACCTGAACGTTCATGGATACTGGCGCATCGACGACGGCAAGATGAGCAAGAGCAAGGGGACGGTCGTCCGACCGCTGGACCTGGTCGACACATTCGGGTTGGATGCGTTCCGCTACTTCATGCTCCGGGAAATGGTGTTCGGACTCGACGCAAATTTCAACCGGGAAGCACTCATCCAGCGCATCAACGCGGACCTGGCCAATGACTTGGGAAATCTCTTCAGCCGAACCCTCGCCATGACGGACAAATATTTCGGCGGAAACGTCCCCGCGTTTGCCGCCCCCCCCGATGACCTGGACCAGCAGCTCATCGCCCGCGTGGAGGATGCCAGGGCGCAGCTGGTCGAAAACGTTCCCAGACTTGGCTTTCACAAGGCCTTGATGGCCATCTGGGAGTGTATCAACGCCGCGAACAAGTACATCGATCAGGTGGGGCCCTGGGCACTGGCCAAGGATCCGACTCAGGTGGAACGCTTGAAGACCGTCATCCGCACCTTGCTCGAGGTCAACCGCGTGGTGGCGGTTCTGGTGTCTCCGGTGATGCCCCAGACGGCCCAGACCATGCTGGCGCGCCTTGGCATCCACACACCGGTTTCCGACCTTCGGCTTGAGGTAGACGGAACTTGGGGGGGGCTTCGCGAGGGAACCCCCGTCACCAAGGGGGAGGCGCTCTTTCCTCGAATCGATGCGCGGGAGCCCAAGACCGAAACGAAGCACGCGCCAAAGGCAGGTCCCAAGACCGCGGCCGCAGATCCCCCAAGTCTTCCGGAAGGCCCTCCGACCATTTCCATCGACGCCTTCAAACAGATCGATCT
>CAZGQL010000037.1:23837-28628 GCA_964527905.1 uncultured Syntrophobacteraceae bacterium
GCGAGTGGGACAGATCCGGCACGCGGAGCCGATCCCGAAGGCGAAAAAACTCCTTCGGCTGATTGTAGACATCGGGGAAGAACGCCAAATCGTGGCGGGAATCGCCGCCACGCATACCCCCGCCGATCTCGTGGGCCGGCAGGTTGTCGTGCTGGCCAATCTCCAGCCCGCTAAGCTCATGGGAGTCGAATCGCACGGCATGATCCTTGCCGTTCGGGATGGCGACACCCTCCGGCTCCTTGGACCGGAACTACCCGTCTCTCCGGGCAGCAGGATATCTTGAGAGATCCCGGGCGGGGAAGCTCGACCGCCCGGCGGATCTCATCCCGCCTTCCGAAACCGTGCTCCGAAAAAGCCATCCAGATCGTGCCGGTGGGGCCAAGTCCTCAGGAAAGGCCCAGCCGTCCAAAGCTGTTCCCCCCCGGGAAGGTTCGGACCCGCCGCTTCCTGGATCCAGTCCGGATGCTCCCCCAAGAACGCCAAGGCCACGGCCTCGTTTTCCTCCCCA
Organism: uncultured Syntrophobacteraceae bacterium; assembly: GCA_964527905.1. GTDB lineage: Bacteria > Desulfobacterota > Syntrophobacteria > Syntrophobacterales > Syntrophobacteraceae > CALBZH01. Next base: position 24,346 of record CAZGQL010000037.1, read on the forward strand.
AATAGAGTACAGGTCGCGTACACCAGGACCCCGCCCGGGCGAACCAGCTCGGCGGCCTTCCGAATCAGGTCCTCCTGCAGACGACTGAAACGATAGGGGTCCTTGGGGTGACGACGCCATTTGATGTCCGGGTTGCGCCGCAGCACTCCGAAACCGCTACAGGGAGCGTCCACGAGCACCCGATCGAACAGTCCCAGGGTCTCTGACCGCAACTCCAGGACATCGCGAGGAAGGGTACGGATGATGGTGATGCCCTGACGGCGGGCGTTGTCCTCCAGATCCTCGAGCTTCCAGGCCGACCGGTCCACGGCGACGATTTCTCCGCGGTTTCCCATCAGGATCGCCAGGTGAGTCGACTTTCCTCCAAAGCCCGCGCACAGGTCGAGCACGCGCTCGCCGGGTTTTGGAGACAGAAGGTGGGCTATCAACTGGGAAGCCTCGTCCTGGATTTGGATCCATCCCTCCCGATAGGGCCTCGTTGTGGAGATGTCGTGCTTTGGAAGCCTCAACCGCACGGCCCCCGGCAGACACGAAGACGGATCCGCCTCGATCCCCTCTTCCTTCAAGGCCTCCCACACCGCCTCGACGGAACTGAGCAGGGGGTTCACCCGCAGAACCATTGGGGCCGGCCGGTTGTTGGCCTCGCAAAGGGCCTCGGTTTCGGGTGCCCCGAATTCCTGAATGCAGCGCCTCACGAACCAAACCGGGTGGGATTGCAGGACCGCGATCCGCTCATCCGGAGGGCCCTCCTCCGAGGGCCAGTTCCACTCGGTGCCACGACGGACGGCTTCACGCAGGATTCCGTTCACGAATCGCACCAGGTGCGCCGGCTGGGTGGCCTTGCAGAGGGACACGGCCTCGTTGACGGCCGCGTGGGGGGGAATTCGATCGAGGAAGAACAACTGGTAGAGGGCCATCCGCAAGAGGATACGAATGGGAGGAGCGATCTTTTCGGGCCTGAGACGACTCAGCTGGTCAATGTGCCAATCCAACCGCCCCTGCCACCTCAGGACCCCATAGACCAGCTCCGTCACCAGAGCCCGATCCCGGGGATCCAGACCGGAATGGCGCCTGAGGGTCCCCCGCAAGAGGCGGTCCGGGTATCCCGACCCCTGCGCCAAGTGCTGCAGAATCGAGAACGCAAGGCCTCGTGGCGTGATCATGGGGTCTCGCGTCGCAGCGCGGCGATCTCGCGCAACACATCCTCGACGCGATCCATGGCGACTTGTGTGTTCAAGCACGGACCGAACGGCCGTTCGTTGAAGATGCCATAGACGGGGAGGGGAATGGTATCCTGGATGCCGCTCGTGAGATCACGCTCGCACGCGACCGCGATGATGAGGTCGGGCCTCTTTTCCTTCACGATGCGCCGCGCCAAAGTCCCTCCCGTCGCCACGGCCAGCTCCACCCCATATTTCTGAGTGACCTCGAGCAGATCCTTGATGCGGCATTTCCCGCACCGTTTGCAGTTTTCCACCCGGTGGGTGATCTTGACCGGGCAATCCTGGTCCTGAAGACAGTGCGGCATGAGAAGCAGGATAGAGCGCGGCGGGTGCCCGTTACGGCACTGTGCCATCACCAGCTCGTTATTGACCGCCACAAAAGCGTGTTGGACTTCCTCGCGCCGCAGGCCCACAAGCTTTCCGACCAGCACCAGAACGGGGAGAAGCACTTTTGCGGCCGGAGCGCGGATCCGCCTCGAAAATCCCACGTCATGCCCCAGCAGGGAAGTCGCCATGAGCAACGCGAACGCCAGGACAAGGGCGGCCCCGGCAAGGGCCACCGCCAACCCGAGGATCCAGGGCAGATGAGAATGGAACCGGGTGAGGCCCCAATAGGGCAACCAATAGAACGCGGTCAGACCCAGAAGAAGAAGGGCACCTGTCAGGCCAAGCAGCCCGACGAATGTCAACTTGCCCGGCGAGCGCGCCGTTCTGGTGTTTGGGGCTTCGTGTTCGTCTCGCATCGCGTTCAGGACCAATTCACTGGGAAAACGCCCCTCATTGCAGACAAGTCCCCATCAGACCGACCCGCCCCCGCACGAACGGACCGGCTGGCAGCCTCCGCTGGCCCTCGAGTTGGAGCTCCCCGATGCTGAGGGCCCGCCCGTCGCCGGCGAGGACCACCAAGCCGCTCTCACCGACCCCGACGATCTCCCCGGCCGCCCCCGGCACCTGCAGTGCATGCGGCGCTGCTTGATAACACTTGATCCGTCGCCCTTCTAAATACGCGAACGCACCCGGAGCCGGGTCGAAGGCCCGAATCCGATTCACGACCTGACGTGCCGAATGACCCCAGTGAATTCGTAGCTCTTCCTTCCGAATGGGCGGAGCGTACGTCGCCAGGGCGTCATCCTGGGGAATTGGGGAGAGCTCGCCCGCATGATACAGCAAGAGCGTTTCCACGAGGCATTCGGCACCCGCCTGCGCGAGGCGATCGTGCAGGGAGCCGAACGTCTCCGTCTCGCCCACGTTCAGACGACGCCGACCGAGTACGGGCCCCGTATCCATGCCGGCGTCCAAGAGCATGATGCTGATCCCCGTCTCGGAATCCCCATTGAGAAGGGCGCGCTGGATGGGGGCGGCCCCACGGAGACGGGGCAGCAAGGATCCATGGATGTTCAGTACCCCACGCGGGTACAGATCCAGCACCGCTTGGGGAAGCAGTTGGCCGTAAGCGACCACCAGCGCACACTCCCCCCCGACCTCCGCAAGGGTGCGCAGGGCGGATTCGGCACGCAGCCGCTCAGGCTGATAAACCGGAAGCCCCAGGCGCTGCGCCGCAATCTTGACGGCCGGCGCAGTCAGCCTCTTGCCACGACCACTGGGCCGGTCCGGCTGGGTCACCACGAGCCTCAAGGAGGCCCCCTGGGCAACCAGCCTCTCGAGGGCGGGCACGGCAAAGGGGGGTGTTCCGAAAAACACCATTTCGGGCCACGTTACCGGTTTTCTTTCTCTTCCTTCAGCTTCCGCTTCCATTTCCTCTTGAAAATATCCTTAGAAGTCGTACCCAGATGGTCGATGAACAGCCTCCCCTCAAGATGGTCGATTTCGTGCTGCAGGACAACGGCCAGCAACCCGGAAGCTTGCAGCTCCACCCGTTTCTGGTGCTGGTCCAAGGCCTGGACCGTGATCTCGCTGTAGCGTTTGACGTGGGAGAAAAACTCCGGAACGCTGAGGCAACCCTCCTCGTAGACGATCTCTCCGCTCGCCGAAACGATTTTCGGATTCACCAGCACCAGCAGTCCCCCGTCGTATTCCGGCCGCTGAAGATCCACCACGATCACCTGAAGCGGCTTACCAACCTGATTGGCCGCCAGACCAATCCCTGGCGCACCATACATGGTCTCAGCCATGTCATCAATGAGTTTCCGGATCTCCCGGTCCACCTCCTGAACGGCACAAGCCTTCTTGCGCAGCACCGGATCGGGGAACGTACAGATTTGCAACAGAGCCATCACAGCTTCCTTTGAACCCAAACGGGAACCATGCGTTCGATGCAGCGGGGGCAGCCGCTTTCCAGAGAGCCAGAGTGGGCTGTGGGGGCCTTAGGGGGGCCCTCCCACGGGCCTTTGAGTGTAAACACTCCGTGGGAGGCTTTCAACCTTTTCGCAAACGGGAGGCGAAGAAAGGGGATCCCGGATGATCTGGATCACGCGTCGTTCCGGAGGCTGCTCATGATCCCGAGGATGGAGGAACGCTGGGGGTAACCGGGGTACAGTTCAAGAGCCCTGGAGAATGCCGAAACCGCCTCGGCCGGATCCGGACCCTTGGTCAGAAAAAAACCCAATCCCATCCAAGCCTTGGCATACTCCGGATCCAGCTGTATCGCTTTGTTTGCCTCCATAAGGGCCTCCGGCACCTGATTCATCTCAAAATGGTACCAGCCTTTGAGCAAGTGGGCATCGGACGAATTGGGATCGAGGGACAACGCGATATCGAGAAACATTTCCCCGATAAATCTGAAAAAAACCGGCAATCGGTGCTCTCGCGCCAGATAGGACAGGGCCATGCAGACATTGAAGGAGCTGAACGGGTGGTGCACGTATTTCCTCTCAAAACTCCATTTGCTCTGTTGGAGGGCGTTCATGGACCTCTCGGCCTCAAGATCTGCCAGGATCTCCCGACACACCTCGGCGTGACTTGCATCGATCAAGGCGGCTTCCTTGAGGAATCTCTCCGCGAGGGCTCCGTATCCCTTATCCAACAACTGCGTTGCAACCCAAAACCTGCTCCCCAGTCCCCTGATGGAACATTCCAACACCCCTGGGATGCCGATGCCCC
>CAZGQL010000037.1:28639-35810 GCA_964527905.1 uncultured Syntrophobacteraceae bacterium
TGTCGCGGGCGGCTACGAAGATCTGTTCCAAAACGGCAACACTGGCCCTCTCGAAATCGGGGATCTGCATGCTCATGCGCCGATTGACCGTGAGGCCGGCCCGCACACTCTCGAAGGCCCCTTCGATCTCCCCAAGCCTTTGCTGCGCCCGAGCGATGCTGAGATGGACGCTGGGCATGGTGTAAACGTCCGCATCCTTGGGCCAGCCCTCAAGGAACCGCTTACCCTCCTCCACGATGCGTTCGACTTCCCCCATGCTCTGATAGCAGTTCAAGATCGTGTTCGCTGCGACGCCATATTCCTCATAGTGCTTTCGACCGAGAAGGAGAGCCTGGTTCGCACGCTCGATCGCTTCCTCACATCGCCCTTCCCGTGACAGGGCAACCGCATAATTGGCCTGGGCCCTGGGACTCTTGGGGTTCTTGGCCGCGTCGTCAGCGCTCTGCGTGATTGGATCCCGCCAAATTTCATTGCGCATGTGGGTCGTCATGGTCAGCACGGAGGCCACGATCCCGATGAGGCACCACATCCCCAACCTCACCTCACGCTCGGAAGGCCGTTTGGAAACCTTGGAGACCATCAGGCCGATGCCGGAAACCACGGAGAGGAAAAGACCGACCGAAGGGAGATACATGCGGTGTTCGAAAACCAGCTCCAGGGGAATGAGAGTCGACTCGATGAGAAGGTTCACAAAGAACCACAGGATACCAAAGGTGATCAGAGGTTGCGTCCTGCGACGCGACAGGCACCACCAGGCAAGGCCGATCAGCAGGATCAGGGAGGGAAGTGTGGTGAGGGGGTGAATCAGCGAGGTTGACACTTCAATGTCATGTTCGAGGGAAAGCCTTCTGGGATCCGGCCAGAGCAGGACGGAGAGATACCATACCACGACTCGAGTCTCCGTCATGAGTCGCTGCAACGCCGTGAAATGGCGCCCTTCAAATCCGCCGAGCATCCACTCCACGGCCCTAAACGCAACCACGATGGCCAATATCAAACCGATCCCACTCACAAGCCAATGCCGACGGCAATATTTCCAGGCCCGAGAAGGCAGATCGGGCTGAAAGAACCAACACTCGGCCAGCACCATCACCACCGGGATCATGGCCGAGTTTTCTTTGCAGAGCAAAGCCAGCAAGGCACTCAAGCCACTCAAGGCATAGAGACCGTAGGACATCGCCCGCCCCCGGCCCCACCGTGCGCGATTCCGACCCGCGAGGTAACATGTCACGCTCACTATGAAAAACAGGGAACACAGGGACGTCATGCGCTGAACCAGATAGGTGACCGCATTGGTCTGAACCGGATTCAAGGCCCAAATTGCGGCTACCCAAAACGCAAGATCCAGGGATCCGAAGGGCTGCTCCTGTTTGATGCCCGGCATTTGGAAAGCCGCTTGCGCCAGTTGATTTACAAGGCCGATTGTCGCGAAAAAGCACAAGAGATGAATCACGAGATTGGTGATATGAAAATAGAATATATTGCCGTTGCCAAACCAGTTGTCCCAAGCAAATGAAAGCATTGGGATCCATCTTTGAAATGAAAACTTGGTCTGTGAAAGGGAAACAATGGTATCGATAGACCAATTGGTAACTCTTACCAGGGGTTCGTCGATGAATGAATGGAAATCGTCCAGAACGGGCGGGGAATAGAGAGAGTTGGAATAAGCCACCAAGATCATTAACACAAAGATGAATGGAAAACTAAGACTGATGTATTTCGTACCGTATCGAATAAGCCGAGTTTCCATCCTTCATCCCCGAAAATCAAGAAGAGGGCTTTGCGGAGTCACGCAGCCCTCTTCTTGTTGAGTCTCTTCGTTTGCGGTTGACGACTATCTCAAGCCAAGCTCGTCCGCAAGCCCACCGGTGAGGGTCCAACCGACGATCTTCCTGCCATCCGCAGATACCTGAGGAACTGCGGCAAGGGTACGACCAGCGAGGGTACCCAGTTCGGGACAACCGGTATTCGGGGTGGAATCACTGCTGACCGTGAAGATGAGCTTACGGGTGGTGGCATCATAGCCGAACGTGGAGGAGCTGCTCTGGTCGATACACTTCAGGTCGGAGTCCTTCGTCATGGCCGCGAAATTCAGTCCGGCAAAGGTCCCCGCCACCGCGAAGTAGGCGGCGATGTTCGTCTCAATCGAGTGGACCGCCGGAAAAACGAGGCTGGTGAGTTTGGCTTTCTGTACATAGCGCTGATAGAACGGTACCGCGACGGCGGCCAGGATGCCGATGATGGCCACAACGATCATCAATTCCACCAGAGTGAAACCCTTGCTTTCCTTCATCTTGATCAACATTGCCTTCTCCTTGGATTCGATTGGTTTGTTACTTGTTGGTTCCATTCATTTCAACGATCGACTCAATCCGTGACAACCACTACTTCCATCATTTGTCTGTCCCCGTCCTTTGGCACCTCCTTCCTTGGTATGCTTCTCTTATCGTGACGCGATCCCAAAACTTTAAAACCATCTTCACTCGCGTTCGCGTCGTCGTGACGTTGCGCCTTTAGTTAGCAACTTGAATGCCAACAAGTCGATCTCCCGCTCACTCTCACACTTGAAGCATTCAAGCCCTCTTCCCGCCTCTCTCATTTGCCGGGTTTCGTCACCCCCTGCCCAGAGACTGACGCGTTTTGTCACCGGTGCTTCTGAGAAGCGTCACTTCGCCGCCCTGCCTCGCCGTTGCGAACCATCTTTTTGCCCGAAGGTCCGGGAAGACATGCAGCGTGATCGCTCGAGGTCCTTGTTTTCCCTCACTTTAGGTCGTGCACCGCTTGGGACTGAGTGCTATAAGGGGGGCACCATATGTCTTCCACTAACTTGGTCACCGATGGAGCGCGGCGATGCAGAGCCCTGGAAAAGTCAGTGTTGTCATTCCTGCGTACAACGAGGGAGGAATCATTGGGAAGGTGATCAACGAGGTGCGGAGCGTCCTGACCGCAAACGACCTCGACCATGAAATCATCGTGGTGGACGACGGATCCCGGGACGACACCGCGGACGCGGCCCAAGCGGCAGGGGCGACCGTCATCCGACACCCTTACAACATCGGCAATGGAGCCGCGGTCAAACGGGGCATTCGCCGCGCCGAAGGGGACGTCATCGTGCTCATGGATGGGGACGGGCAGCATGACCCGCACGACATCCCGAGGCTCTTGGAGCATATCCCCGCCTACGAGATGGTGGTCGGGGCCCGCACCAAGGAATCAGAAGCCCAACTGCACCGCAACGTGGCCAACAGGTTCTACAACAGCCTCGCCTCTTACATCGCCGGCCGCAAGGTGGAGGACCTCACGTCGGGGTTTCGGGCCATCGATGCAGCCGTCGCCAAACGCGTCGCCTACCTCTTTCCCAGGGGCTTTTCCTACCCGTCCACGGTCACGATCGCCCTGTTCCATGCGGGCCAGAGCGTCAAGTACGTGCCCATCAAGGCCTCGGCACGCGTGGGAAAAAGCAAGATCAGACTCCTGTACGACGGGTTCAAGTTCCTGCTCATTCTGGCCCGACTCGGCACGTTGTTCACCCCGTTACGCCTCTTTCTGCCCCTTTCGGCGCTCATCTTCTATCCCGGTTTCTTTTACGCCATTTACAAACTCGTTGTCGGCAAACCCTGGACGCTTCCCATCGTCATATCCCTGACGGGCGGTCTTTTGGTGTTTGCGCTGGGTTTGTTGTCCGAGCAGATCGCACTCCTGAGGATCGGTCGATCCGAGTAAAGGCGAAATGGGGGCAGGGACGAGCCCAAGGCAGTAAAAGGGGGAATGATTAAAGGCAGGAGGATGCGAAGTCTTTCGCAGCCTCCCCTCGGACACAAGCTGCAGAAGGTGGGTGAATTGCCGCCGGCGAAGGCAGCAAACGGGGGGACCGCCAAGGGTGGTCCCACAGAACCTCCCTCAGACGTTCCCCCAACACGTACTCAGTTCCCGGACGGCTGCGGATCGGCCAAGAGTTTGATGCGGATCTTGCGTGTGCGTGGACCGTCGAATTCGCATAGAAAGATCCTCTCCCAGGTGCCCAACATGAGTCTCCCCGCATCGATGATGATCTGGGCTGATCCTCCCAACAGCGCAGCCTTCATGTGTGCCGCCGAATTGCCTTCCGCGTGGCGGTAGCCTCCCCGCCACGGGACCAGGTTGTCCAGGATCGTCAAGAAATCCTGCATCACCGCAGGGTCCGCACCTTCGTTCACCATGACCCCCGCCGTCGTATGGGGAACATACACCACGCAAAGACCGCTTCGAATCCCACTGTCTTGAACCTTGCGGGCGACGAGGTCCGTGATGTCGACCATGACGGCATGATCGGACGTGTTGACCTGAATCGTTTCAAGCATGGGCCCTTCACCTCGGAATGATTAACCCTGAGTCCGTGACCTCGTAGAAGGCCGACGAGTCCCGGCGATCTTCCTTTTGCCTCGAATCGGTTTCAAAGTCTCCGGGCCAGTACCGCCTCATGGATTCCAGCACCAGTTGATAGACCAGGGGATTCGACCCGCATTCCCCTCCCCGGGCCAGATGCCGGGCCAATCTCCACACCGAGGCCCCGGCTTCCTGGCGCCGTGTGCCTTGCAGCCACAACGCCCCCTCTTCCAGAAAGCGTTGAAGGAAGTCCCGCTTCCTACCGACGCACAGGGCATCCGCCGCCTTTCGGATCAGACCCTCGACGCGCTCAAACCGCAGATCTTCCGAAACCACGAGCACGGACGTCTCAGCTGCCACCACGGCCTCCCGCCATGGTTTCATCTCCTCCTCGGAAAAGAGGACCCACCTCACGGGCAGCGTGTCGAACACGACCGCGACATCCTGGTCCGTGGGCACCGCACCCCCGGCTTCCACGTCTCCCAAGACCTCGTAGGCATAAGGTTTTCTCTCCGGTTCACGAAACGGCTCCAGGATCCGCTTCACCGTGCCGCCCAAGGCCGGCCGTTTGTCCAGACTCCAGTCCATCATCTCATACACAAGCCTCACCGCATGCCAGATGGGGATCTCACACAGGGGAGCCTCCGCCGAACGGGAAGTTTTGGCGACAAATTCCCTGTACGCCTTGCTCGACGAAGGCGTGACATCCAAGTGCAACCAGTCGAAACCATCCCTGAAATAAGCCACAAGGGCAAGGGGCTCCGGTGCCTCTGGCGAATGCACCAAGGCGGTGACCAAAAAGCACGGCTCGTCCTCCAGGAGCAAGTATGCGAGCGAGTGCCGCGATTCCTTGCCTACCAGAGTGATCCCACGGCTCGTCTTGTCCGTTGGCTTCACAAAGCCTTTCTGAGCGAATCGATAGGCGGCCTGCTTGAGCACGCGCGCATTTTGGCTTCCCTCGAGCAGGTCCCCAAGAACTTGGAATGCCCGGAAGCCGACTTCCGTGGGGCGCTTTCCCAACGCCTCGATCAACGCAACGGTCAAGGCCTCCCTTCCCTTGAGCGTGCCCCGCAATGACCGGAGACAATTGTCGAGGCTTTCTCCATCGGGACTCTGGACGGCCAGACGGTCCAGGATCATGCCGAGCTCCCGGAGCTCATCGGTTTCCAGCACGACCGCCGGTCTCTTCGGTTCTTTCTTCTTCTTGATTCCAGACTTACTTGCCATGGCCACTGGTCTTTCCAGTCTTGGGCCGGAGAGGTGAACGCAAGCCAGCGGCTTCGGGCTTCACGTCCACGATCGAGACGGCATGCGGCTCGGCGGCAAACCCAAAGCAAAATAGAAAGCCCCCTCACCACGCCTCAAGGGCACGATTCGGGGGCTCGAATTCAGTGGACGCCGCGGCTATTCCTCGTCGGCATCTCCCCCTTCTTTGGGCTCGATGATGAGCGAATCCGCCACCAATTCCCAGATGTATTTCACTTCCACATCCATGAAGTCATACTCCTTGCGGAGGCTCTTCATGATCTGGTCGCGGCAGTTGTGGCACGGCGCGATGAGCAGCTTGGCGCCGGTGTCCTTGATCTGTTTGGCCTTGACACGACCGTAGAAGATCCGCTCTTCCACGTAGGGAGCCGCCCAGGCCCCGCCGCCGGCCCCGCAGCAGAAATTGTTGGCCCGGTTGGGATACATTTCGACATAGTTCTCACAGCACTGCTGAACGATCCAGCGGGGCTCCTCATAATAGCCGTGGCCAAACATGCGTTCGCTCTTCCGCCCATAATTGCATGGATCGTGGAGCGTCGTCAGGTGATGATGGATGGACTTGTCAATCTTGATCCGGCCTTCTTCGATGTATTTCTTCAGGAGGTCGTGAACGCTCAAGAACTTGACGCCTTCGTCAGCATACCACTTTTGCAGACCAAGCCTGGTCGCATAGTAAGCGTGACCTCACTCGGGTAAGACAAGGTACTCGCAGCCGAGCTCCTTGTAATTCTTGACGATACGGCCGACCACTTCCTTCATGGCCGCGTCGTCCCCCGTGAACAGACCCCAGTTGACGCCTTCCCAATTCTCGGAGGTGGTGGTCCAGGATTCGTCCGCCGCGTACAGGATGCGCCACCAGAAGAGCATGTCCTCGGGTTCTCCGAAGGGCTCCTTGGAGTTGATGGTGAACAGGTACTTGGCCCCCTTCTTGTCGACCGGCACCTCGAAGCCCGGCAGCTCCTCGGCCAATTCCGCACCCATGTCCTCGAGCAGGAACAGGAAGTCTTCCTTGGGAATGCCTACGTTGTTGCCGGTCTTGAGGCACATCTCGACGCCCTTGTGGAGCACACCGGGCACCAGATCCCTGGCTCGCTGGCTGCGGGCCGACCGCAACAGCGCCAGAAGGTCGATCTTCATGGGGCAGGCATGCTCACAGCGACCGCAAAGGGTGCATACCCACGGGAATCGGGAGTCGATCAACTCCTGATCCATCCCCAACACCACCAACCGCACTGCTTTCCGGACGTCCAGCCCATCCACCCCAGTGACCGGGCACCCGCCTGCGCATGTGCCGCAGGTGAGACACAAGTCGGCGAATTGCGTCGCCAGCTTGCGCCTCTCACGTTTCGACAGCAACAACGGCTCCATACATTCTCTCCCCTAATGTGATTCAGACATGATCAGGCATTGCCCCATCGTATACCATACCGACCGGTTCTTTTAAAGCTTTTTTTCTCAAACTTCCGCCCATGGCACCAGTAACATGCACAATCTGCCGGCCACCGCTTGTCCGGGTTTTCATTAAATCACCAGAGTCCCG